>JACQHH010000011.1 GCA_016199125.1 Candidatus Lambdaproteobacteria bacterium
TCGCTGGAGGTGGTGGTCTATGCCCGGGAGTACGCGCTGGCCGGCGACCTGCTTAAGCAGGACGAGCCGCTGCTGGTGCAGGGCCGCGTGAACGTGCGCGACGAGGAGATCAGCGTGCGCGCCGAGAAGGTGCGCTCGCTCAGCGAGTACCGGGCCGGCCAGGCCCGCCGGCTGCGCATCGCCCTGGACACGCCCCTGCCCGATGAGCCCATGCGGCGGCTGGTAGGGGCCCTGGCCAAGTCTCCGGGCCCCTGCCAGGTGGAGTTGGCCGTGCTCACCGCCTGTGGGCACCGCGTGATCCTGGACTGCGGGCTGGGCGTGGTGCCCACGGACGAGCTGCTGGAAGAGCTGGAGATGCTGCTGCCGACGCAGGCCCTGAGCTTTGCGTATGCCCAGGAGGGCGTCACGCGCGACGATGGCTCCGCGGGGCGCGGGGGTCGGCCCCGCCCTGCGCCTGCGCCAACGCAGGACGCGCCGCCCGCCCTCGGGCAAGGCTATCGCTACGTCGGCGAGGAGGACGCGGTCGGCATGGGTTGAGCCGTCTCCGGCCAGCGCCCGGCGTCGCTCCCGCACCCTGGAGCGCCCTGCATCGTTGAGCAGCACCCGCACGCCGGCCCCCGCTTACTGCGCAGGGGTCCCGCGGTGCCCCGCGCCATTCCCCATGCAATCGTCGCGACACTTGCGGACCCGGCGGCGGACCGCGCGCTCGTCGTCCTCCCGTTGCCGCTCAAGTTTCCGCACCGTGCGCCGATAGTCCGGGCAGGGGATCCGATCAACCACAAGAGGACAACATGCGACATCTACTGGGCGTGATCGCGGCCTGCGCGATCGTTTTATGGGCCGCAACGCCAGCCCACGCGTGGTCCATCTCCGCAGACGTGCCCTACGCCAGTTCCGTCACGTTCAAAGGAACCAACAGCGGAGACCTGAACTTTGCAGCCAGCTCGCTGGGCGGCAACATCGTCAGCATCGGCACGCCCTGGTGGGTGGGGGTGACCCTTGAGAACTACGCGACCCATCTCCGCGACGTACCGGCGGACATGGGCCAGAAGATCGACCTCGAATTGACCACGACCATGAACAGCGTCTTCCTCGATCTGCCGACGCCCCTGATCAGCGTGGTGCTGGGCTACGGCCAAGGTACGATTGAAGAAAAGCGGCTGGATGCGAAGTGGAACGCCAAGCAGTACTTCGCACGCCTGGGACTCAACATCAGCGCCTCGTTCGAGGTGCATGCGGGCCTGAACCGCGGCTTGGCCACCTATGACCAGGAAGGCGGCACGCCCGATTTTGAATTCGAAACCATGACTGCCGGCCTCAAATTCAACTTCTGAGCGTCGCCGCCTCCGCCATTCCCCGAGGCTGCGACATATCCCCAGACGGGCGGAATTCCCTTTCATACCAATTCAGTACGTCATGCGAGCGAGAATTTTCGCGGCCCTGCGGGAGGGTCGGGGCGCGAATTTCGCATCTCGCACAGGATAGGCCCCAGCGCGCGGTCAGCGTGCAGACGCAGGCCCTGTGCGCCGCCGAGGCGGCAAGGAATTTCACAAGAAAATAGAGGACCCATGCGGCATCTTCTGGGCGTCATCGCGGCATTCGCGATCGTATTGTGGGCCGTCACGCCAGCCCATGCCATTTCGCTCTCCCTCGATATTCCCTATTCCAATACGATCACCAGCACCGGCCCCGGCGGCGAGACCTACAACGGCGAATCGGTCGGCGGGTACATCGTCGGCATCAGCACGCCCTGGTGGGTGGGCGTATCGCATGAGGACTACCAGAGCACAATCTCGATTGACGTTGGAGCGCCCACGAAATTCGAACTCGATGTCAGCACGGTCATGAACAACGTGTACCTGGAATTGCCGGTACCGGTGATCAGCGCGGCCATCGGCTATGGCGTCGGGACGTTGACCATCTCGGCAAGCGGCGATTCGGACGATTACGCCGCCACGCAGTATTTTGCGCGCCTGGGGCTGAGGCTGGCCATGATGTGGGATGTGCACGTGGGTTACCACACCGGTACCGCCACGGGTTCCGGCACCAACGACGATCTCGAATTCACGACCATGACGCTGGGTGTCGGCGCGAGCTTCTGACCCTGTTCCGATCCAGCGGCCGGGCCACCGGATCGCCGCAAGGCGGCCGGGGCCCTCCCCCGCATGTGCGGCAAGCGCCGCACACACGGCGTGTTGCACCACCCGCAAATGCCCCGCAATCGATTCGTTTGACCGCTCCTCCTGGGACGGATAGATTTTTCGTGTGCAGGTGCAGGTCGGCCATCGAGGCTGCCCGCGCCAACACGACGCCGGCGCACACCCGCGCCGACCGACCGCGGCACACTTGATCCCGCCCGACACGCCCCAGACGTGCAAGGAGCCCATGCCCAAGCGCACACCCACGCCCACCCGGCAGACCGTCACGCTGGACGGCGTGGAGCTGCAATTGGCCCACCCGGACGAGTTCACGCCGCACTGGGTCGGTCAGGAGGAGCTGGTCAAGCAGCTCGCCGCCGCGTGGCTGGTCGTGGACGAGGCGGATCTGCCGCTGAATCCGCGCCTGATCGGCAAGCCGGGCGTGGGCAAGACCTCCCTGGCCTATGCCACGGCGCGCGCGCTGGGGCGCGAGGTGTACCTGTTCCAGGCCACCATGGACACGCGCCCGGAGGACCTGATCGTCACCCCCGTGATCTCCGACAATCAGCGCATCAAGTACGTGGCCAGTCCCGTGGTCACGGCCATGCTGCGCGGGGGGGTGTGCATCGTGGACGAGGGCAACCGCATGGGCGAGAAGTGCTGGGCGTCCCTGGCGCCGTTGCTGGACGCACGGCGCTACGTGGAATCCATCGTGGCGGGGATCAAGATCAAGGCCCATGCGGACTTCCGCTTCTGCGCCACCATGAACGAGGACGCCTCGACCTTCGACCTGCCGGAATACATCCACTCGCGCCTGCAACCGCAGATCGTGGTGGATTTTCCCGAGGCCGACGAGGAGCTGCGCATCCTGCGCGACAACCTGCCCTTCGCCGACGAGGACGTGCTGCGCTACGTGGTGGAGTTTCTGCAGCGGGCGCACCACAGCGACGAGCCGTTCACCGTGCGGGACGGGATCAACGTGGCCCGTTACGCCCTCAAGCTGATGCGCGGCAACGGGGCCCATGCGCTGGCGGCCTACCGCCAGTCGCTGGCCATGGTGCTGGGCCAGGACGTCATGGGCTTTTCCGAGTAGCCTCCCGGCGATTGACGGGGCGCACACGCCGGCCCATCGCCATCGCTCCCGCTCCCACCATTCAGTGCCCGCGACGCCGCAGCAGCAGCACGCGCGAGATGCCCAGCGAGCGCCAAGCGGCCTGCGGCCCGGCTGCGGGCGATGCCATGGCCGGCGTGGCGGGCCGGGCCGGCGCTACGGGCTTGGCGGGCGTGGACGCCTGGGGCGCGGAGGCCAGGGTCGGGAGCCGGTAGCGCATGGCCGCCGGCAGCGCCGCCGCGCCGGCTGGGGCGCCCGGCGCCACCGTGGGGGGCATTGCCCGCAGGCGGGCGATCTGCGCCGGGCCGGCGCGATTGACCCACACGTTGAGCAGCACGGACAGCAGGCACACGCCGCCCATCAGCAGATACAGCAGGTGGAAGTCGATCACCTCCAGCAGCACCCCGCCGATGTAGGGAAACAGCCCCGCCCCGCCACCGAAGAAGCCGTGATAGAGGATGGCCGAGCGGCCCATCTCCTCGGGCCGCTGCAGCTCGAACAGGCGTGCCGTGCTGGTGGGGCCCAGCAGTCCATGGCTGACGCCCGCCACGATCCCGCACGCGCCCAGCAGGATATAGCCCTGGGAGAATCCCAGCAGCAGGAAGCTCAGGGCATAGCCCGCGAGCGCCGTGGAGATCATGGTGGGCGTGCCCAGCCACAGCACCAGGGGGCGGATGGTGGCGCGGGTGAGCACCGAGCCGATGCCGTAGCCCGCAAACAGCACGCTGGCATAGGCCAGGCCTAGCGAGGCCGTGTAGTTCTTGCCGAAGGCGAAGAAGATGCCGAAGGCCCCGCCGAACACCGTGGTGATGGCGAGCATGAGCCACGTGGCGCGGCGCGAGAGCAGCCGCAACTGCCCCACGAACGAAGGCGCCCCCGCCGGGGCCATCTGGCTGTGGGGCACCAGCAGAAACAGCACCAGCGCCACCATGGCGATGACCTGCATGCTGATGAACACCGGCAGGTAGGCGTCGGGGTCGGCCGGGTTGGCCTGGAGGTTGAGAATCATCTCCGAAACGAACGGCCCGGCATAGGCGGCAAACACGAAGCCGATGCCCATGTAGGCCAGCACTTCGGTCCTGCGCTGCGGCGGTCCCAGCTCCACGGCCCAGGCATAGACCAGTGGAAAGCCCAGGCCCGAGGTGACGCCGTGCAGGATGCGCACGGCAAAATACCATTCCGGGGCCGCACGGTAGGCCGCGATGGCGATGGCGTTGCCCACCAGGAAGGGCACCATGTAGGCCGTGACCAACCACTTGCGCTTGCCGGCGTCCCCCAGGTGCCCCAGCAGCACCACGCTCAGGAACGTCGCCAGCCCGAACGAGCCGGCCACGGCCCCGTAGAACGACTCGCTCGTGCCCCGCAGCTCCAGGTAGTAGGGCAGCAGGAAATAGCCGTTGTAGTTCATGTTGAACAGCATCGCGCCGAAGAACAGCAGCACGAAGTTGCGGTCGAGCAGGCGCTGCGCGGGAGCGCTGGCTGCGGGGGCGGTGTTCATGAACCCTTGCTGCAAGGACGCTTGGGATGCGGCGCCGTGCGCCGAGGTCGTGGCGCACGGACGCCGGCCGGTGGCGCTCCCGTCTACCACGGGGCTCCCCATCCGGCAAATCCTGCGCGGCGCCATGACGGCAGGGGCGGATGCGCCACGCGCCTTGTGCCGGCCGCGCGGGCGCGTGCGGCGGAAGGGCGGGGGCGGACGTGGGGACCATGGACGAATGCCGCGCGTTCTGTTAGGGCTGACGGCGCAGGGGCGGCCCGAGCGCCTCGTGCGACCCCTTTCGCCGGCAGCGGGCGCCGCTCCCGGCCGTCCCGCCGGCGCGCGCCCGGCCTTTTTCCACGGGGAGCCCCCATGCAGATCGGATTCAACCTGGACAACCGTGGGCCTGACGCCACGCCGGAAAACATGCTCGCCTTCACGCTGGCCGCCGACCGGCTGGGCTTCTCCTCGCTGGCCGTCAGCGACCACATCGTGCTGGTGCGCGGGCACACCGACAAGTATCCCTACAGCGCCACCGGCGAGATCGACCTGAACGCCTGGACGCCCTGGAACGACACGCTGGGGCTGATCGGCTTCATGGCCGGCAAGACCGAGCGCGTGCGGTTCGGCTCCAGTGTGCTGATCCTGCCCTACCGCAATCCCCTGGTCACCGCCAAGTGGTTCGCCACCGTGGACCGGCTCAGCGGCGGGCGGCTGTTCATGGGGGCCGGCACGGGCTGGTGGCGTGAGGAATTCGAGGCGCTGGGCATCGGCGAGCAGTTTGCCGAGCGTGGCGCGCGCACCGACGAATACCTGCGCATTTGCAAAAACCTGTGGACGCAGCACACCCCCGCCTTCGAGGGACAATTCTTCAAGTATGCGAATCTCGTGGCCGAGCCCAAGCCGGCCCAGGCGGGCGGCCCGCCCATCTGGATCGGGGGCCACACGCCCCGCGCACTGCGGCGCATGGCCGAGTTCGGCGACGTGTGGCATCCGGTGGTGCTCACGCCGCCGGCCGACCTGAATCCACGGGAGCTGGGCGAAAAACGGCGGCGGCTGGAGCGGCTCTACGCGGAGCGCGGGCGCGATCCGGGCAGTATCCGCATCGCCCCCAAGACCCATCTGCATTTCACCGACAGGCGCAACCGCCCCATGTCGGGCACGCCCGGACAGATCGTGGAGGATCTGCTGGCCTACCAGGCCCAGGGCGTGGGCGAGTTCATCTTTTACGTGCCCGGCGCCAGCGAGCCGGAAAAGCTGGACAACGTGCACCGCATCGCCGAGGAAATCCTGCCCCACGTGCGGTAGCCACGGCGGCGCGCCCCGTAGCTTGTCATACGCGCGGGGGCGTGTACGCTGAACTGGGATGCGGCGTGAGCCGTGGTGCGCCGCCCGCGCGGCGGCGCGGCCAGCGCCGACTCCATGTCCATCTCCCCAAGACGATCCCGCGAGCTGTCAAACTCTCCAGCGAGGATGGCCCATGAGCGAGCCGGTGAAGATCCAGGTGTTTTCCGATTACGTCTGACCGTGGTGCTACCTCAGTACCGGGCGTATTGAGAAATTGCAGCGGGAATACGACATCGAAATCGAATGGGTGCACTTTCCCCTGCACCCGGAAACCCCGCAGGAAGGCGTGACGCTGGAGGCGCTGTTTGCCGGGCGCGACTACGACATCGCGGCGGCGCAGCAGCGCATGCAGGGCCTGATGCAGCAGGAGGGCCTGCCCTACAGCGCGCGCAACATGACCTACAACAGCCGCCTGGCGCAGGAACTGGGCAAGTGGGCCGACAGCATCGGCCGGGGCGAGGCGCTGCACGACGCGCTGTTCCGCGCGTTCTTCGTGGATCTGGTCAACCTGGCCGAGCCGGACAACCTGCTCAGGATCGCGGCGTCCGTGGGACTGCCCGTGGACCAGGCGCGCGAGGTGCTGGAACAACGCACCTTCAAGGAGCAGGTCAACCGCGATTGGGCGCTCTCCATGCAACTGGGGATCACCGGCGTGCCCACCTTCGTGGCCGGCGGCTACAAGGTGGTGGGCGCCCAGCCCTACGAGGTGCTGCAGCAACTCATGCAGGCCGCCGAGGCGCGCCGGCGCGACGCCCCGGCCGGCGACGGCGAGTGAGCGCGCGGCCAGGGACGCCGGGGCGTCACCCCCTCGGGCGGCCGAGGCGCTAGCGCGTCATGCCCGCGATGGCCAGGGGGGCGGCTTTGCGGCGCGCCGCATAGGTGCGCGCCTGCTCGGCGATGTCGAAGCCGGCCAGGCGGTTCCACCCTTGCATCAGCTCCCGCGTGACAGGCCCCGGGCGCTCTGCGCCGATGGGCTGCCCATTGAGCGATCCCACCGGCATCAGGCAATAGCTGGTGGTGGTGACGAAGGCCTCGTCGGCCGTGTGCAGGTCATAGGGCTGCAGGCGCCGCTCGCTCAGCGGCAGTCCCGTCTCGCGGATCAGCTCCAGCGTGGTGTTGCGCGTGACCCCTTCCAGGATCGCCCGCGCCTCGGGCGTGGCGATGCGCCCGCCCTTGACCACGAAGATGTTGCCGTAGAGCACCTCGGCCAAGTCGCCGTGCTCGTCCAGCAGCAGCCCCAGGGCCTTGGAGTTGATGGTCTTGGCCTCGATGTCCGCCAGCACCAGGTGCATGCGGCTCACGCACTTCACCTTGGGGTCCAGCCCGCCGGAGGCGCTGGCGCGCACGCTGGGGATCACCAGCGGCACGCCCTGGGTGTAGTGCTCCGCCACGCGCTCGAAGAGCAGCGGCTCCATGATCACGCTGGCAAAGCCCGGCCCAGGGGCCGTGGGCGGGCCGCCGCCGCGGCTGATGGTCTGCGTGACCCAGAAATCGCCGTATTCCTCCACCAGGGGCTGGTTGCGGGCCACAGTCTCCTCGGTGATGCGCCCCAGCTCTTGCATGCTCAGGCCGGGCGCGATTCGCGTGTAGGCCAGCGAGCGCGCCAGGCGCTCCAGGTGCTGCGTCAGGCGGAACACCCGGCCGCCGAAGGTGCGCTCCGTGTCGAACACGGCGTCGCCCAGGCGGTAGCCCCGCTGGTTGAGCGGCATCATGGCCTTGCTGGCCGGCACGAATTCCCCGTTGACCCAGTACGTGATCTCTTGCATGGCGCGGCATCCTCAATGGTGGTCGCAAAGTTGGGCGTCGCCCATGCCATAGCATATTTGACGCCGCGGCGCGCCGGGCGGCATGCGTGTCGCTGTGCGACGCCCGTCGATTCCACCCCGGCCCTGTGGTAGGGTGCCTGGGCGACGGCCTCCCCGCCGCATATTGTTCATCGCACGGTGACGCGACACAGTGCCGGTGCACCGCGACGTGCCGCGTGCGATGTCACCCCCCAACGGATGTCCCCATGGCTGGCGGACGCTACCCCGATCCCGATTCGCGCTCGGCGCAGCTTCACCGGCGCGCCCAGCAGGTGCTGCCCGGGGGCAACAGCCGGCTCACCGTGTCCATGTCGCCCTATCCGGTCTATGCCCGGCAAGGCGCCGGCTTCCGCCTGGTGGACGAGGACGGCGTGGAGCGCATCGACTTCTACAACAACGCCACCTCGCTGATCCATGGCCACGCGCACCCGGCCATCGTGGAGGCCGTCACGGCGCAGATCGCGCGCGGCACGGCCTTCGCCCATCCCACCGAGGCGGAGATCGCCCTGGCCGAACTGCTCTGCGCGCGGGCGCCGGGCTTCGAACAGGTGCGCTTCTGCAACTCGGGCACGGAGGCGGTGATGAACGCCATCAAGGCGGCGCGGGCCTTCACGGGCCGCCCGCGCATCGCCAAGTGCGAGGGAGTCTACCACGGCAGCTACGACCCGGTGGAGGTGAGCCTGGATTCCCCGCCGTCGGCCTGGGGCGTGCCCGATCCGCTGCCGGTCGCCTACGCCCGGGGCACGCCGCCCGGCGTGCTGCAGGGCGTGGTGGTGCTGCCCTTCAATGACACCGAACGCAGCCGGGCCCTGCTGGAGGCCGCGGCCGGGGAGCTGGCCGCCGTGGTGATCGACCTGCTGCCCAGCCGCCTGGGCATGGAGCTGGCCTCGCCGGAGTTCCTGGCCATGCTGCGCGAAGTGACGCGGCGCCACGGCATCGTGCTCATCGTCGACGAGGTGATCAGCTTCCGTTCGGGGCCCACGGGCCTGCAGGGGGTGCTGGGCGTGCAGCCCGACCTGACGGCGCTGGGCAAGATCATCGGCGGCGGCTTTCCCGTGGGTGCCGTGGCCGGGCGGCGCGAGATCATGGCCATGTTCGATGCCGGAGCGGGCAAGGCCCCCCTGCCTCATGCGGGCACTTACAACGGCAATCCGGTGACCATGGTGGCCGGGCGCGCGGCCATGGAACTGCTCACGCCCGACGCCTTCGCGGCCCTCAACGCCCTGGGGGAGCACACGCGCGCGCTGCTGGAGGCGGTGCTGCGGGAAACCGGCACACCCGGCGCCGCCGCGGGGGTGGGGTCGCTGTTCATGCTGCGCCTGGGCGCTGCGCCGCCGGGCTACCGCAGCCAATACCCCACGCCGGAGCGGCAGGCACGCAAGCTGGCCCTGGCCCAACATCTGCTGGATCACGGCATCGCCATGAATCCCTCGCTGATGGGCGCCATCTCCACGCCCATGACCCCCGCCCAGCCGGCGGCCCTCGCGGCGGCTGTGCGCAGCGGGCTGGCTCAGGCGGCGGCCCAGGCCCTGCCCCTGCCTTAGCGGCGTGCCGGTCGGCGCAGCGCCCCGGCGGCGCAGCGGTCACGCCATTGACAGCGGGCGCCGCATGGGGAATGAGGAAGCTGGACAAGCTATCGCGCGCTGCACGGCAGTGCATGCATGGGCGCGGGCACCGGACACCTCACGTTGCCGGCCCGTGCCGACCCGGGCGGAGGCCATCGGCATTCGATGGCGATCGCTCCGCCGCAACCACGGAGGCGTAAAATGAGCATGGAAGGCAAAGTGGCCGTGATCACCGGCGCGGCACGCGGGCTGGGCGCGGCGTTCGCGCAGGAACTGAGCGGCATGGGCATGGCCGTGGTCGTATGCGATGTGCGCGACTGCGACGAGACCGCGGCGGCCGTGAAGAAAAGCGGTGGCAAGGCCCTCTCCTCCAAGGTGGACGTGACCAGCGCCGAGAGCGCCCAGGTCATGGCCGCGGCCGCCGTCAAGGCGTTCGGGCGCATCGACGTGCTGGTGAACAATGCCGCCATGTACGGCAACCTGCACAACGGGCGCTTCACCGATCTGGACGAGCAGGAATGGGACGCCTGCATGGCCGTCAATGTGAAGGGCCTGTGGCAGTGCGCCAAGGCCTGCGTGCCGTCCATGCGCGAGCAGGGCGGCGGCAGCGTGATCAACATCAGCTCCCTGGCCGCCATCTTCGGCATGCCCAACGCCCTGCACTACGCCACCTCCAAGGGCGCCGTGATCGGCTTCACACGAGCCCTGGCGCGGGAGTTGGGCCGCGACAACATCCGCGTCAACGCCATCGCCCCGAGCATGGTGTGGACCCCCGGCACGCGCGAGATCATGGGCAACCAGGTGGATCGCTTTGCCGAGGTGGTGCGCAACGGGCAGACGTTGCGTCGCAACCTGGAGACCGACGACCTGGTGGGCACCGTGGCCTACCTGGCCGGCGACATGAGCAAATTCGTGACCGGCCAGACCATCATGGTCGACGGCGGCACGGTGTACCTGTAACCCGGCCGCGCGTGCGGGAGACGGCCGCCGGCCGGCGGTGCCGGCGATGAGGGAGGGCGTGCGCATGGAGCAGGCGCAGCGGGTGGCCATTGTCACCGGCGCGGCGCGGGGCCTGGGGGCGGGCTATGCCCAGGCCCTGGCCCAGGCCGGCTACGCCGTCACCGTCACGGACTTGCGGGACTGCGCCGCCACGCGCGAGTCCATTGCCGCGGCGGGCGGTCGCGTGCTGGCCCTGCACACCGATGTGACCCGCGCCGCCGACACCCGCGCCATGGCCGAGGCCACCGTGGCCGAGTTCGGCCGCATCGACGTGCTGGTCAACAACGCCGGCGCATTCAGCAACCTCACCAACAGCCGCTTCGAGAAGATCCGCGAGGAGGAGTGGGACCTGGCCTTTGCCGTCAACGTCAAGGGCCCCTGGCAGTGCGCCAAGGCCGTGGTGCCGCACATGCGCGCCGCGGGCGGCGGCAGCATCGTCAACATCAGCTCCATGGCCTCGGTCTTCGGGCGGCCCTTTTTCCTGCACTACGGAGCCTCCAAGGGCGCCGTGATCGGCCTCACGCGGGCCCTGGCGCGCGAGCTGGGCCGCGACAACATCCGCGTCAACGCCATCGCCCCGGTGATGACCGACACCCCCGGCATGCGCGAGACGGTGGGCGAACACTTTGCCGAGCTGGCCGAGGCCACCCTCAAGAACCAGTGCCTGCGCAAGACCCTGGAGGTGAGCGACCAAGTGGGCACGGTGCTCTACCTGGCCGGCGACATGAGCCGCTTCGTCACGGGCCAGACCCTGATGGTCGACGGCGGCACGGTGTTCCTGTAGGGACCGCATGCCCATCCCTGCGGGGGCCCGTCGCGCCGGCGCGACCGGCTCCCGCACAGACGCTCTCGCTCCGGCACGCGGTGCGGGCCGCTGTGCGTTGAAGCGGAATCAAGGGAGTGGAAGATCGTTGAGCGGCACACGCCGACTCATTTCGACCAGTCCGGAATCTGCTTGGCCTTGAAGGCGGCCATGCCCTGCTGCCCTTCGGGTCCCTCGAACTGGGCCTTGGCCACGGCGCTGGCGGCGCGCAGGCTGTCGGCGAAGCCCATGTGCGGCACGTCACGCAGAAAGCGCTTGGCCTGGGCGATGGCCCCCGGCCCGCAGGCGGCGATATTGTCCAGGGTCTCCTGCACGCCCGCGTCAAGCCCCTGCGGCGGCACGACGCGATGCACCAGGTGCACGGCCAGCGCCTTGGACGCGTCGAGCGTCTCGCCAGTGAGGATCATCTGCTTGCCGGAGCCCAGCAACTGCTTGTGCGCGAACAGCACGCAGATATAGGCCGGCACCAGGCCGTAGCGCACCTCGGTGAGCGTGAAGCGCGCCGTCTCCACCGCCACCGCCACGTCGCAGGCGGCCACCATGGTCACGCCGCCGCCGTAGCAGTTGCCCTGCACGCGCCCGATGATGGGCTTGGAGGCGTTCCACATGACCTCCATCAACTCGGCGAAGGGCGCCTGGTCGGTGGGCCGCGCCCCGCCGAAGGTGCGTCCACCGCCGCCCTTCAGGTCAGCCCCCGCGCAGAAGGTGGGTCCCGTGCCGGTGAGCACGATGGCGCGCACCGCCGGGTCGCCATCGGCGCGCCGCATGCCCTCGGTGAGCGCCTCGGTCATGCCCAGGTTGAGCGTGTTGTGATTCTGGGGCGCTTGCAGCGTGATCCACGCGGCCTGCGCGCGAAGCTCGTAACCGATGTGCTCATTCATGGATGTTCCTGAGGATAAACGCGCGAAACGATGGGCCTTGCAGCGGGCCGCGGACGCCCGGTGATCGCAGCCCGCCGGCAGCCGCAGCGCCTAATCGATGGGCATCTCGTGTTCTTCGCTGAGCCAGATGGGCGAGTTGGCCAGGTCGATGAAGTTCTTCTCATCGGCAAGCATTTCCTTGCCGGCGGCCTTGCCCTCGGGCGTGCTGAAGGCCTTGTTCATCTCCTCGCGGCTGGGCCACCACATCTCCGCCACGCCATCGAAGCCCTGCGGCGCCTTGCGCGAGCCGCGCAGCACGTCGTTGATGCGGTCCTCCAGCGCGTGCAGTTGCACGTAGCGCGCAACGCGCATGGCCTTGGCATTCTTCCGCGCCAGCGCCGCGTGGTGCCCGTGCCAATAGCTGAAGAACTCCTCGCGGGAAAGCTGGGGCAGGCGGCGGATGCAAAACGTGAGCTTGATCATGCGCAATGTCTCCGGAAAGGCGGCGGGGCGCCGGCGGCTCGCCCGCCAGGGCTCAGGCGCGGGGCACAACCGGAGCATGGCCCGGGCGGCGTGCAGCGCGAGGCCCGCAAGCCGGGGCCTTGGCGCCCGCGTTCAGCCGCCGTAGTTGGCGCCGATTTCCTTGAGCGTGAGAATGTCCGCGGCGCCGTGCAGCCGGGCCTCGGTGACCTCGCCCACGAACACGGAATGGTCGCCGCGCTCCACGATCTCGTGGATGGTGCCGGCCACGTAGCCGGCCGCGGCGGTGAGCACGGGACTGCCGTTGCCCGCCAGGGCAAACTCGAACCCGCCGATCATGTTGCCCTGCGGGGCCACGGGCTTGAAGAAGGCATAGGCCATGTCCTTCTGGCCGCTCTTGAGCATGCTCAAGGCGAATTGGCGGGTGGCCTTGAGCAGAGCGTGTCCGCCCGCATCGGCCTTGACGCCCAGCACCACCAGCGGCGGCGCGAAGGACGCCTGGGTGACCCAGTTGATGGTGGCCATGCTCATCGCCTCGCCCTGCTTGGCGCCGAGCACGTACAGGCCATAGGGAATCATGCGCAGCACAGTCTTCTTTGCCGCCTCGTCCATGGGGCCCTTCTTCAGTCGTTGTCGGTGGCAAGGCCCTCGGGCCGGGGATGCGCGGCGCGGGCGTGCCCATTTGCGCCCAAGCGGCGGCGCGGGCCTTGTGCTTGTGCGCCCGAACGGCGGCGCGCCGGCGGCCCCGTCTGCGGGCCGCGTGAATGCTTCATCGATACCCGGAGCGCCGCGGATCGGCAATCCCAAATTGCGCGCGGCGCCGCGCGGGGTCCCGGCGCCGCCGGGCCGCACTGGCCGCGGCGGGACGAGACGATTGCCTGGCATCCGGGCGGATGGTACAGCTTGAGGCATGATCCGGCCGGGCGTGCTGCCCGCGCCGGCGGCGCATGCCACGACGCGCCACGCGCCAATCCCGGCCGGCCGCTCCGGCGGCTGTCCCCGCACGGCCCGGTGTCCATGCAATCGTCCTCCCCGCCCTGTTATCTCGAGTCGTTTATGGAGCCCCTGCTCACGCCGGAAATCCGTTCCGCCATCGGCCGGTCCCTGCCGCCCTTGAAGGTGGAGGTGCACCGCAGCGACATCCGCAAGTACGCCGTGGCTACCGGCCAGCGCCTGCGCAAGTACACGGACGGCGACGAGGCGCCGCCGCTGCTGCTCTTCGGGCTGTTCCGCCCGGTGGTGCCGCGCGAGCGCATGCGCCCGGACGGCATCCAGGAAGACACGGCGCTGATCCCGGTGTTGCCCCTCAAGCGCATCATGGCCGGCGGCGTGGAAACCGAATACCACCGGCCCATCCGCGCGGGCGACGTGCTGGTCGCCACGCAGCGCCTGGTGGAGCTCTACGAGAAGGAGGGCTCCTCCGGGCCGCTGATCTTCATCGTCACGGAAAATCGCGTGGAAACCGAGGCCGGGGATCTGGTGGCCGTGGAACGCACCACGCGTATCGCACGCTAGAGGAACCATGCCCCAATTCGCCAAGCTCAAGGTGGGCGATGCACTGCCCGAACGCCGGCGCACCGCGGACACCGTGACGCTGTTCATGTTCAATGCGGCCATCTGGAATCCGCACCGCATCCACTACGATCATCCCTACACCACCGAGGTGGAGCACCATCCGGCCCTGCTCATCGACGGTCCGCTGATCGGGGACTGGCTCTCGCAGACGGTGCTGGAGTGGTTGGGCGAGGACGGGGAGCTGACGTTTTTCCGCTATTCCAACCGCAAGGCCGCCTACGTGAACGACGAGGTGGTCACCGGCGGAAACGTTGCCGCGATCGACGCGGACAAACGGGAGGTCACGCTGAGCCTGTTCGTGCGGGACAAGGACGGCGACAACATCACCCCCGGAGGAGCCCGGGTGCGGCTGCGGGCCTAGCGGCGCTCCCCGCATTGGGCACCACCATCCGGGGGCGGCAAAGGGCCGGCGGAGCATCCCCTGGCAACCCCATGCCTGGCTGAAGGCGCTTGGCAGCCATTGATCCCGCGTGGGCCGGCGCGGCCGCCGTGCAGGATCGCTTGGCGGAACCACGGTGCCCCCGGAATGATTCGGGTGCCCGGTGAACACCACCCTGATCTGCGCCGGGCAGAACCCGGCTGAATGGCCAGAGGGAGTGCGCTGTGAAAGCGGTGGTCTGCACGCGGTACGGAGCGCCGGATGTCCTTGAGCTGAGGGAGTGGCCAAAGCCCGTTCCCAAGGCGCATGAGGTACTCGTCAGGATTTGCGCGACGACCGTTGATATTGGCGATGCCCGCATGCGGGCGCTTCGCGTGCCGCGCGGTCTTGGCATTCCGTCGCGGCTGATGCTCGGCATCTTCAAGCCGCGCCATCCGGTTTTCGGATTCAATTGCGCCGGCGAGATCGAGACCGTCGGCAAGGACGTCACGAGATTCAAGCCGGGCGATCAGGTCGTTGCGTCTGCCGGTCTCAAATTCGGCTGCCATGCGGAATATCGGAGCATCCCTGAGGACGGCGCCATCGTGCTCAAGCCAGGCAACGTCAGCCATGAAGAAGCCGCCGCCCTGTGCTTCGGTGGCATCACAGCGATGATCTTCTTCAAAAGCGGAGCTCTCAAGCGTGGAGAGACCGTGCTCATCAACGGGGCCTCGGGTGCGGTGGGCACCGCCGCGGTGCAGATGGCAAAACATCTCGGGGCGGAGGTTACGGGCGTGTGTGGCGCGGGCCACGTGGAGCTGGTGCGCTCGCTCGGCGCCGATCACGTCATCGACTACACCAGGGAGGACTTCACCAAGAGCGGCGTGACCTATGACCTCATCATGGACAATGTCGGCAACGCGCCTTTTTCGCGCGTCAAGCATCTGCTCAAGCCGGGCGGGCGGTTTCTGATGGTCATTGGCGATCTGCTGCAAATGATCGATGCGCGCTTTCGTAAGCAGGTGATCAACCCGGACGAGGGCACTGCCGCGGAGGTCTTCACCGCAGAGAACTACGCCTCCCTCATGGCGCTCGCCGGGCAGGGGCATCTCAAGGCCGTGATCGACTCGACCTTTCCTTTGGAGCGCATCGCCGAGGCGCATGCGCGCGTCGATGGCGGGCACAAGACAGGCAGCGTCGTGATCACCATTGCGCCCCACGCCTGAGCCCCACTGGCGCCGCGGCGCATGGCGCCCGGCGGCCCCACGCCCGCAGCCGCCGCCGCTCGACCACCGACACCCTGACATTCCCACATTGCACGCCACGGAGGGACATGGGGCCTGCGGACCGCGCGGAACGCCTGCGGCGCGAGCTGGTGCTGGGCGTGGTCATGGTGGGCACGTTCATGGCCATCCTGGACGTCACCATCGTCAACGTGGTGATTCCGCACATCATGACCTCCTTCGGCGTGGGCGTGGACGAGGTGAAGTGGGTCTCTACGGCCTTCATGATCTCCCAGGCCGTGGTGATGCCCGCCACCGGCTGGCTGGGGCAGCGCTTCGGGCTGGGGCGGCTGTACATCGCCGAGTTGTTGGTCTTCACGGCCGGCTCCATGCTCTGCGCCACGGCGTGGAGCCTGAACATGCTCATCTTCTCGCGGGCGTTGCAGGCCGTGGGTGCCGGCGGGATTCTCACCACCAGCCTGGCCATCATCACCGACACGTATCCACCCCAGGAGCGCGGGCGGGCCATGGGCATCTGGGGAGTGGGCTTCATGGTGGGCTCGGACCTGGGCCCCACCCTGGGCGGCTTGCTGAGCGACTGGTTCAACTGGCGCTCCGTGTTCGCGGTCAACCTGCCCATCGGCGCCGTCGCGCTGATGTTCGCCGCGGTGGCCCTGCCGCCGGGCCGGCAGCATCGCGAGACGCCCTTCGATTTCCGCGGCTTCGCCGTGATGGCCGCGCTACTCGTCGTGGGGCTGCTGACGGTCGAGTACGGTCAGGAGCAGGGCTGGGACTCGGGCATCATTCAGCTCGGACTGGCCGGCACCGCGGCCCTGTCCGTGCTGTTCGTGGCGGTCATGTGGGGCGCGCCCCATCCGCTGCTGCCCCTGCGGCTGTTCCGCTCGCTGGATTTCAGCCTGGTGATGGTGATCGGGGTGATCCGGGCCATCCCCATGTTCGTGCCGCTGTTCATGGTGCCGCTGTTTCTGCAGAACGTGCAGGGGCGCGACACGCTGGAAACGGGGCTGCTGCTGATTCCTTCGGCGGTCACGCAGATGGTGGCCATGCCCATCGTGGGCATCGCCACCGACCGCTTCGGCCCGCGCTGGCTGGTGGTCGCGGGCGTGGCGATGTCCGCCGCCTGCCTGTAC
Organism: Candidatus Lambdaproteobacteria bacterium; assembly: GCA_016199125.1. GTDB lineage: Bacteria > SAR324 > SAR324 > SAR324 > JACQKK01 > JACQHH01. The sequence continues at coordinate 16,913 of JACQHH010000011.1, forward strand.
TACTTCGGCGCGATGGATCCGCTCTCCGGGCGCTGGGCGGCCGTCTATCCCCAGTTCTGGCGGGGACTGGGCATCTCCATCCTCTTCTCGTCGGTGAACACGGCGGGGTTGAACTCGGTGCGCCAGTCCGATGCGGGCACGGCCTCGTGGATGCTGAGCCTGCTCATGTCGGCCTCCGGCGCGGTGACCATCGCGCTGCTGGGCACGCTGCTGCACACGACCGTCATCACGCAGACCGATCTGCTGGGCACCGCCGCCGCCTTGCAGACCCCGCCGCCCATCGCGCTCACCGCGGCCGCCAAGGCCCAGGGCTATTCGGAGCGCGAGGCGGTGGCCGTGGCGCGGAGCCTGTTGCAGCGCCAGATCGGGCAGCAGGCCACGGCGCGCGCGTTTCAGCACCAGTTCCTGCTCATGGCGGGGCTGACCCTGCTGGCGCTGCTACCCTCGCTGCTGCTCTCTTCCCGGCGCGAGCTGCTGGCCCGCGCGGGGCACGGGTAGAACGGTCCGCGGCATGCGTCAGACGATACCCATGGAGCCGCCGTCCACGCGGATGGCCTGGCCCGTGACGAAGCTGGCCGCCTCGGAGACCAGAAAGCCGGCCACCTTGGCGATTTCGGCCGGCTCGCCCACGCGGTGCAGCGCCGAGTTGCGCAGGAACTTCTCGGTGTGCGCGGGGGGCATGCGGTTGGTGACGCGGGTCTTGATCACGCCGGGGCAGATGGCGTTGACGCGGATGCCCCGCGGCCCGGCCTCGGCGGCCAGGGACATGGTGAAGTTGATCAGCGCCGCCTTGCTCAGCCCGTAGATGCTCATCTGCGGCGAAGGCTCGTAGCCCATCACGGAGGAGATGAAGATGATGCTGCCCGCGCCGCGCTGGTACATGGCGGGCAGGGCGGCGCGGGTCACGTTGAGCGCCCCCTTCAGCGTGACCTCGATCTCCTGGTCGCACTGCTCGGGCAGGATGTCGTGGAACTGCTTCAGCCCCCAGCGGGCCAGGGTCAGCGCCGCGGCATTGACCAGGGTGTCCAGGCGCCCCTCGGCGGCGATCAGCTTGTCCAGCACCGCCTTGCACTGGGCCTTGTCGGTCACGTCCAGCACGGCGGCGCGGGCGTCGAGGCCCTCGGATTTCAATTGCTCCACGGAACGCTGGGCGGGGGCCAGCTCGCGGTCGGTGACCAGCACGCGATGGCCGCGTTCGCCCATTTCCCGCGCCAGCGCCAGCCCGATTCCCGGATCGTAGTCCGGCCACCAGCCCGCGCCGGTGACCAATGCGATTGGCTTGTCGCCCATGAATGCTCCTTGTGATTGGGGGGTCGATCTGTGCGCGTCCGCCTTTGTCATCGCCGGATCAGGTCGGTGCCGCGTGCCTGCGGCGGCCGGTGCATCCTTGCCGCGCCGGCGGCGCGCCCCCTCCGACACACCACAACGCGCGGCGAAGATCAACTGCCGCGCGACGCCGGTTCCGCTTCGCCCCCCTGCCGGTCCGCGCCCGGCCGCGGAATGCGGCGGAGCGCCGGCGCGCGGACGCGTCCTCGGGTCGCCGGCGTCGCGCGGCCTCCTGGGCGGGATGGACAAGGGCTTGCATGGCAGAAGGCATTGACATCGCTTGCGTGCCCGGGCGGATCGATGCCGCGCCGGCGCGACGCGTGGACTTTTCCGCCGAACCCCATGTCCGACCAGACGTTGCCCAACCCAACTCCCGTCACTCCAGCCAACGCCCCCCGCTCGGTATCGGCCTCCATCCGCGGATGGCTGCTGCCGCTGGCGGTGATCGTCGTGACCAGCCTGATGGTGTTCCTGTTCACCAGTGTCGTGGATTTTGCGCTCAGCGTCACGGAGGTGAGCTTCTGGCGCACGCTGTTCCTCAGCGACGGCTCGTCGGTGAGCGGGGATGTCGGCAACCTGGCCGAGGTGCTGATCGGCGTGTTGGGTCTGACGCTGACCGTGGTGGCCATCGTGGTGCAACTGGCCTCGCAACGCTACACGCCCAAGCTGATCGACCTGTTCCTGGCGGACCGCGTGACCGTGGTGACGTTCCTGGGCATGGTCTTCGCTTCGGTGTATTGCATCTGGATCATCTATTCCATCCGCAACCACTACACGCCGGTGTTCGGCAGCCTGGTGCTGATTGCCATCACCACCGTCATGCTGGCCTTGCTGATCCCATACTTCCGCTACGTGTTCCAGTTCCTCACGCCCACCAACATCCTGGAGACCATCGAGCGCAACTTCATGGCGGCCGTGAAGCAGGCGGGCAGCGCCAACGGCGGCGGGCTGGAACGGCAGAAGCACGCCGTCATCAACAACATCGAGCAGGTCACGGACATCGCCCTGAGCGCGGTGACCCAGGTGGACCGCAACGTCTCGCTGCTGAGCATCAACACGCTGGCCAGCATCCTGAGCAGCTACATCGAGGCCAAGCGCGCCCTGCCGGCCACGTGGTACCGGCCGCGCAGCGAGCATTTCATCTCCATTTCCGCCGAATTCTTCGACGATATTTCCGACCGCCGGGTGTGGGTGGAGGCGCGCGGGCTGATGGACCTGGAGTTGATCTTTACCCAGTCCCTGAAGAACATGCCCGATGCCGTCAGCGCCATCGCCACCAACACGCGCCAGGTGGCCCTGGCCGCGCTGGCCCACGACGACGACGAGTCGGCCTATCTGTGCATCGAGTACTTCAACACCTTCCTGCGCCGCGCCATCAACGACAAGAACCAGCGCGCGGTGTTTTCCCTGCTCTACCAGTACCGGCGCATGGCCGAGGCCATGCTGGAACGGCGCCTGAACCTGGCCGAGGAGATCGCCGGGTTCTTCAAGTACTACGGCAACGAGACCCTGCGCGTGGGCATGCCCTTCCTGATGGTCGTGGCGGCCATGGACATCAGCACGCTGCTGCAGCGCGGCTACGCCCTGGGCGTCTCGCCCCTGGAGCCCATCCTGGAAAACTTTCTGCAAATGGGGCACCTGCCCGAGCTGGAAAAGGTGGGCTTCGCCCACAAGGGGGTGACCAAGGCGCACATGATCCTGGCCACGCACCTGCTGGCCCAGGACGGCGATTCGCCCACCCTGCACCGCATCCGCGACAGCCTGCTGCGCCATTCCCAGCAATGGCTGCGCGAAACGCGCGACGAGCTGCTGGGCGTGACCAAGCAGAAGTTCTGGGAGATCACCGACCGCGGCGGCATCAACTTCGAGTACCTGGAGCCGGAAATGAAAACGTGGCTCAACCGCTTCTGCGACGACTACCTCACGACAGCCTCCGCCTGAGCCGCGCTGCGCATCGCACCGGCGGCGTCCGCTGCCGCCGCCCCAAGGCTCGGCCGCATGCCGTCCCGCCGGTTCGGCAACGCGCCGCGCGTTGACATTTTCCGTCCCCCCTTCTTAAGCTTGCCCGTTCGCCGCACCATCCAGACCAACCATCCGTGGAGGGCCGCATGTTCCGGGCCATGCTGTGCAAGGACTACTCGGGTCCTCAGGGCCTGGCGCTGGGCGAACTGCCGCGGGAGCCGCTGGGGGACGACGACGTGCGCGTGGCGGTGCACGTGGCCGGCGTGGGCTTTGCCGACATCCTGGTCACTCAGGGCCAGTACCAGCTCAAGCCGCCTACGCCCTTCGCTCCCGGCGGCGAATGTGCCGGGGAGGTGCTGGACGTGGGCCCCGCCGTGAAGTACGTGGCGCCGGGCGACCGCGTCATGTGCGGCCGCGCGGTGGGCGCCTTCGCCGAGGAAATCGTGGTGCAGGAGAAGCACGTCACGCGCCTGCCGGACGGCGTGGCGTACACCCAGGCTGCGGCGCTGCGCTCGGCCTACGGCACGGGCTATTACGCGCTGCAGCACCGCGGGCACCTGCAGCCCGGCGAGGTGCTGCTGGTACACGCGGCCGCCGGGGCCGTGGGTCTGGCGGCGGTGGACCTGGGGCGCATGATGGGCGCCAGGGTCATCGGCACGGTGGGCAGCGACGAGAAGGCGGCCGCGGTGCGCGCGGCGGGCGTGGAGCACGTCATCAATTATCGCCGCACGCCCCGGCTGCGCGACGAGGTCAAGGCCCTCACCGCAGACCGCGGCGCCGACGTGATCTACGACCCGGTGGGGGGCGACCTGTTCGACGAGTCCCTGCGCTGCATCGCCTGGGGCGGGCGCCTGCTGGTGATCGGCTTCGCCTCGGGGCGCATCCCCAGCGCACCGGCCAACCTGGCCCTGGTGAAGAACATGTCCATCGTGGGTGTGTACTTCGGCTCCTGGGTGGATCACGAGCCGCTGCGCCTGCGGGCGCACTACGAGCAGATCCTGCAGTGGTGCGCCGCGGGCCGCATCACACCCCACATCTCCAGCGTGCGGCCCCTGGAGCAGGCCGGGCAGGCCCTGCTGGACCTGGCCGCGCGGCAGGTGGTGGGCAAGGTGGTGCTCCAGGTGCGCTGAGCAACCCTCCGGCGGCGGCACTCGGCGCACAGGCCTGCCCCGATGCTCCGCTGGCGGATAGGTCCGCCCGCGCATGCCCCTCGGCGGGAGGGCAGTGCAGGGCGCCATCCGCCCGGCGGCGGCCCTAGCGCGACAGCGCCGCCGGCAACACGGGCACGGCCTGCTGCGGCAGCGCATAGTCCCGCTTGGGCATGTCGCGGCGGGGCGGAGGATCGTGATAGGGCCCGCGCGAGGGGCAGCCCGTCAGCAGCAGCACCGCGCCCAGCAGCCCCAGGCCGATCATCCAGCGTTTTGGTCGCATGATGTTGCTCCTGAGTGGAATCGAGGTGGACTCGGGCAAGCGGCCGTCCCGCCCAGACCTGGATCAGAGGCATCTCCATCCCGGGTGGAGCCTGCCCGGCCGGAGAGAAACCGTGTCCGCTCCGGCTGCACGTTGCCGGAAGAGGGGCCGCTGAGTTCAGGTCAGGCGGCGCTTGGCCTGCCCATCATCGCCCTGTGCCGAGGGCAGCACCAATTCCGACGAATTGGTGGCCAGACGTCGGGTACCGGCGCCGTTATCGTAGGTCACCCCGGTCAGCTTGGCGAGGCTCTCCACCATGCGCGCCAACTCATCGGATTGACCGGCCAACTGCTCGCTGGTCGCGGCCACTTCTTCGGAATTGGCGGCACTGCCCTGCGTCATGCTGTCCATCTGGGTTACTGCGGTGTTGACCTGGCTGATGCCCCGCGATTGCTCACCGGTCGCCGTGGCTACCTCGTCCACCAGTCCCACCACTTTTTGAATGGCCCCGTGGATTTTGCCCAGCAGGCCTTCCACTTCCGTGGCCGTGACCACGCTGGTATCGGCCTTCGCCTTGGAGGACTCGATGAGCTGGCTGGTGGTGCGGGCGGCTTCGGCGCTGCGCGAGGCCAGGTTGCGTACCTCCTCGGCCACCACGGCGAAGCCCTTGCCCGCATCGCCCGCCCGTGCGGCCTCCACGGCGGCGTTGAGCGCCAGCAGGTTGGTCTGGAAGGCAATCTCGTCGATGGTCTTGATGATCTTGCCGGTTTCGTTGGACGAGCTTTTGACCTCGTTGATCGCCCGTACCATGCGCGCGATGGACTGCGTACCGTCCTCCACGTACCGATACGCCTCCTGGGTCAAGTCGTTGGCCAGCTTGCTGTTGGCGGCGTTCTGCTGCGTCATGGCCGAAATTTCTTCCATGGTGGAGGAGGTTTCCTGCAACGTGGCCGCCTGCTGCGACGACGCAGAGGCCAGCGCCTGGCTGGAGGAGGTCAGTTGATCGGCGGCGCTGGCCACCTGCTCGGAAGCGGCGGACATGCCGTGAATGACCTGGCGTAACGGCTGAATCACCGAATTGGTGAGCAGGCGGGCGATGAACGGCACCAGCAGGAGCAACAGCACCACGCCGGCCAGGCCGGTTCCCCCTAGAATCCAATCCAGCCGGTCGATGGCGGCGAAGGCCTCCGCCGTGTCGATTTCCGCCAGGAACGCCCAACGCACGCCAAAGACGTCCAGCGGCTGATACGCGCTGAGCACCGAACTGCCGTTGTAATTGACGATGACCCCGCTGTCCGTCTTCCCCGCCAGCGCCGCCTCGACGGCGGTCGTTTGCGCCCTGCCGGCCTGCGGATTCTTGAAGGAGGCCGCCAACGCATGGTTGACCGGGTCCCGGTGCGCGTCGGAGCGCATGAGGTGATCCGGCCCTACCAGGTAAGTCTCGCCGGTTTTGCCCAGGCCCGTGCGCTCGGACATGATCGCATTGATGCGGTCCAGAGGAAGCTGGAAAATCAGCACGCCCTGCAATTCGTTGCCCATGTAGATCGGGGCGCCCACGAACGCAGCCGGCGCATCATCGGCCGGCCCATAGGGCTGCACGTCGGCAAAGATCACGGCGTCGTGGCGCTTGGCGTTGCGCGCCGTCTCGTAGACGCGGCCGATGTTTTCCTTGGCGTAAGGGCCATCGACCAGGCTGGTGCCGAAGTCCACTTTCTTGGAAACCGAGTAGACAATGTCGCCGCTGGTCGCATGCACCAGATAGATGTCGTAGAAGCCGAACTTGTCTTTGAAGCTGCGAATGGAGGGGTGGCGCCCGCCATGCGCTTGGGCATAGAGGCTGTCCCCCTCGACTGTAGTCAACTTGGCCCGTTCGCCAGCCGGAAAGGAATTGTTCGTGATGTAAAGCTCCTGCAGGCGGGTTTTTGCACGCTCGGACCGGCCCTCGCCCAGTTCCATGAAGGCCCAACTGAAATCCTGCATCGCCTGCAGAATGGTCTGGTCTTCCGACATGTAAACCACTTGATTTTTGATGGTCTCGATGTACTCCGCGATTTGCCGGCTCTTGACGTCACGCAGCGACATGAGCTGATTGAACGCCTGATTTCTCAATGCACCGGATGCGTAATAGCGATTGATCATGCCGCTGATCAGCAGTGGCAGAATCCCCACCAGCAGGAACAGAATCAGCAGCTTGGTGCCTAATTTCACGGCGGGCTCCATATTGTTCGGTCTGAAATGCGACCGTTCGGAACGGCGAAGGTGAGCACCGGATTCGCCGCGGCGACCCGAGAATTCTCATGCTACATAACGAACCAAATTGCCGTTGGTTCCCTTGATTTGCGTAGCCGTGCGGATGCCGCAACCCGACACCGTTCCGCAACGCGGGTGGATGGAGCCGCGGCAGCGGACACTGCGCGAGGGATGGCCCGGTGCGCCGTCACCACGGGGATGGCCCGGTGCGCCGCTGGGTTCAGAACCCGGTGGGCCAGTTGGCCAGGTGGCGCGCGCTGCGGCCGCGCTGGCCGTCGGCACCCCGTGCGCGCTGCAACGCCGCGATCAGCTCCGCCCGCGTCTCGCGGGGATCGACGATCGTGTCCACCTCGTGAATCTCCGCCGCCTCCCAGGGCTGGTTGGCCGTGTTGATCACCTCCAGGTAGCGCGCGCGGTCGGCCTCGGGGTCGGTGGACTCCTGCAGCTTGGTGCCGAAGACCACGCTCACCGCGCCGTCGGGAGCCATGAAGGATACATCCGCCGTGGGCCAGGCGATGAGCATGTCGGCGCTCATGCCCGCCCCGATCATGTTGCGGTGCGCGATGCCGTAGGACTTGCGCACGATCACGCCGATGCGCGGCACGGTGCTCTGATGCCAGGCGTCCAGGTAGGTCATGATCTTCAGCGGCAGCTTGCGCTCCTCGGCGGCCTTGCTCACGTAGAAGCCCGGCGTATCGTGAAAGGTCACCATGGGGATGTGGTAGGAGTCGCACAGGCAGATGAACGAGGTGGCCTTTTCGCAGGCCGCCGGGCCCATGGCCCCCGCATGATGCATGGAATTGTTGGCCAGGATGCCCACCGTGTGCCCGTCCAGCCGCGCCAGGGCGGTGATCAGGCTACGGTCGTAGAGCGGCTTGAGCTCCAGCACGCCGCCGTCGTCGAAGACCACGTCCAGCACCTTGTGCATGTCGAAGGCCACCCGGCCGGAGGCGGGCAGGATCTTCAGCAGATCCTCCTGCGGGCGCCGGGGCGCCCGGGCCGGGTCCACCACGGGCGGCAGCTCGCCGGCGTTGGAGGGCAGATAGCCCAGCACCTGCCGCACCAGCGCGAAGCAGTGCGCCTCGTCCTCGGCGAAGAGGTCCACCTGCCCGGTCGTGCGGGCGTGCACTTCCCAGCCGCCCAGCTCCTCCTTGGAGACGCGCTCGCCGGTGGCATCGCCCAGGATGCGCGGGCCGGCCACGGCCATCACGCAGCCCTTGACCATCACCACTACGTCCGCCCGCGCGGCGGTCCAGCTCGGGTCGCCGTAGCAGTCGCCCAGGATGCAGGCCACCACGGGCACCTGGCGCCGCCGCGGCTGGCCGTAGTTGACGCGGGCCATGCGCATCATGTTGGCCGACCCCATGTTGTCCGGCATGCGCACGCCCGCCGCGTCGCCCAGGTTGACCACGGGATAGCCCTTGCGGATGGCGTATTCCACGTGCTGCTTGACCTTGAGCATGGCCAGCCGCCCGCCCGCGCCGGCCAGCACCGTGGCGTCATCGGCGGTGAGGAACACGCGTCGCCCCTCGATGAGCCCATCCCCGCAGATCTTGCCCTCCGCCGGCGTCTTGGGGCGCATCTCGGGCAGCTCGCTACGGGCGAGCGGGGCGTACTCGTGGAAGGTGTCCACATCGAGCAGGCGCGCGATGCGCTCGCGGGCGGTGAGCCTTCCCCTGGCATGCTGCTTGGCGATCTTCTCCGCCCCGCCCATCTCCAGCGCCTCGGCGCGCTTTGCAGCCAGCGTGCGCAGGCCGTGGGGATCGTCCTGCAGGGTGGGCGCCGGGCCGCCCGCAGCGGCTGCGCCGGGGGTCGCCGACGAAGTCGCGGGGGGAGGCGTGGACTCGCGGTGCGAATTGGGGATGGGCTTGCGTTCGGTCATGGGGGGAGCTCCAGGAGGCGCAACGGCCGGAACAGGGCGGCCGGCATGGCGCCGCGCCCCCTCCCCCCGGTCGGGCGGGCCGGCGCCCCCGCCGTGCCTGTACGGCCACCGCGGCCGGTCGGACACGCCGCGCGGCCGTTGCGGCGGGGCGTGCTCCATGTACCGCATACCTGGAATCAGGCGCGCCGTGCAAGGCTCAGGCGGTCCTGGCGAACTCCGGCGTCGGCACCTGCACCTGCTTGAGCAGGGGCATCACCTCCCGGGCGAAGCAGGTCATGTTGCGCTCCGCCTCGCTCCAGGGCATGCCCGAGTAGCTGAGGATGGCCATGAACCCGTTATGGCCGATCAGCTTGTGCTGATACATGATCTTCTCGTAGACCTGCTCCGGTGTGCCGAAGGGCATCAGGTCGGTGAGGAAATTGACCACGCCGTCGATGCCCAGCTCGGCCACCTTGTCCTGGAAGCCCTTGCCGTAGAACTCGTAGCCCTTCACGTTGCGCAGGTGGTCCTTGTTGAACTCGTAGTGCTTGATCACCGAGCGGTAGTAGTCGCCGATGTACTTGCGGCCCAGCTCCTGGGCGCGGCCCTCGTCCTGGTCCACGAATGTCCAGCCGGCCACCAGCGGCGGCGGGGCATCGACCCCGTTGGCTGCGCGGAAGAACGTGTTGTAGTTGACGATGTCCTTCTCCACGGTCTTCCAGGGCTTCTGCGGAACGACCAGGATACCCACGCCCAGCTTGGCCATCAGCGGCAGGGATTCGGGCGAGACGGCGGCGGCGTAGGTGCGGCCGCGGAAGCTCTTGAAGGGCGCCGGGCGGATGTCGCGCCGGGGCTGCTTGACATACTGGCCGTCGTGCTCCACGTAGCCGCGCTCCAGGCCCTCCAGCACCATCTGCGCATATTCCACGAAGGTCTCGCGGGACTCGTTCATGTCCAGGCGGAAGCCGTCGAATTCCACCCGCCCCACGCCGCGGCCGATGCCCAGGATCATGCGCCCGCCGGAGAGATTGTCCAGCATGGACACCTGCTCGGCCACGCGCACGGGATCGTGCCAGGGCAGCACCACCACCATGGAGCCCAGCTTGATGGTCCTGGTGCGGCCGGCCATGTAGCTGAGGAACTGCACCACATCCGGGCACATGGTGTAGTCGGTGAAGTGATGCTCCACGGACCACACGGATTCGAAGCCCAGCGGCTCCGCCATGCAGGCCAGGCGCAGCTCGTTTTCGTACACCTCGCGGTCCGGGAGCCGACGCTCCGGGTTCTGGAAAATCGCGGAATAGCCTACGTGCATGGAACTGCCCCCCTGAGGCGATGAACTGGGCACTGCTGGAACGTGCGCGGGGCGGCCGGGCGTCGGGCCGCCTGATGGATGATTGGATAAAGGTTTTCGATATCACGAATTACCGGCCCCGTTAAGACTTATTGCGGAAGTATGTACTTGACCGAAGAATTGGCCGGTCCTAGCGTCCAAACATGCAACTACCGGACGGAAAGACGGGTGAATTTGTTGTTGGCGTTGCTGCGAGCCTCTTCGCGGCAATGATAATCATGATTTTCCGATTGTTCACGATGTTGACACTTCCAGACACAATCCTGTTGCTGGTGATCGGAGTCCCTGCGTGCTTCTTTTTCATATTATTAGGGATGAATCAGTATCGGAATTGGGCGAGCGGCAGACACGCTAAGCAAGCGATCGAAGATGCGTCAGTCGGTTCGAGGCCCGAGCAGCGCGTGGTTGACCAACTAGCGCGATTACGGTCTGACGCAATTCACGATCTTCTAAATCGCCTGGTGGGAAGTGAAGAAGAGTTGCGGCGCTTTGTGGCCGATCATGAAGAATGGCGGCAGCGCGTGCTTGCGTTATTGCGAGAAAATTTTGCGGAAGCAATCATTCTAACTTTTGATCGCCTTGGCTCTGTGCCAGTCCGCCGATTTGGACATGCCTACAACCCGTTCCACTCTCATCAGTTGGACATGCTGTCCCTCCGACTCGAAATTATCCAAAGGATCGTAGATCGTTATTCAGCCTGATCTTCTCGGTGTGGGGCCATCCCTCCTTCTGCCTCTTTTTTCAACGCCTTCTCAACAGCAGATGGCCAATCGGACATTGCGGGGCGGCCAGGGCGGCCCCGCCGCTCAGCGCCCGTAGAGGCTGACCACCGCCACGCCCAGCAGGGCCACGGCGCCGCCGGCGAAGACGAGCGGGCTGGGCACCTCTCCCAGCCACGCGAAGGCGATGGTCACTGCGGCCACCGGCATCACGTACATGGCGCTGGTGACCTTGGCCGCCATGGCCCGCGACAGCGCATAGGACCACGTGGCGAAGGCCACGGCGATGGGAAACAGGCCCAGGTAGATCATGGCCAGCGTGGCCGACAGCGGGGCAGCCAGGATCGCCGCCGGGGCCCGCACCAGGAGCGGCAGCATGACCAATGCCCCGCCCCACACCGCGTAACAGGTGAGCTGCAGGCCGCTGTAGCGTCGATGGTAGGGCTTCTGGAACACGAAGAAGATGGACTGGCAGAAGGCGCTGAGCACCACCAGCCCGGCGCCCGGCTCCAGCCGGAAGCCCCGTCCCTCGCCCAGGGCGATCAGGCCCACGCCGGAGAAGCTCACCAGGATGCCCAGCCAGCCCCACAGGCGCAGCCGCTCGCGGATGAACAGCCACGCCAGGATGGTGGAGAAGATGGGGATGGTGCCGACCAGGAAACTGCCGGCGCCCGCGCTCACCGAGCGCAGCCCATAGGTCATGGCCAGCCCGCTGAGGGCAAAGGCCGAGGTGCCGAAGAGCAGACACACCGGCCAGTCGCGCCAGCGGGGCAGGGGCATGCGCACCACGGCGGCGAACACGGCCATCCCCAGGGCCCCGTACACCAGCCGCAGCGTGGCGATGTCCAGCGGGGCATAGTGCGGCAGCACGTAGCGCGTGGAGGGAAAGGCCGAGCCCCACAGCAGGATGGTCACCAGCACGGCCGCCAGCGTGGGCCCGTCGATGCGCCGTGCCGGGCGCGGCCGAGATTCGGCGGCCGCGGCCACCGGCGCGCCCAGGACGCTCGGCCCCGGGGGCGCATCCTCGGCGGGCGGGAACGATTCCAGGGGGTCCGTCACGGGCGGCGCTCCGGGAGAATGGCGCGAAGACTGCGGGCGCGTGCGCCACCCTAGCACCATCCGGGCCGGCGCTGTCCAGTGGCCCCGCCGGGGTCAGAGCACCGGGGCGGGCGCGGGCAGGCCCTCGGGCACGCACGCGGGGCGGGGCGAGCCTCCGGGCTTCAGCCGTCGGCCTGGGCGGGCCCATCGACCGGGCACACGGCCCTGCCGCGGTAGAAATACGTGTGGGTGCGCGGACCTTTGATGTAGAAATTTTCCAGGCTCTGCACGTGCAGCCCGGCGCCGGCGATAAGGTCGTCGATCTTGCGATTGATGTTGCAGCCGCCGCTGACGAAGCGTTGCAGGCCGTTGAGGCGCTGCTGCCAGCGCGCCACGCCCGCATCGGGCGAGAGCCCGTGCTCCACGAAATGCACGCGGCCGCCGGGCTTGAGCACGCGGCGGATTTCGCGCAGGGCCTGCTCGGGGTGCGGGATGGTGCACAAGGTCCAGGTCATGCAGGCATCGTCGAACGTGCCGTCCGCGAAGGGCAGCGCCTCGGCCGAGGCCGTGTGCACCGCCACGGGCAGCGCGGTGGCGGCGATCTCCTTGCGCGCCAGGCGGGCCGCCAGGGGCGAGGGATCCACGCCGTCCAGCGAGGTCACCTGCGGCGGATAGTGGCGCAGGTTGAGCCCGTTGCCGAAGCCCACCTCCAGCACCCGCCCACGCGCCCCGGCCAGTGCGAGCTGCCGCTGCTCCTGCATGTCCTTGCCGCGCATGGCGCAGAGGATCAGGTACGGCAGAATCCTGCGCTCGTAAAAGCCCATGTTGCGTCCCCCTGAAAGTGTCGCGCAGCGTTATTGGTGCACCAGGCCCGACTCGGCCACGTCGTTGTACACCTCCTGCCGCTCGATGCGCCCGTCCCGCACGAGAAAGATGTCCACGTAGCGGATGCCGTCGAAGCGCGCCCCTTTCAACGTGATGCCATGGAGCGTGCCCTGTTGGATCACGCGCACGGCCCCGTCGGCCATGGCATACGCCTCCGCCTCGCGGTAATGCTTCCTGACCGCGGTGTAGCGCGTGCGTCCGTAGTCGATGATGTCGTTGAGCTCGCCGGTGCGAAACTCGCCGGGGAAGACGATCTGCACGCCGTCGGCCAGGCACGCGCGCGCCTCCTCCACGCGGCGCTCTGCCATCAGGTCCAGGTAGCGGCGCACCAGCTCCTTCGCGTCCTGCTCGGTCATGGGGGCTCCTCGTGGGTTTGGGTTGCGGTCGGCGCGGGTCATCCCTCGAAGCGCGGCGGCTCCCACCAGGGATAGAACGCCGGCAGGTCCGCGCTGGGACTGGCTGTGAAGCGCGGCGGGCGCTTTTCCAGGAAAGCCCGGATGCCCTCCTGGGCATCGGCCCGCCCGGCCACGTCGCGGATCACGCGCGACTCCACGCGGTGCGCGGCCATGGGGTGCTCGGCGGCCAGCATCTTCCACAGCATCTGCCGCGAGAGCGCCACCGAGAGCGCCGAGGTGTTGGCGGCGATCTGCAAGGCCAGCGCCCGCGCGGCCGCCAGCAGCCCGTCGGCCGGATGTACCTCGCTGACCAGGCCGTGGGCCAGCGCCTCGTCGGCCCCGAACACCTCGCCGCTGTAGATCCAGCGCAGGGCTTGGGAAATGCCCACCAGGCGCGGTAGGAACCAACTGCTGCACGCCTCCGGGACGATGCCCACGCGCGCGAAGACCAGCCCGAAGCGGGCGCTGTCCGCCGCCAGGCGGATGTCCATGCCCAGGGTCATGGTCAGCCCCACGCCGATGGCCGGGCCGTTGATCGCGGCGATGACCGGCTTGGTGCAGTCGAAGATGCGCAGGGTCAGCACGCCGCCGGTCTCGCGGTGCGGGGCATCGCCGCTGCGTTCAGCGTTGCGGCGAAAGGTCTCCTCGCCGCCGGAAAGATCGGCACCGGCGCAAAAGGCGCGGCCGGCACCGGTGACGATGATGGCGCGCACGTCGTCGTCCGCATCGGCCCGGTCGAAGGCGTGCAGCAGCTCGGTGAACAGCTCCTGGTTGAAGGCGTTGAGCTTCTGCGGGCGGTTCAGCGTGAGGGTCAGGATGCGTTCCGCCACCTCGTAGCGGATGGTCTGGTAGTCCACGGGTTCTCCTGGCGTGGGACGTTGCCCCGGCCCATTGTGCACCGGATGCCCGAGGGATACCAAGCCACCCGCCACCTGTCATCCCGCCGGACCCTGGCCGCCCGCGGTGACCCGCAATACCGACACCGCCACGAGAGGCCGCGGAGATGAAAGCGACGGGCAAATGTGGTACAACATGGCGCTTGCGGGGCCAGGTGGCCTCGGGGGACAGAGTGGATGGCAGAAGGATTCCTAAATCGGGAGACAGATCAATGACTTTCCAATTCATTCGCCAGGCGGTGTGCAAGGGCACCCTGGCACTGGCCGCGTTGGCGCTTGCCTATGGCGCCACGCCGGCGCACGCAGCAGATCCGATCAAGGTCGGATTCGTGGGCGGTATATCCGGATTTTGCGCGTCGACCATCGGCCCATCCGTCAACGCCGTGAAACTGGCGGAAGAAGAGATCAACGCCGCCGGCGGCATCAATGGACGGCCTCTGGAGCTGCTGATCCGCGATTCCAAATCCAAGCCCGACGAGGGCGCCAAGCAGGCCCGTGACCTGATCGAGAACGAAAAGGTGCACATGATCATGGGGCCGTGCAGCAGCTCCGTGTGGCTGGCGATCAGCCCCATGGCCAAGGAATACAAGGTGCCGCTGGTCAGCGCGGCGGCCGGTTCCCACCGCGGCACGGTCGATTTCGGCCATCCCTACATCTATCAGGGCCAGCAGAATGCGCAGATGGATGCCAACGCGGCCGCGGAATATTTCACCCTGAAGGGCTGGAACAACGTGGTCACAATCGGCCTGGACTACGAGTGGGGCCATTCCTTCGTGGACATGTTTGTCGAACGGTTCAAGAAGATCAACGCCAAGGCCAACGTCAAGAAGCAGCTCTGGCCCAAGTTCGGCGAATCGAACATGACGTCGTTCATCACCGCCACGCTTGCGGAGAACCCGGATGCCGTGTTCGCGGCCTCGTTCGGCCCCACGTCCACGGCGCTGTTCAAGCAGGGCAATGCCTATGGGCTGTCCAAGCGCACAAACCTGGTGACCATCATGACCTACAAGGAGCTGGCGCCTCTGGCGGGGGACATGCCGGATGGCTTCATCGGCATTTCGCGCATTCCCTTCTGGGCCATGCCCAACGAGAAGGGCCGGGCGTACGTGCGGAAGTACAAGGAGCGCTTCGGCGACTATCCGGACGACTTCGGCACGATCGCCTATGACGTGCTGCACCATTTCGCCGAGGGCTACCGGCGCAACGGCGGCACCGATCCGGACAAGCTGCGCGTGACCATGTCCTCGTTCACCTACGAGGGCGTGCGCGGTCCGGTGAGCTTCCGCTTCATCGACAACACCATTCAGGCGCCGTCGCTGATCGGCATCACCAAGAAGCTGCCCGAGTATCCGTTCTCGATCCTGACGGACATCGCCTACATCCCGTCCGACAAGACCCTGCCCAGCGAGGCGGAGGTGAATGCCGCGCGGGCGGCAGCCGCCAAGCAGTAGCCGCCGTGGCATAGGCCAGGCACACTCCCGGTTTGCGGCGCCGGCGTTGCACGTGTCGTGCGACGCCGGTTGCTGCGGTCCGGGGCCGGCCCCCGCCGTGGCAAGCCCTCCCCAGCGTTGCGTGAGCAGCGCCCCGTTGCAGCAGCGCGTCCGGGTGCACAGCGGTTTGGCCGGCGTCCTGCGCGGCCGGTTTCCTCCGGCTATGGCGTCGGTTCGGGAACGCCCGCAGGCTCGCTTCCGAAGCGCCACACCACCCGCACAAAGTTCTCCACGCGCAGGCTTTCGTAGGTGCGCGGCACCCGCGCAATCACCACGCCGCCGCTGAACACAGGCGCCTGGGCATCGACGTTGACCAGGGTGCTGCTCTGCCCGAAGTCCACAGTGAGGGTGCGGCTGAGCTCCATGGAAAAGGTCGTCGCCGTGCTGTTCTCGGTGCGGGCCAGATCGGAGGTGAAGCCCTCGCTGGACTGGGCGCGGGTGTAGCTGGCGCCGATGCCGCTGTCCCGATCCAGAGCCAGACCGATCCGCAGGCGCTGCACGTCGCCCGTGGTGCTCTTCTTGCTCACGGTCTGGCCGCCCACCGCGGGAGCCTCCAGATGGCGCAGCACCAGGGACAGGCTCAAGTCGGAGCCCTCGCCCAGAAACAGGCCCGCATCGTAGGACACCACGTCGAACTCGTAGCGTTCGCGGGCGAACAGCGTGGGGTCGGTGATCCGCAGGGTCAGCACCTCACGCCCGCGGGTGAGCCCCACGCGAAAAATCCCCAGGCGGTAGAACAGCCCCACCGCGTAAGCCAGATCGGATTGCGTGTGGGCCTCGTAGGCGTCGATGATAAAGCGCTCCGCCCGATACGACTTGCTCACCACGACGGTCAGGCGCTGCCGATCCCCCAGATCGAAGCCGACACCGAGGAAGGCGACATTCTCCACCGCATGCTCGGCGATGTCGAAGGAGAGGGTCTCCTCCGAAAAATCACGGGTACCGGTCCCGCCGCCATATGTGGCAAAATCGCCCACGATCACCAGGGTCGCGCTGCGGGAGACCTGGCTCTGCGAGGTGCGCTCGTCCGTGAGGCCGCTGCTCCTGGCTTCCGAATCGTTGCTGATGCCCGCCTCGGAGATGGTCAGCCGCGTGTCCGGCAGGAAGGCCTGATCGGCGGGATCGAAGCGCTGCGCCGCCGCGGGCGCCGCCGCCAGGGCCAGCAGGCCACTCAGCAGGCACGGGACAACCAGGATATGGAAACGTGGCACCATGCCGATCCCTCGACGGTGAGCAAACCATCACAGTTTGGTATCGGCTGAACGGAGACAACATTGAGCGGCCACGGCGCGGCAGCGCGCCGCGGCGTTGAGCGGTACGGACATGCCGCACGGCAGGGGTGATGGGAGGAATACGACGATGAAGAACGTGCTGTTGCTGGCCCGCAAGGGCATCGATCTGGACCAGGTGCGGGCGCTCGTCGACACGTCGAACCTGACACTGTTCGCCGGTACCGGCTTTGCCGATGCCCGCCGCGCGTTGGAGCAGGCGCGCATGGATCTGGTGATCATGGGCGCCGGGCTGGACCTGGACGTGCGCCTGTCCATCGTGCGGCACATCTTCGTGCACAGCAGCGGCACCTCGGTGCACATGAAGGATCGCGACTCCGGGCCGCAGGGCATGCTGCCCTTCGTCGCCGCCGTGCTGGGCGCGCTGGGCCGCTGAGGGACCCGTGGCCGCGGGAGGAGCCTGGCACTGCCCTGGCGGTGCGCCGGGCGCCTGGCTCAGGGCAACAGGGCCTCGGCCTCGATCTCCACCAGCGCGTGGCGATCCACCAGGGCCCCCACCTGCACCAGCGTGCTGGCGGGAAAATGCTTGCCCATGTGTGTGCGCCACGCCTCGCCCAGGGCCGCGCCCGCTTGGCGGTAGGCTTCCATGTCCGTGACGTAGATGCGCAGCGCGATGATGTTGCCGGCGTCGCCCCCAGCCGCGCGCACCAGGGCCACCACGTTGCCCAGGGCCTGCGCCCATTGCTCGGCGAAGCCCAGGGCGGGATCCACATCGCCCGCGCCGCCGCGCCGGGCCACCTGCCCCGCCACGGCCACCACGGTGCCCCCCCGGCCCCGCACCGCGTAGGAAAATCCGCGGGCGCGCTGCCAGCCGTCGGGAAGAATGCTCGCAAAGCCAATATCGCTCATCGGTGCTCCTGCAGGAATTTGTATAGGTCTCCAGTGGGCGCCGCGCGCCGTGCAACGGGGGTGGCCGCGCGCGGAAACAGTTAGAGCCGATCGGCGGGGGGAAGGCAAGCGGGCGGGGCGCGCGTCAGACCACGGGGGCTCAAGCGCACGCGCGCAGTCGGCGGCGGAATGCGCTGCGCCGGTGGCTCGCAAGAAACCGTGTGCGGGGAGAAGTGGGCACGCGCAGCCTGCCTGACCCGCCGTGGGCAGCCCTTCAGAACTGCAAATCTCTGAAATTATTGAGACTTTGTTCCGGTTGCCGGGATGGCGGCGCTTCAGGCCCCCAGGCCATTGACGGACTGAACGTCCGCGGGCATGTGCTGGTACTGATCGCTGACGCGACGTTCTCCGCGGCGACGATCCAGGATCTGGCGCCAAGCTTCGCGTACTTTTTCGTCCAGAGGATTTCGTCGCGGATTGGCGTTCTCGCTGGAATCGTCATACAGGCCCACGCGATGCCGCTGCTTCCGCCGGTCGTCACCCCGACGATTGAGCTCAGACTTGTTCGGCATTTGATCTCTGTCCTGTTCCCGCACGGCTGCATCCTTCGACCGGATTGTCCCCAGCATGACTATGGATACCACAATCCGCACTGTCATGAAAAGCGCCGAGGGTGCCGCGGAGACGAGCGGCGCGTCCGCGCGGCAGGGGACCCTCCATAGGCCCTCCATAGGTAAGAACGCCGCGGGCGGGGAAGGGGTCCATCGGCCTTCGCAAAGAGCAACCCGGCCCGTGCAAACGCCCAGCCGGCGTGCCGCGCTCATTCGCAGGGGCGCACATCAGCGGCCAGGTGGAAGGAGCTGAGCAGGCCGTTCACCTCCCGTGGGCGCTCGTACTGGGCCCAGTGGCCCGTGGCGGGCAGGATGTGAATGGGCACATCGGGCAGGATGGCCCGGGTGTGCTCCAGGCGGCTGGCCAGGCTGGGATTGGCCGTGCGGTCGCGCTCGCCCCAGATGAGCTGCAACGGGCAGCGGATGCGCGCCAGGTTGCCCGGCGTCACATCGGCCCAGCTCAGTTGCCAGTTGCGGAAGCGCGCGCGCTCGATGTCGCTGCGGTAAAGGGCCACGGTGGCATCGTCCACGGCCTCGGGGCGGTGCAGCATCATGTCCTGCACATTGTGCCGGAACACCGCATCCAGCTCCGCCTCGCTCATGCCGGGCTTGCGTTTCCGGAGCACGATCTCGCGTCCCACCGGGGGGCCGAAGCCGCTGGGGGCCAGCAGGGTCAGCGCCCGCACGCGCTGAGGCAGACGCACGGCCACGCCGCCGGCCATCAGCCCGCCATAGGAAAATCCGGCCAGGTGAAAAGGCGCCTGCCCCGGCAGCAGCGTGCGGAGGGTCTCGCAGACCAGCTCCACATAGGTGTCCATGTCCGTGCCCGGGGGAATGTCGCCGGAATCCCCGTAGCCTGGCAGGTCGGGCACGACGACCGAGAAGTGCTCCGCGAGCGGGCCCACGTTGCGCGCCCAATGCCCGCGCGAGCCGGAGCCCCCGTGCAGCAGCACCAGCGTGCGCGGATGCTCGCCCCAGCGGGCATGGGCGATGGTCAGCGGCGCTCCGCCGCAGGCAATCTGGATCGTGCCGGTGTGCATGGCCAATGTCGTTTCCTTGCCATAAAGGGCCACCCCCCGGAGAATTCCCGCGCGGGTCGGGGGGCGCCCGCCCGCCGCGGCATCGTCCTGAGGCAAACCACAATTCCGCCGCCTTGTAAACACGGCCCGCGGCGGGCCGCGGCGCAGGCAGGGCGACCCGCGCGCGGCGTGCCCGGCGGTACGGCGAGGCGCCCGCCCGCGCGCGCCGCCATGTGACGCCGGTCACGCCGGGGCAAGACCTCCACGTTACAATCGTGGGCGTGGCATTGACTTCTCCCGCCCCCGCGCGCTACCCGTCGTGCTCGAAGGGGTGTGCCCCGCAACGCCCCGCACGCAACAACGCACCGAACTTCCCGGACACCGGCCCCATGGATTTTCAGTTCAGCCCCGAGCACGAGCAGATCCGCGAAACCGTGCGGCGCTTCTCGCAAAACGAGATCGCCCCGCTGGTGGAGGAAGCGGAAGAGACGGAGACCTTTCCGCGCGAGATCTTCAAGAAGTGGGCGGCGCTGGGCCTGCTGGGCGTACGCTACCCGGAAGAGGACGGCGGCACGGGCTTCGACAAGATCTCCGACTGCATCGTGCGCGAAGAGACCAGCCGCGTGTCCCAGACCTTCGCGGCCACCTGGTCGGCCCACACGCACCTGGGCATCTGGCCGCTGTGGAAGGGCGGGACGCGGGAGCAGAAGGAGCGCTTCTTCAAGCCCGCGCTGCGCGGGGAGCTGCTCAGCGGCTTCGGCCTGAGCGAGCCGGACGGCGGCTCGGACATCCGGGCCCTGCGCACGCGCGCGGACAAGGTGGAAGGCGGCTACCGGCTCAACGGCAGCAAGACCTTCATCACCAACGCCCCCTTTGCCGATTTTCTCATGCTCGCGGCGCGCACGCGCCCGGAGCTGACGGCCGACGCGGTGAGCCTGTTCATCGTGGAGCTGCCCAACCCGGGCTTCGCCATCAGCAAGCTGAAGAAGGAGAGCATCCGCGGCTCGGAGACGGGCCTGATCTACATCGAGGATGCCTTTGTGCCGGACGACTGCCTGCTGGGCGGACGCGAAGGCACCTATCCCATCATCCTGGATTCGCTGGCCGAGAACCGGGTGGGCATCTCCGCCAACTGCCTGGGCATGGCCAAGGCCGCCTTCGAAGCCTCGTGCACCTACGCGCGCACGCGCGTGGTGCGCGGCAAGACCATCGGCAAGTACCAGGCCATCGCGCACAAGCTGGCCAACATGGCGGCGGAAATCGAGGCCATGCAGTGGCTGGTGTACTACGGCGCCTGGCGCGTGGACCAGGGCACCATGGACATCGTCACCGCGGCCAAGGTGAAGCTCATCGCCAGCGAGGCGGCGGTGCGCATCAGCGAGGAGGCCATCCGCATCCACGGCGGCTCGGGCCTCATGCGCGAAACCGGGCTGGGCCGCATCCACCGCGACAGCCTCGTGTACATCATCGGCGAGGGCACCAGCGAGATCCAGCGCAACATCATCGCCCGCGACCTGAACCTCTAGGCCCGGAAATCCCGCTTGCAGGGCGCCTTGGCGCCCCGCGTGGGCGCCGCGCGGCGTTGACATCGCCGGGGCAAGGGACGAAAATCAAAGTGGGGGAACCGCGCCAGCGAGGCGCGGCCCGCGCGCCGGGCGAGTCCCGGCAGGACTTGGGAAAGGCGACCGATGGGAGGTGTGACAGACGAGCCGCAGGTGTCGCCCCAGAGGCGGCACTGAGTGCCGGAGCAAAGCTCCGAAGAACGTCCCCGTGAGGACAAGCCGTTGCTCGAGATGACACAACGGCGCCCAAGCCAGCCCTCCGCCGGGACCCCATGGCCAGGGGTCGCGCCGGGGGGCAATCCATTTCGTGCGCCGGCCCGGGCGCCGTAGACATTCTTGCGAGGTGCCATGGCCATGCTCAAGCGCGAACCCGGCTGGAACCCCTTCGTGGAATCCATCGGCCTGCACATTCAATCGGCGGAGGGCGGGACGTGCCGGGGGGAGTTGGAAATCGTGCCGACGCTGCACAACCCCTTCCAGAGCGTGCACGGCGGCGCCGTGTTCAGCATGGCCGACTGCTGCATGGCCGAGGCCGTGTTCAGCCTGCTCGGCGAGGGCCAGATCTGCAGCACCATCGAGAACAAGGTCAACTTCATCCACGGCGCCGGCGGCGGGCGCCTGCGCTGCGAAGCCCAGGTGCAGCACCGGGGCCGCAGCACGGCCGTGGCGACTGCCACGGTCAGCGATGGCGCGCGCGTGATTGCCCGGCTGCAAGGCACCTTTGCCATCCTCGACCGTGCAACGCACGCGACTCCGCCCGGCCGGCCCTAGGCCGTGGCCCGCCGCCCGGTGACAAAGTAGATGCCGCCGAAGATCAGGGCGATGCCCAGGGCGTGATAAAGGTGCGGCTGCTCGCCCAGGAAGGCCACGGCCATCGCCGCGGTGAAGACCGGGATCAGGTGCAGGAACAGCCCCGCCCGGTTGGCGCCCACGATGGCCACGGCGCGGTTCCACAGCCAGTAGGCCAGCACCGAGCCCAGCAGGCTCACGTAGAGGATGGTGCCCAGGGTCGCGGCGTTGTAGGACGAGCGCGCTCCGGCCAGCTCGTCGTAAATGAACACGGGGAGCAGCAGCAGCGTGCCCACCAGGATGATCGCCGCCAGCATGGTGGCCCCCGGCAGCTCCGACTTGTAGCGCCGCAGCAGCACGGTGTACGTGCCCCACATGGGCACCGTCACCAGCGCCACCAGGTCCCCGGGGTTCATGCGCAGATGGAGCAGCACCGAGGGGTCCCCGCGCGAAATGATGGCCAGCACGCCGATCAGCGAGATCAGCACCCCCAGCCCCTGCCGCGGCGAAAGGCGCTCGCCGATCCACGCCCAGGCGATGAGCACAATCACGATGGGCGTCATGGAACTGATGATGGACACGTTCATGGCCAGGGTCATGCTCAGCGCCACGTAGAGCAGGGAGTGGAACAGGGCCACGCCCATCGTCCCCAGCACCACGAACACCTTCCAGTCGCGCAGGATGATGCGCCGTGCAGCCCAGAGCTGCGGCGCCAGCAGCGGCACGAACACCAGCGACGAGACGCCCCAGCGCCAGAAGTTGAGGGAGACGGGCGTGATCTGCTCGTGCACCGCCCGGGCCAGCAGGATGTTCCCGGCCCAGATCAGGGCCACCAGGGTCAGGTGGGCATAGGGCGACTCCAACAATCGCCGCGGGCGGATCTTCATGCAATGACCTTGCTCGGGACGTGACGCAGGGGGCGGCAGCCCGCGGCAGGTCCTGGGGCCTGCCCACGGGCCGCGGGAGCGCATCGGGGGTGCCGCGGGGCTACCAGATGGCCTCGGCCGCGCGCAGGCGGGCCAGTTCCGCATCGTCCAGGGCCAGCACCTCGCGCAGCACTTCGTCGGTGTGCTCGCCCATCAACGGGGCGCGGGCGCGCACCCCGTTGGGTCCGCGCGTGAGGCGCCAGGGGATGCCCGTGTGCGTGCGCACCCCCACCTCGGGATGGGGCAGCCGGCTGAAGAAGCCGCGGGCGTGCAAGTGCGGATTTTCCGCCAGCTCGCCCGTGTCGATCACCGGGAAGGACGGCACGCCGTGGGATTGCAGCACTTCGGTGGCCTCCCAGCGATCCTGGGTGACCGTCCACGTGCTGACGATCTCCTCCAGGGCGCGCTCGTTGGCCTTGCGCGCCGTGGCGGTGGCAAAGCGCGCATCGCCGGCCAGGTCCGCGCGGCCCAGCGCCCGGCACAGGCCCTGCCATTGCGCCTCGTCGGTCACGGCGATGGAGACCCAGGCGTCGTCGCCAACGCAGCGGAAGCAGTTGTGCGGCGCGTACAGCGGGTCGCGGTTGCCCAGGTAGGGATAGGGCGGATGCCCCAGCGCCGCATTGATCCAGCCTTCGAAGGCGTTGTTGATCATGGACTCCCACAGGGAGACGTCCACGATCTGCCCGCCCCCGTGACGCTGGCGGGCCACCAGGGAAGCCAGCACACCATAGGCGGCGTAGATGCCGGCATTGGGGTCGCCATAGCCGGTGGCCGCGTACTGGGGCGGCTCGCTGCCCTGGGGTTCGGCCACCAGCCCGGCAAAGGGCACGACCGTGGGGCCGTAGGCGATGTAGTCCTTGAGCGGGCCGGATTGGCCGAAGCCGGAGACCGTGACCACGATCATGTTGGGGTTGATGCGCCGCAGCTCCTGCGCACCCAGCCCGAAGCGCTCCATGACCCCCGTGGAAAAGTTGCTCGCCGCCACGTCGCACACCGCCGCCAGGCGCTTGATCAGCGCCAGGCCCTCGGGGTGCTTGATGTCGATCTGCACGCTCTTCTTGGACTGGGCGTACTCGTTGAAGAAGCCGCCGCGGTTCAGCCCGCCTTCCATGCCTTCGGGATAGATGGCGAAGCGGCGTGTGAAGTCGGGCCGCAGGGGCGATTCGATCTTGATCACCTCGGCGCCCAGGTGCGCCATCTGCTCGGTGCAGTGCGGCCCGGCCCAGTACCAGGTCAGATCGAGCACGCGCACACCTTGCAGCGGCAGCCGCGCCGAGCCGTTGCCCGCCGCGCCATTGCCGGCGACCGGACGCTCCTTGGCCGTGGCCGCGGCTTGCTGGCCCGTTTTGGCCGCTGCGGCTTGCCGGCCCGCTTTGGCCCCCCGGCCGGCGCCGGCGGCCTGCGTGCCGTTGCGCGCGAGCAGACGCGGGAGTTCGGCCCGAGCCTCGTCCAGCCGCGGGGCCGGCAGGCGCACGTCCCACCAGCGGTGCTGCAGCACGAAGGGCGGGCCGGGCATGGGAATCTCCCCCGCCACCGGATGCTGCTGGCGATGCACAAAGCCGCGGGCCAGCAGATGCGCGTTCTCGAACAGGTCCGCCGGCCGGTAGAGCATGGTCGCGCAGATGTGGTTCTGCTGCAGGGCATGGAACAGCTCCTCGGCGCGCCACGTGCTCGTCCAGGCTTCCAGGAGGGCGTTCATCTCCTCCACGTGCGCGCCGCGGTCCCAGCCGGTGCGGAAGCGCTCGGCCTTGGCCCACTCCGGGTCGCCCATCATGCCCACCAGGCGCTGCCACTGGTCTTCCTCCGGACAGACAATGAACAGGTAGCCGTCCTGGCAGCGGTAATATTGCACCGGGGCGAACATGCGCGGCTTGTAGCGGTTGATCACGCGCCCGGCGTAGGTGAATTCCACGAAGTTCGGGCCGTGGAAAGAAGCATTGACCGAGTGCACCGACAGGTCGATGTGCTCACCCTGCCCGTGCTCCCGCGCGCCGTAGTGGGCGCCCAAAGCCGCCACCGCCCCGTAGACGCCCCCCTGGATGTCCGCCTGGTGCCCGAAGAACTTCACCGGCGGCTGGCCCTTGATGTCGATGGGATCGGCGAACACCCAGCTCAGCCCGCTGGCGTGGAACAGGTTGAGGTCCACCGCCGCGAAATCCTTGTAGGGGCCGGTGAGGCCATAGGGCGTGATGCTGAGCACGACCAGGCGCCGATTGAGCGCCGCAAAGCGCTCGTAGTCCAGGCGCAGGCGCGTCATCTCGCGGGGAATGAAATTGTGCAGCAGAATGTCGGCCTGCGCCGCCAGCTCGTCCAGGGCGCGCTGGCCCGCGGCGGTCTCCAGGTCCAGCACCACGGAGCGCTTGTTGGCGTTGAGCACCAGGAACAGGCCGCTGGCCTCGGGGTCGGGCTTGCCGTGGGGAAAGGGGCCCCGCTGGCGGGCCGCGTCGCCTGCGGGCGGCTCCACCTTGACCACGGTCGCGCCCAGGTCGGCCAGCAGCTTGCCCGCCGCCGGCGCCGAGACCCAGCCCCCCAGCTCCACCACGTTCAGTCCTTGCAAGCCACTTCCCATCGCACCTCCAACGCCTGCGCGTGACCGGCGGAAACCGGCCGCGCGGGCCTCTGATTGACTCCCCCCAATCTTTTTATTGAGCGGGTTTGCGGCCCCGCTTGTCAAGCATGGAATGCCCTCAAGCGCGCAAATGCGGCAGAATTGCACGGCTTTGCAGGGGCCCGCGGCGCTCACGTTGCCGGGTGGCGCCGAGGGTTCAGTTTCCGCGCGGCGATGTGCTATGTACATCCATCACTTGACGAGACTGAGGCACAGGCAA
Organism: Candidatus Lambdaproteobacteria bacterium; assembly: GCA_016199125.1. Classification (GTDB taxonomy): domain Bacteria; phylum SAR324; class SAR324; order SAR324; family JACQKK01; genus JACQHH01. The sequence continues at coordinate 42,351 of JACQHH010000011.1, forward strand.
CCCACCCCCCGGAGAGCATCATGGGCGCACAGGGCAACGAGGTCATCTACGACGTGGTCTGGCCACGCGGCGAAAAATCCCTCACCGTCACGCAACTGGCCAAGCGGCTGGATTCCCTGGAAGGCAAGACCGTCGCGGAGCTGTGGGACTACCTGTTCCGTGGCGACGAAATCTTTCCCATCCTGGAAGAGGAGCTGACCAAGCGCTACCCCGGCATCAAGTTCGTGCGCTACGACACCTTCGGCAGCACCCACGGCGACGAGGAGCACGCCGTGCTGGCCGCGCTGCCGGCCCAGCTCAAGGAGCTGGGCGTGGATGCGGTAATCTCCGGCATGGCCTGCTGAGGGAGCTGTACGCCCGCCGTGCTGCGGGCAAGCGCCATTGCCGAAGGGGCCGGAGTGCCCACCGCCTCGCTGACCTGCGAGGGCTTTCTGGGCCAGGCGGCCACGACCAGCTCGGGGCTGGGCATGCCCAACCTGCCCGTGGCCAAGGTGCCCGGGCACGTGGACGTGCAGACCCCCGAGGAGCTGCGGGCCAACGTGGTGGCCGTCACGCTGGATGCCGTGGTCAGCAACCTCACGGTGGATCCGGACGAGGTGCAGGCCGTCTCCGACCCGGGGCCCGGCGACATCGTGTTCCAGGGCACCTTCGAGGAGGTGATCA
>JACQHH010000136.1 GCA_016199125.1 Candidatus Lambdaproteobacteria bacterium
GGCGCGATCACGCGGTGGCCCACGCTGTCCGCATCCAGCAGATAAGCGCCGCGAGAGACGAGGTATTGCGACACGCTGCTTTTGCCGCAGGCGATGCCGCCGGTGAGGCCGATCACCCGCGGAACGTCCGCGGCGGGTGCAGAGCTGGACATGTGCGCTCGTGCAGGGGAGGGAAATGTCGGGCGGCACGGGCGCAGGTCTCGCGCGACGGCCGGCGGTGTTGGCGCGGACTGGCGCCCGCTGTCGGGCACGGTGCGCCAAGGGGCGGGATTTGTCGCTGGCGCGCGTGGCCGGTATACTGGCTCGTCCGAGCCTAAAGCACTTCTCCCACAGGAGCGCTTAAATGAAAACCCTCGCCGGCGGCCGGCGCCGGCATGGCGCCGCGGACACGACCCACGACCCCGGCTCCACCGGCGAAACCCGGCGGGCCATCTCCCCCGGCCTGCGCCGCCCCTTCCTGCCCGGGCTGCGCCACCCCCGATGAGCGACACCCCGCCGTCCGCCGACCTGTCGCGGCCGCCCACGCGGCGCGAGCTGCTGCGCTTTGCCGTGCCGCTGATGGCGGGCATGATCACCTTCGGCCTGCACGGCGTGATCGACGCGGCCTTCATCGGCCGCCTGGGCACGCCCCAGCTCGCGGGCCTGGGCATGGCCAACGCCTACTACGTCACGATCCTGGTGCTGCTGCTGGGGGTCATGCGCAACGCAGTGGCCTTCACGGGGCGGGCCTTCGGGGCCGGGCGGCCGCAGGAGATCGGCCCGCTGCTGGTGCAGTACCAGTGGCTGGCGCTGGCCGGGCTGCCCCTGGCCTGGGCCGCGGCCCTGGGCTTTCCCGGCCTGGCGCGCGCGGCGGGGCTGACTCACCAGGTGGTGGAGCATGGCACGATCTATCTGTTCATTCGCGTGTGGGAAACGCCCTGCGTGCTGCTGACGATCCTCTACGCCACGTACCACCAGTCCAAGGGCAACTCGCGCCTGCCCATGCTGGTCAATTGGCTCATGCTGCCTCTCAACGTGGTGCTGGATTACCTGCTGATCTTCGGCAAGGGCGGCTTTCCGGCCCTGGGGCTGGCCGGCGGGGCGCTGGCCACGGTGCTGGCCAACCTGTCGGGGGCGGCGTTGATCGTGACCGTGAGTCATCTGCGTCGCGCTGCGCGCGCCGAGCGCCTGCGCATCCTGGGGCGGCCCCAGCGGGCCATGCTGCGCGAAATCCTGCGCGTCTCGCTGCCCATGGGCCTGGGCGACTTCCTGGAAATGTGCAACTTCCTGGTGTTCTACGCCATCGTCGGGCGCCTGGGCACCACGGCCCTGGCCGCGGGCAACCTGGCGTTGCAGGTGACGCACCTGATCTTCCTGCCGGGCTTTGCGGTGGGCATCGCCGCCTCGTCGTACATGGGCCGTTACCTGGGCGCCGGATCGCCGGCGCTGGCGCGCACGGCGACGCTGCGGGCCCTGGGGCTGGGTGTGATCTACATGGGGCTTGCGGGCATTCCCCTGTGGTTCCTGGGCGAGCGCATTGCGGCGGGCTTCGTCACGGAGCGCGAGGCCATCGTGGGCGCGGGCCTGGTGTTCAAGGTCATGGCGGTCTACCAGGTGTTCGACGCGGTGGGCATGATCCTGCGCTCGGCCCTGGGCGGGGCGGGCGACACGCGGGTGCCCACGGCGGCGCTGCCCCTGTGCGCCCTGGGCGTGATGTTTCCGGCGGCCCTGCTGCTCTCCGAGTGGGCGGGGTTGGGTCTGCTGGGGGCATTCCTGGGCGAGGCGCTGTATATTGTCGTGCTGGCCGGCGTATTATGGTGGCGCTTCGAGCGCGGGCCCTGGCGGAATATGACGCTGCGCACGGCCTGAGCGCGGGGCGGGGCGGCCGACACGCGCAAACCGTGCCCGCCGCGCGCAAATCCCGCTGTGCGTGCAAAGCCCACCGCGCCACGCCCTTGCGCTCCACCGCGCGCCGGGGCCTGTCGCCCGCATCCCCATTCAGAGACCTCATCCGCGCGCATGAGCACCTGGGCCCTGATCTGCAATCCCACGGCCGGCCGCTACCGGGCCGACGTGCCCGCGGCCCTGGGGCGCCTGCTGGCGGAGCGGGGCATCGGGCTGACCCGGCACGAGACGGCCCACGCGGGACACGCCCGCGAGCTGGCCGCCGGGTTGCGCGGCGTGGAGCGCATCGTGGTCTATGGCGGCGACGGCACGCTCAACGAGGCGGCCAATGGGCTGGCCCCGGACGGTCCCCCGCTGGCGTTCCTGCCCGGCGGCACGGCCAATGTGATGGCCTGCGAGCTGGGCCTGCCGCGCGATCCGCTGCGGGCGGCGCGCGCGCTGCTGGACGCCGAGCCGGTGGCCGTGCGGCCCGGCGTGCTGGACGGGCGGCGCTTCCTGCTCATGGCGGGCATCGGCTTCGATGCGGCCGCCGTGCACGGCGTCTCGCCTGCGCTGAAACGGCGGCTGGGCAAGGCAGCCTACGTGCTCTCGGCCCTGCGCGCGCTGGCGGCGCCCCAGCCGGCGCTGACGCTGGCGTGTCCGGACGAGGAGCCGCCGGGCGCCGCGCCGGCGGGCGCGAAGCTGCACTGGATCGTCGCCGCGCGAGCCCGGCACTATGCCGGGCAGTACGTGATTCATCCGGGTGCCGGGCTGCTGGCCGAGCGCCTGGGCGTGGTGGCCGTCACCCGCGGCTGGCTGCTGCCCTTCCTGGCCCTGCGGTTGGGATTGCGCCTGCCCGTGCACGCCGGGGGCATGCGCCTGGGCCTGGCCCGCCGGCTGCGCATCACGGCCGCGGCGCCGGTGCACGTGCAGGTCGACGGCGACTACCATGGCCAGGGCCGCGCGTTCGAGATCGCCCTGGCGGAGCATCCCCTGCGCCTGTGCCTGCCCCGCCCGCGCTCCTAGCGGCGATGACGCGGCTCGACCCGCGCCGGCTGGCCGGTCAGGCATGGCAAAGGCGGGCCCCAGCGCCTACTCGCGCTGCACGCCGCCCATGGCGCTGGGCGTGTAGTGGCGCATGGCAAATTGCAGGAACTCGCCCACCACCTGGCGGCTGTAGCCGGGCATCACGATGCGCGAGACGGAGCCCAGCTTCAGCGCTTCCTCGGGATTCATCAGCTCCTGCTCGTAGCGCCGGGTGAGTTCGGCCATCTTGCGGTCGCGCGCCTGGGCCGCGCCCGCCTCGTCCTGCTTGCGCTCGCGCTGGTAGGTGGCCATGATCTCGCGGAACTCATCCTTGTAGATGAACTGCCGCCCGGCCGGGCCCATCACGGCAATGCGCGCCGTGGGCAGGGCGAACACGGCGTCGGCGCCGGTGGCGTAGTTGTTGAACGAGGCATAGGCCCCGCCATAGGCGTTGCGCACGATGAGCAGCAGGCGCGGCACGCGCAGATCGACGATCGCGTCCAGCAGCGCCCGCCCGGCCTGCACGATCCCCGCGCGCTCCTGGGCGCTGCCGGGGGCGAAGCCCGTCACGTCTTCCACGAACACCATGGGAATGTTGTACAGGTTGCAGAAGCGGATGAAGCGCGTGGCCTTGCGTGCCGCGTCCACGTCGATGTAGCCCGAGCTGACCGCGCTGTTGTTGGCCACGAACCCCACCACGTGTCCGCCCATGCGGCCGTAGGCCGTAATGATGTTGCGCGCGCGCCGCGGCTGGATCTCGAAAAAGTCTCCGTGATCCACCATCTGTTGCAGGAACAGGCCGATCTCAAAGGGCGTGTTGAAGCCGGAGTTGGGCGTGGTCAGCACGCGATGCAGCAGGATCGCCTCCTCCTCCATGTACACGTCGATGGGGTCGGAGGTGGGGCTGAAGGGCGCGGCGGAATGGTTGTTGTCCGGCAGATAGCTCAGCAGCTTGCGCGCCAGGCGCAGGGCGTCGGTCTCGCTGTGGGCGGTGAGATCCACCACGCCGGAGGCCGAGTGCACCTGGGGCCCGCCCAGTTGATCCGGGGTGATGTCCTCGCCCAGCGCCTCGCGCACCACGTCCGGGCCGGTGAGGCCGAAGAAGGTGTTGGCCGGCTGGATCACGTACGAGGCCTGGCGGGGCAGGTACGATCCGCCACCGGCGTTGAAGCCGAACATGATCATGATCGCCGGCACGACGCCGTTGATGCGGCGCATGGCCGTGAAGGCCTCGGCGTAGCCGTCCAGGCCCCCCACCCCGGCGGGCACGAACGCGCCGGCGGAGTCGTTCATGCCGATCACGGGAATGCCCTGCTTGGCCGCCATGTAGAGCAGCTTGGCCAGCTTGGCGCCGTTGGTGGCGTCCATGGAACCGGCCCGCTGGGTGAAGTCGTGGCCATACACGGCCACGTCGCGTCCGTCGATCTCCAGGATGGCCGTGAAGATGGAGGCCCCGTCCAGGTGCGGGCCCCAGTTCTGGAACAGGATGTTGGGCGCCTTGTCCGTCAGCACCCGCACCCGCTCCAGCACGGTCATGCGGCCCTTGGCATGCTGCTGCAGGATGCGCGCCGGCCCGCCCAGGCCCACGGGCTTGGCCAGCAGTTCCTCGCCGCGGGCCACGGCCCGGTCGTACTCGGTTTCCGGCCGCGCAGGCGGCTCGGGCTGGGGCGCCAGCGGATTGTCCAGGCTGAAGGCCAGGGGCGCGTCCGATTTTTTGGGCTTGGCGGCTTCGGTCACGACGGATCGGTGGCTGGAGATGAAAGGTCGGCGGTTGCAGGGTGGCCCGGCGCGCTGCGCGGCGTCGGACGCCGTTGCCCCTCCAGAATCCGACGAAGGCGTCCATTGCGCAAGGGACCGGCCCGCCGCGCGGGCCGGAGCGCCGGCCTCACGCGCCGGCCGCCCGGGGCGCGCCCATGCGCTCAGGCGATGCGGCCCTTGAGGAAGGCCCCGATGCGCTCGATGGCCTCGCGGCCCTCGGGAATCATGGGGGCAAACCACTGCCACACGTGCATCAGCCCTTCGCCGCGCTCCAGGGTCACCTCCACCCCCGCGGCCCGGGCGCGCTCGGCCATGCGCAGCGCATCGTCGAGCAGGATCTCGTGCGTGCCCACCTGGAACAGCAGGGGCGGCAGCCCGGCCGGGTCGCCGAACAGCGGCGAGGCCAATGGATTCCTGGGATCTTCGTTGCCGATGTACATGCGCGAAAACATGTCCAGCGCCGCCGCATCGACCATGCAGTCCAGCTTGGCCTTGGTTGCGACGGTTGACCCGGAGACGGTGAGGTCGGCCCACGGCGAAAGCAGCACCGCCGCTCCCGGCTGGGGCTCGCCGGCCTGCTTGAGCGCCAGCAGCAGCCCCAGGGCCAGCCCGCCGCCGGCCGAATCGCCCCCCACGGCGATGCGCCCCGGCGCCAGACCCTGGCCCAGCAGCCAGCGGTAGGCCGTCACGGCATCGTCCAGCCCGGCCGGGAAGGGATGCTCCGGGGCCAAGCGATAGTCGATGGCCAGGGCGCGCAGGCCGCCCGCCCGCACCAGGCGCGAGATCATTTCGCGATGGGTGTCGATGGCGCCCATCACGTAGCCGCCGCCGTGCAGGTAGAGCAGCACCTTGTCCGTGGCCACGCCGGGCGTGGCAATCCACTCGCCCGGCACGCCGTTGACATCCACCCTGGTGCAGGTCACGTCGTCGGCCAGGCGAAACATCGCGCCCGTCTTGGCCATGAAGGCCCGCCGCTCCTCCAGCGACTGCTCCCCGCGGGGCCGGTTGGCCCAAACCTTCTCCTCCAGCTTCAGGTACTCTGCGCTCGGCATCTCGTGCTCCCCTGGATTCAGTGGTGCAGGTCAATCGGTCGGCGCCGCGGCGTCCGGCCCGTGCAGGATTTCGTGGGTTCTAACACACTCCGCCCGGCTCCGCACGGCCGCCGCCGTGCCGTAGGCGGGCCCCGCGCATGTTCCGGGGCGGCGGCGCCTGATATGATGAAAAGTGACGGGGGTCACTCACCTGGAGCTGCGGGGCCATGAACATTGCAGACCTGACCGTGGAAACCCAGCCGCTGTATTTTCAGTGCCTCGAAGACTGGTCGGACGAGATGCAGGAGTCCGGGGATCACAAGGCGCGCTGGTACGAGCACATGAAAGACAAGGGCCTGGGCGTGAAGCTTGCGCTGGACGAGCGGGGAGTCGTGGGCGGCATGATCCAGTACGTCCCCATCGAGCACGCCATTGCGGAGGGAGAGGGACTCTACATGATCCTCTGCATCTGGGTGCATGGTCACCGCCAGGGACGAGGCAACTTCCAGAAACGCGGCATGGGGTCGGCCCTGCTCGCGGCGGCGGAGGCCGATGCCCGCCGGCGTGGCGCCAAGGGCATGGCGGCCTGGGGCATCATGCTGCCGTTCTGGATGAAGGCTTCCTGGTTCAGGAAGCACGGCTACGTCAAGGCCGACCGCTCCGGGATGGCCGTGCTGTTGTGGAAAAAATTCGCCGACGACGCGCAGGCTCCCCGGTGGCTGCGGCCCGTGCGCGAGCCGGAGGCCGAGCCGGGGAAGGTGTGCGTGACCGCATTCGTCAACGGCTGGTGCCCAGGGCAAAACATCGTCTGCGAGCGCGCCCGCCGGGCCTGCGAGGAGCTCGGCGAGCGCGTCGAGTTTCGCCAGATCGATACGCTGGATGATGCGACCCGGCGGCAGTGGGGCATCGCGGA
>JACQHH010000139.1 GCA_016199125.1 Candidatus Lambdaproteobacteria bacterium
GCCAGGGCCAGCAGGTCGGCCAGCAGCGCGCGACCCTCGTCCGTCGCCGCATCCAGCGTCACCGCCGACTTGTTGACATTAAGGTGCAGGAACAGCCCGCTGCGTTCCGCATGGGGCACGTCGCCGGGAAAAGGTCCGTGCCGGCGTGCGCTGTCGCCGCGTCCGGGCGGCTCGACCTTGATCACCTCGGCGCCCAGACCGGCCAGCAGCTTGCCGCACATGGGCACAGCCACGTAATCCCCAAGTTCGATGACGGTCAATTCGGCAAGCATGGGTCGGCGGCGACGCGGGTTCAGGCTCTGCGCCGGGCGTGGCGCGGCCCCCATTATGCTGACGGACCGCGACGGCTTGTCAAGGCGCCGCAACAAATCTCGCCGCCCCACTGCATGCGGCGGCGTGGGTGGCTGAACCCGTGTCGTGGCCTGTCCATGCCTCTCAGCCTCCCGCTTTCCGCCGCGCGTGCCCGACCGGGGCCCCAGGGCAATCCGCTACGCGGTGTAGAGTCGATTGCGACAGTCGTCCAGGGGGCGTGCGACAAGATTATTTTTCGCCGCCGGCCCGGCGGGGAACGAAATTGGCATGGAGGGGGTGCAGGAAGGCAGGACATCCCGCACTGGCAGACGACGAGGAACCATGGTGATCGACAAAACCCACGAGCAGTACGAGGAAATGCAGTTGTTCTACGACGTGATGGAAATCGGGCTGGCGGTGATGGGGTCGGCCGCGCAAACCACGTTTTTCCGTTTCATCGACCGTGCGCTGGACACGTTCAACATCGCCGAGATGCGCCTGATCAAGGACGCATTCGACGCCCTGCACGAAGATGAACGGCATGCGCTGATCGACGGCGAGCCGGATTCCGCGCGCGCCGTGGCGGCACTGAAGACCCTGCAGGTCAATTGCCGGGTGCTGGCCCGCAAGGCCGACATCAAGATCGCCTGAGCCCCTTGGGCGGCAAGGACCGTCGTCGGTCCTGCACGTTCACCGGCATGCGTGTCCACAGCATCCGTTCGCACGACAGCCCCGGTCGGCGCACCGTCCGCTGCGCTGGAGGTGAGCCGAACCATCCAGCCTTTCCCTGATCGTTTCACGCCCGCATTCGTGCCGGCCGCCTCGCGCGGCCACGCGGTGGCCTACCCGGGCGCTGCCCCGCCTGGCCAGGAGCCGGGACGTTGCGTGCCTGCCGGCCAGACGGCTCTTCCCCGCCAGATACGGGAATTCTTTTACGCTCCACCGCGTTTCTGCTAGATGTGAAGCAGCCCAGGGTTGCGCCCGGCGCAATCCACGGCACCCCCGACCTGCCGCGGGCCGGCTCTTGCCGACACCCGGCGACACGCCCTCATTTCCACCGACGATAGGAGCCGCCATGCCGGAACACAGCGCGCAGAAGCTGCATTACCCGGAAGATTCCGACATCCAGGAGGGTGCCATCCGGGTGAGCACGCCCAAGCCCCGGCCCAAGCCTTCGGAAGACTATACGCGGGAAGGCATCTATATACCCGCCTCGGGCGGCATCCGCGGCTGGTTCGAGAATTCCGGCGTTCCGGTGGTGGAGCACCCCAACAATTACCGCTTCCACGAAGCCGTGGATGCCGACGCCTTCCGGCAGAGCTCCATCAATCGTCTGCACGAGTACAACAAGCGCAACGCCAAGCGCTTCGAGGCGGCGCTGCCCGTGACCCTGCGCGACAGCAAGGACGGCTCCGAATCGCCGTCCTTCTGCGTCGACGTCTCCATCACGGGCACAAAGCTGCGCACGCGCGTGGAGCTGCTGCCAGACAGCCCGGTGCACCTCACTTTCTGTTCGCCGCGCAAGCGGAATGCGCCCGAGGAGACCCTGTTCGTGGTGGACGGCATTGTGCGCTGGTGCACCGTGGCCACAGTGGTGCGCGAGACCGTGCGCTATTTCATGGGGGTGGAATTCCTGCCGCTGGATCTTGTCAACAAGGAAGCCCTGGCCAAGCTGCTACGCTAGGCGGTCCCCGACCCACTTTTGCACCCGAGCGGGGCCCGGGCCGGACAACGCGCCAAATCAACGCAGAAGGAGGAGTGGCCGAATTGTCCGAGGCCGCACATTTTCCACCGGGCGAGCCCCCGTATTTCCACCTGACCGGGTCGCCGCCGCACCGCCCGCGGTGTCGCAGCACAGCAGCCTCCTGACCGACTCTCCCGACAGACCGAACCGCGATCCATGCTCCTTGAAGCACAAGTGCCACTTTCATGCGGAGCGGCCCCGAGCGCCCTGCGGAGGGGTTTGCGCGCGTGCTCAAGCCGGATATAGTGTAGGATTGGACGAGGGGTTGGAACCGGAGGCACCCATCCTTTTCAGCTCACGGATTACGCCGGTACAGCCTGGCACACGGCCGCGCCCGCCGCTGGCGCCGGGCGTGCCCAATCGGCCGCGCCCGAGACCCGTTTGCGCGAAACCATCGCAGCCATTTCCTTCAATTCCGGTGTAGTTGATGAGTTTCCTGGTGATGATTCATGCGCTGCGGCGGCTTGGGCGGATGGCGCTGGCCGTCGCGCTGGGTGTGGCGGCATCGCTGCCGATAGTGCCCGGGGAGTCGCAGGCCCAGGGCACGGACCTCGCGGACCTGCTGTCGCGCGTCAAGATCGTGCGCGAGGGTGAGCGGGAGTTGGTGGAAGTGGACCTGCGGTCGGTGCTGCAACTGGCCCTGGAACGCAGCCAGTTCCTGGAGTCCAGCCGGCTGGGCGTGGACATCGCGCGTTCCGATCTGATCGCTGCCCAGGAGCGCAACAATCCCAGCGTAACCAGCGGCCTGGGCTATTCGCGCAGCCTGTCCTCCTCGTTCGACCTGACCGGTTCCAACTTTGCCGCGCTCAGCGGCACCGAGGCCCTGACCCTGTCCTCCGCACTGACGAAGAAGGTCTCCAGCGGCATCACGTATGGTCTGGCCTATTCGGAGGTGCGGGCGCGCTCGCGCTCGGTGACCATTCCCAAGGAAGGCGATGTGCCGCAGAGCGGGGATTTCGACGAATGGGCCGACGTGTCCGCGTTGAGCGGCACCATGAGCATCCCCTTCTTCCAGGATTCCGGCGCGGCGATCAACGACATTCCCGTGCGCCTGGGCGAATTGGGCGTGCACAGCAGCCGCATGACCATCCGCCGGGATGAGCTGAACGTGCTCAGCGATATCGCCAAGACCTATTGGCGGCTGGTGGGATTGCAACAGGGCTTGGTGGTGCGGCGGGCCGCGGTGCGCCTGTCGGAGCAGCTGTTGCAGGACAATCAGGCCCGCCTGCGCGCCGGCGTGCTCAGCCCGGCCGATGTGCAGGCTTCGGAAACCCAGCTTGCCAGCGATCGCGTGAGCGCGCTGGAATTCGAGGTGGACACGGTGGTGGTGGAGGACCAGGTGCGTGCGGCGCTGAACCTCAAGGACCTGCCCTACGGCTTCAAGGCGAGCGATGCGCCCATGTCGCGCCGCGACACGTTCGACGCCGCGGCGCTGCAGCGGATGGTCTTCGACAACGAGCCCAGCCTGCAATTGCTGCGCGCCCAACTGGCCAGCGCGCAATATGTCCTGGCCCAGGCGGAAAACCAGAACGCCACCAACCTGGATCTGGATCTGGGCTACGTGCTCAACGGGTATAGCGCCGGCACGCTGGGGGGCATTGCGGGCTTTTCGCAGACCGATCTGCACGGCTACAGCGCCAAGCTCACCTGGACGCTGCCGCTGTTCGACACCAGGAGCGCCGAGTTGATCCGCAAGCGCAACCTGGAGATCACGCAGCTTCAGTTGCGCATCCGCGACCTGGAATCGTCGCTGACCGTGCAGTTGCAGTCCAGCCTGCGCCTGCTGGATTTCGCCCGCGCCGAAGTCGAATCGGCCCGCGTGGCCATGGAGCTGGCCAAGGCGCAATTGCGCAACGAGGTCGATCGTTTCCGTCTGGGCAAGACCACCAGCTTTCAGGTGGCCCAACTGCAACAGGATGCCAGGGCTGCGGAAGAGCGGGAAATCCTGGCCCGCACGCGCTATGAGACGTTCCTCACCGATCTGCTCATTCTGACCGGGAACGTCTACAGCTACTACAACCTGCATTCGAGACTTCCCGATGAGCCATCCTCTGCCGGGGCACAGTAGTCGGGGGCGGCAGTGCCTCGGGCTCCCGTGGGGATTGTGCGCGCTTGCGGTGCTGCTGGCGCTGCTGGCCGCCTGCTCGCGCGAAGCGGAACTCGCAGACACGGCAAAGCCCGCGCCGCCCGTCTCCGGAGAGGCCGTGGCCGCCGTGGGCGAGCCGACGGTCAACCAGCCCGCGGTGGCCGTGTTGCAGGTCATCGCGCAGCCGGTGGCCCTGCACGGCTCCTACCTGGGATACGCCGCACCCAACAAGCGCGTGTCCCTGCGCGCCGAAACCGAAGGACTGGTGGAGCTGGTGAATTTCTCGGAGGGCGCCTACGTCGGCGAGGGTCAGGTGCTGGTGCACATCTCCACGCGGCAACTGACTGTGGAGCGCGACCGGGCCCGGGCCAATCTCCAGTTGGCCGAATCCGATCTGCGCCGCGACCGGCAGGCGATGGCCAAGAACCTGATTCCCCAGTCCCAGCTCGACGTCAGCGAAGCCGCCGAACGCGAGGCCTTTTTCAACCTGCAACTGACCGAGCTGAACCTGGTCAAATCGGTGATCCGCTCTCCGCTGAGCGGCCAGGTGAAGATCAAGGCGGTGGAAACCGGCGAATTCGTGCGCAAGGCACAGCAGCTCGCCGAGATCATCGAGCTGCACCCGATCCTGGTGGACATCTACGTGCCGGAACAGGAGATCCGCTTCCTGGAAGAGAGCCACCCGGCGACGGCGGTCATCGAATCGCTGCCGGAGGGCACCTTCGCCGGCCGCGTGCGCACGATCGGCCTGGAAGCCGACCAGCGCCAGGGCAGCTTCCGCGTGCAGATCGAGATTCCCAATCGCGACCGGCGCATCCGCCCGGGCATGCTGGCGCGGGTGGAGCTGGTGCTGCGCAGCCTGGCCGACCAGGTGATCGTGCCCTCGGCGCTGATCCAGGACCGGGAAGACGGGCACATCCTCTACGTGCTGGACGGCGGGCGGGCCGTCGAGCGCCGCATCAGCCTGGGCTTCCGCATCGGCGACCAGACGCAGATCGCCAATGGTCTGCGCCCGGGCGAGGAGTTGGTGGTGAGCAACATCCACCGGCTTTCCGAGGGCGTGCCCGTGCGGGTCATGGAGCGCACCCTGCAGACCCCGCGCTAGCCAGGACGCTCCGCGGGGTTGGGGGGCTTTGCGCGGCGCGCATGCGCGGCCGCGTGTCGCTGCGGCCGAGGCGTCCGGCCCAGGCCGGCCAGCCCCTATCCTCCACGCCGCCGCTCACGGCGGTCGATCCGACTCTGCGAGTTGCCCCATGAACCCCAGCAAGATCGCGCTGAAAAATCCGGCGACCGTCTACATCCTCGTGATCATGATCGTCACCATCGGCGTGATGGCCTATCGCACCCTGCCGCGCGAAGCCTCGCCGGACATCCAGGTGCCCCTGCTCATCGTGACCATCCCCTTTCCCGGCGCCTCGCCGCAGGACGTGGAGTACCTCATCACGCAGAAGGCCGAGGTGGAGCTGCAGAACGTGGACCGCCTCAAGGAAATGAAGTCCATTTCCGCCGAGGGGGCTGCGTCGATCACGATGGAATTCGAGCTGGGCTTCGACGTCAGCGATGCGCGCAACAAGGTGCGCGAAGCGCTGGACATCATCAGGCCCGAGTTGCCGGAGGATGCGGAGGACGCCATCATCACCGAGATCAACCTCTCCGAGCAGCCCATGCTGCTGGTCAATCTCTCCGGTGCCGTGGGGCTGGTACGGCTCAAGGAGGTGGCCGACGATCTGGAGGATGACATCGAGTCCATCCCGGGCATCCTGGAAGTACGCCGCGTCGGCGGCCTGGAGCGCGAAGTGCGCGTGTACGTCAACGCCGAGAAGCTGCGTTACTACAACCTCGACCTGAACCAAGTCGCGGGCACCATCGAGCGGGAAAACACGAACCTGCCCGGCGGGACGCTGGAGCTGGGTCCCACCAAGTACCTGATCCGCGTGCCGGGCGAATTCTCCGATCCGTACGAGATCTCCAACCTGGTGGTCTCGGCCAACAATCAGGTGCCGGTTTACATGCGCGACCTGAGCGACGTCTCGTTCGGGTTCAAGGAGCTGGAGAGCCGCTCGCGGCTCAACGGCGTGGAGTCCGTGTCCCTGGATGTGGTCAAACGCAGCGGAGAGAATCTGCTCTCCATCCGCAAGCGCATCCAGGACAAGGTGGATGAATACCAGCGGGAGTATGGCGGGCAGATCGCGTTCAGCATTCTGTCGGACCAGGCGGAATTCGTGGAGAAGCTCAACGCCGACCTGGAGAACAACATCGTCACCGGGTTCGTGCTGGTGCTGGCCGTGCTGCTGCTGGTGATGGGCCTGCGCAACGCGCTGTTCGTGGCCACGGCGATTCCGCTCTCGTTCCTGATGTCCATGGTCATCATGAGCTGGATGGGCTTCACGTTGAACTTCATCGTGCTGTTCTCCCTGATCCTGGCCCTGGGCATGATGGTGGACAATGCCATCGTGGTGGTGGAGAACATCTACCGCCACATGCAGACTGGCAAGCCGCGCATGCAGGCCGCCGCGCTGGGCATCACGGAAGTGGCCATCCCCATCACCACGTCCACGCTCACGACCCTGGTGGCCTTTGCCCCGGTGATCTTCATGCCGGGGATCATGGGCGAATTCATGACCTTCCTGCCGCAGACGCTGATCATCACGTTGTCCTGCTCCCTGTTTGTGGCCCTGATCATCAACCCGGTGCTCTGCTCCACGCTGATGAAGGTGAAAGGGGATACGCAATTGGATGGCGACGAGGCGGCGCTGGCCATGCGCTCGCCAGTGCTGCGCTCCTATCGCCGCAACATGCTCTGGGCGCTGCGCCACAAGGGCCTGCTGCTGCTGGGCAGCCTGGCCGCGTTCATCCTGGTGCTCATCGCCTATGGCGCCACCACGTTGCGTTCGCGCGGCGTGGAGTTTTTTCCGCGCAACGAGCCGGACTTCGCCGTGATCAACGTGGAACTGCCGGTGGGGTCCACCCTGGATGTCTCCAACGAGTATGTGCAGCGGGTGGAGGCGCAGGCCGTCCAGCACAAGGACTACATCAAGAGCACAGTGGCCAACGTGGGCCAGCGCCGCGGCTTCGGCGGCTCGTCGGCCGGCAGCAGCACCTCGCATCAGAGTCACGTGCTGCTCAACTTCCCCAGTTGGCAATACTGGGTGGTCAAACCGTCGCAGGTCATGGAGCGGCTGCGCGCCGGGATCGCCGACATTGCCGGGGCGGAGGTGAACATCGAGAAGGAAAGCCACGGGCCACCCACCGGTCCGCCGGTGAACATCGAGATCGTGGGCAACGACTTCAAGGTGATGAAGGAGGTCAGCCACGAGATCGTCACGCGCATCCGCGGCATCGAAGGGCTGGTGGATCTCAGCGATGACTTCGACGTGAGCCGGGCGGAAATCCGCGTGATGATCGACCGGGAAAAGGTGGCGCGTCTGGGCTTGCGCACCGGCGATGTGGCGCTGGCCGTGCGCACGGCCTTCAATGGGCGCAAGGTTTCGGAATTTCGCCTGGGCCCGGACGACTACGACATCATCGTGCAGCTCGACGAGCGCTTCCGGCGTTCGCCCATGGACCTGGAGTCGCTGTTCATGCTCACGCCCACCGGCCAGCAGGTGCCGTTGAGCGAGCTGGCGGCGGTGGAGATGGGTCCGGCGCTGGGGGCCATCCGGCACATCGACCGGGACCGGGTGATCACCGTCTCAGGCAACACCGCCGGGCCGCCCGGCCCGGTGCTGCTGGCCAAGGTGCGCGCGAAACTGGCCGATATGCAGCTCCCGCCCGGCATTTCCCTGCGCTACACGGGGGAGAACGAGGACCTGCAGGAATCGCAAGCGTTTCTGCTGCAAAGCTTCTTCGTGGCCCTGTTCCTGATTTTCCTGGTGCTGGTGACGCAGTTCAACTCGGTCATGGTGCCGTTCATCATCCTCAGTTCCGTGGTGCTCTCGCTGATGGGGGTGTTCATGGGTCTGATGATCCACGACCGTCCCTTCAGCGTGCTGATGACGGGCATCGGGGCCATTTCACTGGCCGGGATCGTGGTCAACAACGCCATCGTGCTGATCGACTTCATCCGCCAGTTGCGCGCCCGGGGCGTGCCGCGGGACGAGGCCGTGGTGCTGGCCGGCATGGTGCGCCTGCGCCCGGTGCTGCTCACCGCCGGCACCACGGTGCTGGGGCTGCTGCCGGTGGCCATGGGCATGGAGATCAACTTCATGCGCTGGCCCGTCATTCTGCTGGGATCGGAGTCCAGTTCGTTCTGGACCCCCATGGCGTTGGCCGTGATCTATGGGCTGAGCGTGGCCACCGTCTTGACACTGGTCGTCGTGCCGCTGCTATATACCCTGTCGGAAGCGAGCAGCGCCTGGCTGATCGGAACGGCGCGGCGCTGGCTGTTCCGCGAACGGGCGCCGGCCACGACTGGGAGCACGGGGTCCTCCAACGCATGATGCGCGCCCCCACCCCGTACGCTTGGCGTGCCCGGATCGGGGCGGTGCCGGGTGATGTGCCCTCGCCAGAGCTGGCCAGGGAGATCCAGGATTACGTCAATGCCAACCTGACCGGGCACGAGTATCCGCGCGAGACCGAGTTCATCGACGAGTTTCCGCGGACCACGACGGGCAAGATCATCCGCGGCGAGCTGTGCAAGCGCGAGCAGGTCCGCAAGGGCGTGGCGCCCTGAAGCCGGGCTGCCGGATGCCGCGCCACGGGCGGTGCCGCCCTGCCGCGGGGCGTTGTGCGATGGACCGGCGGTGACAGGCCAGCCCGGCTGTGGCATGGTGATGCGCATCCGGCGCGCCGCGGCCCCGGGCGGCCACCGGACAACGAGCGCCGGCGACGCGGCACGATCAGCGCTCCCGCGGCGAACGCGGGGACGACGTGCCGTACGGCGGAACCCAGCGGTCATTCCGACAACGAGGAGCAGGCATGTTATCGCCGGTACAAGCGGTGGAGGGCCTGGACGCGGGCAGCGGCCAGGAGAGCATCTTCAAGGACATTCGCGACACGGTGCTCGGCATCACGCGCAAATACGACCGCGCGTATTGGCTGCAATGCGCCAAGGAGGGCCGCTTCACGGTCGAGTCGTGGCAGGCCATGTGCGATGCGGGCCTCATGGGCCTGAGCATTCCGGAACAGTACGGCGGCATGGGTGAAAGCCTGACCGGGCTGATCATGATGCAGGACCTGCTCTCGCGCGCCGGCACGCCCAACCTGCTGCTGGTGGTGACGGGGCTCGCCCGCGTGCCGCTGGTCAAGCACGGCACCCCGGAGCAGATCGAGCGCTACGTGGTGCCCACCGTCTCGGGCAAGAAGCGCATCTGCTTCGCCATCACGGAGCCCGATGCGGGCACCAACACCTTCAAGATCAAGACACACGCCAGACAGACCCGCGACGGCTGGGAACTCAGCGGGCAGAAGGTGTTCATCTCCTGCGCGGAAGATGCGGATTTCATCATGGTCGTGGCGCGCACGCGCCCGGCCCAGGACGGCGACGCGCGCAAGCAGGGCATTTCCCTGTTCATGGTGGATGCGCGGGCCAAGGGCATCGAGAAGCAGAAGCTCAACATCAACGTGGCGGGACCGGACCGCCAGTACATGGTTTTCTTCGACAACGTGAAGGTGGACAAGGATGCGCTGATCGGCCCGGAAGGCGACGGGCTGCGCTGCCTGTTCGACGGGCTGAATCCGGAGCGACTGCTGACCGCCGCCTGCTCGGTGGGCATCGGCGACTATGCGCTGGCCAGGACGGTGCAGTACGTGAACAGCCGCGCGCCCTTTGGCCAGCCCCTGGGCGCCTACCAGGGCGTGCAGCACCCCATGGCCCGCGCCAAGGCGCACATCGACGGCGCCCGCATCACCATGTACGAGGCCTGCCGCACCTTCGACGCCGGCGGCGACGCGGGCCGCGCCAGCAACACGGCCAAGCTGTTGGCCTCCGAGGCAGCGGTGGAGGCCTGCGATGCGGCCATCCAGTTTCACGGCGGCTACGGCTTCGATGCGGACTACGACGTGATCACCCTGTGGCCCTTTGCCCGGCTGCTCAAGGTGGCGCCGGTCAACAACGAGATCATTCTCAACTACATCGGCCAGCACGTGCTGGGCATGCCCAAATCCTATTAGCGCGGCATGGCCGTGGCGTGCGCCCTTGTGCGGGGCATGTCGCCTCCGGCGCCCCTGCGGAGGAGGGCTGCACGACGCGTGGCGCCCGCGGCACACTCAAGCTTCCCAATATTCGCGACAGGACTATGGATCTGAACCTGACTGGAAAGACGGCGGTCATCACCGGCAGTTCCAAAGGCATCGGCAAGGCCGTGGCCATGGCCCTGGCGTCGGAGGGCGTGAGCCTGCACCTGGCGGCGCGCTCCCGCGACGAGCTGGAGGCCACGGCCGCGCAAATCCGCAAGGCGCACGGCGTCACCGTGGCCACGCATCCCCTGGATCTCTCCAAGAGCGCCAATGTGGCCGCGCTCGCGCAGTCCTGCCAGGGCGTCGACATCCTCATCAACAATGCCGGCGCCATCCCCGGCGGCACATTGTTCGAGATCGACGAAGCGCGCTGGCGCGAAGCCTGGGATCTCAAGGTGTTCGGCTACATCAACCTCACCCGCGCCCTCTACCGGGCCTTTCTGGATCGCGGATACGGCACCATTATGAACATCATCGGCGCCGCGGCGGTGGGACCCGACGAACGCTACATTGCCGGCTCGGTGGGCAACGCGGCACTGAACACGTTCACGCGCACCCTGGGTGCCTACAGCGCGGACCGTGGGGTACGCGTGCTGGGCGTCAATCCGGGCTTTGTGGTGACGGACCGCATGACCTACTTCCTCAAGGCCAAGGCCGAACAGGATCTGGGCGATGGCGAGCGCTGGCCCGAATACCTCAAGAACCAGCCCATGGGCCGCGGGGCGACCGTGGAGGAGATCGCCGACGTGGTGGTGTTTCTGGTCTCCGAGCGGGCGTCCTACGTGTGCGGCACCATGGTCACCATCGACGGCGGCCTCACCTCGCGCCACGTGCTGTTCTAGCCCCGGGACGAACGCCGGACTTCCGCCCGCCGCGGACGGCGCGCCGCACGTCTCTCGCCATCGGTCCCAGGATTGCGCAAAATGCTGCTCCGGGCGTGCGGCCAGCGCGCGCCCGGAGGGAACCTGCCGCGGCGGCAGGTCAGGTGGGTTGCTTGCCGGTGAGCGGATCGGGCGGCTTGGCCGACCAGCCGCTCTTGAGTTCCATGATGGTCTGAATACGTTCGCCCCACGCATAGGGCAGATCCACCAGCGCTCCGGGCGTATTGGCGCGCGCCACGTGCTCCAGCGCGTCCATGAGAATACGGCGCTGCATGGTCACGTCGTGGGGACGGCCAAAGGGATTGCCCATGGGGAAGTTGACGAACACCGAGCGCGGCGGCATGACCTGGGCCCCCAGGTCGCGGCCCGTGGACACGTACATGGTGGGAATGCCCATCTCCTCGATGACCCGCGCGACCAGACCGACGGTCTGGTGATCCAGCGGTCAGGCCGGCACGAGCACCAACAGGTCCACTCCGTCGCGCAGCAGCTCCCGGCCCAACGCCGGCGCCGATTCCTCAAGCACCTTGGAGCGGTTGTAGATGCGCCCCATGAACCCGCTCCACAGGCGCGGGGCGATGGAGCCGATCACGCCGTCGCGGGCCAGCTCGCGCAAGCGTTCGATGGGGAAGATCACGTTGAGGTCCTTCCGCGCGTCCCGCGTGTCGTAATAGGAATCGTTGATTTCGAAATCCGAGGGGCTGGCCTGGAAATCGACCTCGTCCAGGCGCAGGTCGTTCTTGGCCGTAGGATTGAACGGTTCGCGCGTGTGGTGCGAAATGCCGCCTGAGGTGAGCATGGAGATACGGCATTTGTGCAGCGGCTTGCTCAGGGGCGTGAACGGCGCGCTGGTGTTGACTGTCCATTGGTAGGGCGGATAGCCCAATCCCTGATAGTAGTCGTTGATGGCTTTGACGTAGCTGATGGGTTCCATGGTGCCTCCGCGTCAGGCGTGGGGGGCCGCCCTCCAAATGCGCCGCGGTCGTCCGTTCCGGGGGACGCCGCCATGGCCCGCGGCACTATCGGGCCGATGGGCTGCCGGTTAGGGGGACTCTAGCAAACTTTCCCGCCGATGGCACATGCGGCAGCGGCCGCGCACCCCTGGCCACCACCCGCGCAGACGGTTGCACCTTGCACGATCCTTGCTTCCCTGAAAGGAGCGACCATCTGTCCTCCGCGGGGCGGGGTGCGTTGCGCCCGTCACGGCGCACGAGCACCGGGGGTACGCCCGGTGGCTGGGATGGATCGCAGTCACTCTACGGCTTCTCATCATGCAGGAGCGGTATCATGCACGTGCATCCTGGCAGGGCATTGACCATCGTCATGCTCGCCGCGCTGGTGCTGGTCGCGGCCGCGACGGACGCCTCGGCTCGCGCCGGCTTCTATGTGGGCTGGGGCTTGGCCAACCAGAAGCCCGGCGGCGATCTGGACGGGAACACCGCGCCGGAACTGGAGGCGGGCAGCGGCAACGCCTTTCGCATCGGCTACGGCTTTTCCAACGACTTTGGGCTGGAATACTGGAGCGTGGCCTCCACCCATGACCAGGTGGATTCCAGCGGCACGGCGAACTACGGCTACAGCACGTTGGCCCTGCGTGTGAGCAAGGCCATGGGCGACAGCGAGCTGTTCCTGCGGGTGGGGCACACGGCGCTGCTCGGCGGGCACAGCCTGAAATTCGCCGGCGCCAGCACCAAGTTCACCGGCGACGGACCCAGCTTCGGCGCCGGGCTGGAATACATGTTCGCCCGCCTGGGCATCGAGCTCTCGTACACCCTGCACGACGTGGATCTGAAGCACCAGAAGTCCGATCAAGAGCTGGACGTGGTCGCCTCCACGGTGCTGCTGGTCTTCTCCTTCTATTTCAGGTGAGCGGCGCGGCCCACCGCCCCGGCACCGGGGGCCTCTGGCGCCGCCCATTCCCGCCAGCCCCGCAAGAGCGGAAAATATAGCCCCAGACGGATCGGCCGGCCGGGTTCCCACTGGCCCACGATGCGCGCGTAGCGCTCGAGCTGCTCGCGGTAGCGTTCCTGCTCCCGGTCCAGAAAGGCGTCCACATCGGTGCTTTCGTGCCCGCCCACCTTGTAGTCCACGATCCAGCGCGTGCCCTGCTCGTCGATGAAGGTGCGGTCCAGTTTCACGTGCCGGATCTCCCCATCCAGCGTGGCGCTGAGCGCCAGCTCGCTGCGGGCGTCCTGCTGGGGGCCCAGCACCCAGCATCCGCGCGTATCGGCCAGGGCGTGCTGCAACGCCGTGACCACGCGTTGCAGGGCATTGGGCAGCGCGTCCTGGGGCAGCCCCAGTTGCCGCAGGGCGGAGCCCAGCGCCGGACGGCGCGCGGCAAGGCCCGCCGCATCCCACTGGGCCAGGCCGTCGCGGCCGATCTGCTGCAAGGTGCGGTGCACCACGGTCCCCACGTGCCGTGCCACATCTCCGGCCCAGGAATATTCCACGGCCTCCGCCGGCGCGACCTCGGCGGGCACGCTGCCCGCCCGCGGCAGCAGAGACGGGGGTGGATCGGGAAAGGTGGGCTCGGCCGTGATGCGCCGCAGCAGCACGCCGGGCGCCGACGTGCCGGCCACAGCGTGGGCCGCGCGGTCCGTGTTGGCGTCGCCGGCCTCGAAGGCTGCCGCGAGCGACGGCCAGAGCGTTTCCAGCAGGCTGCCCCTGGCCGGCTGCAACACGTCCTCGGCATTGCGCCGGGCATGCCCCAGCAGGTGCAGTTCGCCGCGCGCCCGCGTGACCGCGACATAGGCCAGCCGACCCTGCTCATGACGGCTCTTTTCCACCTTAAGAGACTTCAGGTGCCGGAAGAGGGGGTCGTCGTCGCTGCCCGCCTCGGCGATGGGTGCCAGCAGCAGGTCGTCGCCGCCCCCGGCCGCGCCGCGCTCCAGCCAGGCCAGCAGGGGCGCGTCATCGTGGCGGGGCGCGCGGCCCAGGCCGGGGACAATGACCGTGTCGAATTCCAGTCCCTTGGCATGGTGGATGGTCATGATTTGCAGGCTGTCGTCGGCCAGGGGATCGGGCGCGGCCTTGAGCTGTGCGATGGCGGCCTCCAGCGCGGCCGGTGTGGGCATGCCGCCGCCCTGCTCCAGCTCGGCCAGCAGCGCCAGATAGGCCCGCGCATTCTCGGCCCCGGCGTCGTCCAGGCCCAGCGCGCCCCCCAGCGCCAGCCAGGCCCGCTCCACCTGGCGCGGCAGCGGAGCGCGTGCCCGGTGGGCCAGGCTGGGGGCCAGCGCCTGCGTCACACGCGCCAGACGCGCCCGGCCGTCCGCGGACAAGCCGGCCGCCAGCGCCGAGTCGTTCATGCAAGCCCACACGGTGCGTGCGGGATGCTCGCCCACCAGCGCCAGCAGATCGGCCAGGATCAGGCCACACCAGGGGGCGCGCAGCACAGCCAGCCAGGCAATGCGGTCGCCCCGGTGCAGCAGCGCCCGCGTGAGCGCCAGCAGATCGCTCACCACCGGGCGCGCGGCCAGCGGGTCGATGTCCAGCGCGCGGAAGCGCAAACCCGCCGCGCGCAGCGCCGGCACGATGCCGGCCAGATGCCCCCGGGTGCGCACCAGGATGGCCACCGTGCCGCCGGGCTGTCGCGCCAGGGCCGCCCGCGCCAGGGCCACCACGCGCTCCGCCTCGGCCGCCGGCTCGGCATCGGGCAGGACGTGCACCTGCACAGGTCCGCCGGAAGGCGCGTCGTCGCGTGCCGTGAAGGGCGTGTACGGCACGGCCCCTGCGGCCACGTCGCCCTGCGCCGGCAGCACAGCGGGGAACGTGGCGTTGACCCATTCGACCACGGCCCGGGCCGAGCGGAAGTTCACTCCAAGTTGCAGCCGCCGCGGGCGCAACGTTCCCAGGCCCTCGGCGCACACGCGCAGAAACACGCCCACCTCCGCCTCGCGGAAGGCATAGATGGATTGCATGGGGTCGCCCACCAGGAACACCGTGCGCCCGTCGCCGGGGTGCCAGCCCGCGGTCAGGCGCCGCAGCAGATGGTGCTGGCTCACCGACGTGTCCTGGAACTCGTCGACGAGCAGGTGGCGGATGCTTTGCACGAAGGCTTCCGCGCCGCGGCCATGCGGGCCGGTTTGCGGCGCCCCCTGCTCCAGAGCCCCAGCCACCGAGAGGGCGATTTCCAGGTGATCCACCGCGCCTTCGGCTGCGAACACCTGGCGCAGATCGGCGACGGCCGCGGGCAGGACCTGCAGCAGCGCCTCCAGCGCGGCCCATTGCGCGTCCGGATACCGGGGACTCAGGTCGCGCAGGGCGAACAGCGCCGCATCCAGCCCCGGCACGGCGGCCAGCCCTGCCAGCAGGGCCTGCATGCGCGTCTGCTGCTGCTTGAAGAGCGGCGCCGCGTCCTTCCCGGCGGAGCTGGGCGCCGGAAAGCCCTGACGCTTGTCCAGCCGCTTGCGCCATTCCCCCTGTTGCGTGAGCAGCAGCGCGGCGAGCGCCTGCCAGTGCGGCAGCGCATCCACGGAGGTCGGCAGGGCGCCCGCCATTCCGTGCAGGCCGCGCAACGGATCGTCCGGGCTCAGCTCGGGCGGAAAATGGTTCGCGGCGAAACCGGCCAGCGCCACCACCTCGTCCCACAGCGCCGCCGGCCAGAGGCCGGCCACGGCCCGGAGC
>JACQHH010000037.1 GCA_016199125.1 Candidatus Lambdaproteobacteria bacterium
GCCTCGTTGTGGCTCAGCCCACCCTTGCAGGGGATGAAGATCATGCCCGTGGGACAGACGTCGGAGACGTAGCCCGCGTCGTGCCCGGCGCCGCTGACCATGCGCCGGTGGGGCAGCTCGGCGGCCGCCGCGGCCTGCTCCACCACCTGCACCACAGCGGGGTCGAAGCGGCGCGGCGGGCAATCCCAGATCTGCTCCAGCTCCAGCGCCAGTCCCATGCCCGCGGCGATGCGCGAGCACTCGTCGCGCGCGGCCTGGGACAGCGCCTCCAGGCACTGCGCATCCGGGCAGCGCAGGTCCAGGGAGAAGAACACCTCGCGGTTGATCACGTTGATGGAGCCCGGATCGGCCTGTAGCATGCCCACGGTGTACACCACGTCCGGGTTGAAGCGCTGATAGAGCGCCTCAATGGCCGCCACCATGCGCGCCATGCCCAGCAGGGGGTCGCGGCGCACGGCCATGGGCGTCGTGCCCGCATGGGCATTCACGCCGCGTACCCGGCAGTGGAACCACTTGATGCCCTGAATGCCCGTGACCACGCCCACCACGCGATCCTCGGCCTCCAGCACCGGCCCCTGCTCGATGTGCGCCTCGATGTAGGCGTGCATGGGCCGCGGGCGGCAGGGGGCCGGGCCCTTGAAGCCGATGCGCGCCAACTCCTCGCCAAACGTTCTGCCCGCGGTGTCCCGCTGCCCGTAGGCGTAGTCCAGGCTGAACGCGCCGGAGAACACGCCGCTGCCGATCATGGCCGGCTGGAAGCGGGAGCCCTCCTCGTTGGTCCACACGACCACCTCCACCGGCCGCCGCGTGCGGATGCCGCCATC
Organism: Candidatus Lambdaproteobacteria bacterium; assembly: GCA_016199125.1. Classification (GTDB taxonomy): domain Bacteria; phylum SAR324; class SAR324; order SAR324; family JACQKK01; genus JACQHH01. The sequence continues at coordinate 825 of JACQHH010000037.1, forward strand.
GTCGAGCGCCCGCAGCACTTCCAGGCCCGCGAGCACGCCGTAGACCCCGTCGAAGCGTCCGCCGGTGGGTTGGGTGTCCAGGTGCGAGCCGGCGACCACGGGGGCGGCCGCGGGGTCGTCCCCCTCGCGGCGCACGAACAGGTTGCCCATCCGGTCGATGGTCACGGCGCAGCCCGCCTCCCGCGCCCAGGCCAGGAAAGCCTCCCGCCCGGCCCGGTCCTCGTCGCTGAGGGCCAGGCGGCAGTTGCCCCCGGCGGGGGTGGCGCCGATGCGCGCCATCTCCATCAGCGAGCGCCACAGGCGCTCCCCGTTCACCTTGGCCTCCGCCATCTTCTCGTCCTTTCCGGTGCTCAGTCATGCGAGGGGGCGGCGGGGCATGGTCCATCAATGCCCGACGGCCACGCCGTCCCCGACAGCACGGATCGCTCAGGGCGCGCGCATGGCGTGCAGCGCCGGCTCAGCGGCCCAGCACGTCGGCGAAGCGGCTCAGGTTGCGCCGCCGGCCCAACTCGAAGCCGTCGTCCACGGAGAGCAGCAGGGTGTCCGGGTGCTGGCGGGTCCAGGCCGCGCCCGCGTCAGGGTCGGCAAACAAGTGGATGTAGCGGCACAGGCGGCCGCGGATGTCCTCGATCATTTCCGCGCGCGGCTCGAGCATGGAGAGCACTGCGCCGGCCGGGGACAGGTCGCGTACTCCCTCGGGCGTGACGGTGAGCGTCACGACGGCGCCACTCACGGGATCGGTCGAAGTCACCTGGGCGTTGTGCCCCAGCAGTGGCGGGATGAACAACGTGTCCCAGGCGCACCAGGTGTGCAGGGTGCATCCCTCCACGCGCATGCGGTGCCGCGACACCGCTCCCGCGGCCAGGCCCCAGAACCCCACCACGGCCGGCCCATCCCACACGATGCCCGGCCAGCGCGCCAGGCAAGTCTGCACGAGCGCCGGGGTCTCCCCGCAATCCGCCGCAGCCTGCCCGGCGGTGACCCCCCTGCCACGCGCCAGCAGGCGGTACATCGTCAGGGCCACGCGCTGCTCGCGGGTGTCCATGGCGGGAAAGACATATAGAAAGCGCTGCACCAGCCGCTCGATCAGGCCGTCGTCGTTGCGCTCCAGGGCGGTCATGGGCGGCACCTTGAGAAAGTGAAGTCCGGCGGGCGCACGGACCTGGCGCGCCCCGGCGCGATGCGTGGGATGGCCCGCGACGGCTCAGGCGCTGGGGGCGCGCAACCAGTCGGCCACCGCGCCGATGTCGGCATTGCCCCCACTGAGGATCACGCCCACGCGCTTGCCTTTGCAGCCCAGCAGCCCGTGCAGCACCGGAGCCAGCGCCACGGCGCCTGAAGGCTCCACGACCAGCTTCATACGTTCCCAGAGAAAGGCCAGACTGCTGCGTATCTGCTCCTCGCTGACCGTGAGCATGTCGTCCACGCAGGCGCGGATCACGGCCAGAGTGTGCGTGCCCAGCGAGCGGGGCTTGAGCCCGTCTGCCATGGTCTGCGGATGCTCCACCACCTCCAGGCGTCCGCTGCGGAAGGCGCGCTGGCCGTTGTTGGCACCCTCGGGCTCCACGCCCAGGATGCGCGCGTGCGGATTGAGCCGCCGCACGGCCAGCGCCGTGCCGGAGAGCAACCCCCCGCCTCCGCACGGCGCCAGCACCACGTCCAGCCCGTTGGCCTGGTCCACCAGCTCCATGGCGGCGGTGCCCTGCCCTGCAATCACGTGTGGATCGTCGAAGGGCGGAATCAGCAGCAGTCCGCGCTCCTCCTTGAGCCGACCGCTGATCACCTCGCGCTGCTCCCGGGCCGGGTCGTAGAGCACGATTTCCGCGCCATAGCCGCGCGTGGCGGCCGCTTTCACGGCGGGGGCGTCCTGGGGCATGACCACGGTCACCGGCACTTGCAGCAGCCTGCCGGCCAGCGCCAGGGCCTGGGCATGATTGCCGGAGGAGTGGGTGACCACTCCCCGCGTCTGCGCGGCCTCCAGTTGGGACGCCAGGGCGTTGTAGGCCCCGCGAAACTTGAAGGCCCCCGCGCGCTGGAAATTCTCGCACTTGAGCAGCACGCGGTTGCCGCTGCGCTCGTCCAGCGTGCGCGAGGACATCACCGGGGTGAGATGGGCCACGCCCTGCAACCGCCGCGCGGCCAGGGCCACATCTTCATAGCAGACGGGCGTCTCGGGCATAGGGTCCCCGATGGAAGGGGCTGCGCTGCGCCTCAATAGCGGTAGACCATGCGCAGATCCTGGTCGCCGCCGGACTTGGTGGGAATCGTGCTGCGCCCGCGGAACTCCAGCACGCGATGGCTCGGCGCATCTTCAATGGCGAAGTACATGGGATCCACCAGGCGCCGGATGATCCATGAGCTGGGCTCCATGCGCATGACGGTCACGGGCGCCCCGTTCAGCTCCGCCGCGCCATCCATGCGCACGCGAAAACCCACGGTATCCTGGCGGCTGGGCACCAGCAGGTCGAAGGTCACCTCCGCGCCGCCGCGCAGACGCTCCCAGTTGCGCACGATCAGCGGCACCACCACCGGCGAAAAGGCGATGGAATTCTGCCAGTCCACCGTGTCGATATCCGGGTCCGCGCCGGCCTCGGAGACGTAGCGCATCTGCACCTTGCCGTCCTTGTAGAGCAGGTCCTCCTCCCGTCCGATGACCATGTCGCGCGCACGATAGGACACCACGCCCAGATTTTCTTCGCGATAAACGGCCTCAACATGCTGCACCTCCTGACCCGCGGGATCGCGATAGCTGGTGACCTCCGTGACCACCCCACTGGTCACGCTCACCTGCCGCTCGCCGCGATACTTCGGCGCTCCACCCGCCAGCTCGAACAGCTCCAGGCCGATGGTTTGCGCCTGGGCCCGAACCGCCGGGGGCAACGCCAGCAAGGCGCCAAGCAAGGCCACCAGCGCCGGCAGCAGGGCTGCCGGAGCGAGGCGGAAGGGGCTGCCAGCCGTGTGGCGCATGCGGCTCACCGAGAGTTTCTGTTCCATTCCGCAGGGTTGCAGCCGGACCATGGCGGCGTGGAGTGCGGATTATTGCGTACCTTACGACACCAGCGCTGGCGACGCAAAGGTCCCCGCCGAGCGCCGGGCAATCCGGCCCGCGACCGCGGCGGCCGTGCGCCGCGGGGACGCCGCGCCTCAGTCGTCCCGCCGGCGGCCGGCCAGAGCGGCCAGCCCCAGCAGCACCCCGACGATGGCCGTGGCGGCCAGTGCCGCCAGCGCCGGATGGGGCATGCCCGGCCACAGCGCCGCCAGCAGCGCGCCGCCCAGACCGCAGGCCGGACCCAGCACGCGCGCCCACCGCACGACGCGTTGCGTGGCCCGGGCCCTGCGCAGTACGCCCGGCAGGCGCTCCAACCCTCCCCACAGCAGCAAGGCGTCCGCGGCGCTCGCCTTGGCCCCGCCCAGGGCGCCATCCGCGCCGCAGCTCAGCCAGGCCTGCGCGGCCGCGCATGCGTCGCCGGGGCCGCCCTGCGCCAGGTGCAGCGCGCCAATGCGGCGTCCCTGTTTCTCCAACGCGGCCAGGTCGCCCAACTCGCTGACGTCGGCACCGATCCCCAGCAGCCGCGTATGGGGCGACGGCGAAGGGTCATCGTGCAGCAGCACCTCCACGCCCAGCCGCCCCAGGGCCTGCAAGCTTTGCACGGCCGACGCGGGCACGTCCGCGTCACGCGACCGGGGCGCAGTGGCTACATCGCCCGCCGGGGGAACCGTCAGCGCCTCCCGGGGCACGACGAGCAGGTCCACCGCCGCCAGCCGCGCCGCCGCGCCGCCACCGGCAATGAGCCGGCCGCCATCCACCGCGCCAAGCAACGCCAGGGCACCGGCCAGGGCCGCGGGCCAGGCCAGGGTCGCCGGCAGCGCCGCCGCCAGCAGCGCCAGCCCACGCGCAACGGCCACCGACGGCTCGGCCCCCAACATCCAGGCAGCCAGGACGACGAGCACCCCCAGCCCGACGATCAGGCGCGCGCTCCAGGCTCCCAGCAGCTCGTCCCGCGGCGCGGCCGGTGCCTGAGCGCCCAGGGCCGCATCCAGCCACGCCAGCAGCGCGCGCAGGGCCGTGCCATGCTCGGGCCGGCCCACGCGCACGGTCAGCGGTGCGCTGAGATTGCGCGTTCCCGCCAGCACGGGCTCACCGGTGCGACGCTCAAGGGCCAGCGCAGCGCTGGCAAAGGGCCATGCCGCGATCCGCGAGGCGCCCTCGACCACCTCGCCATCGGCCGGGATGCGCTGGCCCACGCCTACCCGCACGCAATCCCCCGACCGCAGCTCGGCCACCGGCAGCTCGACCAGACCGTCCTCGCCAACGACCTGCGCCGTGCGCGGCTGCAAGGCCCGCAGGCGGTCCACGCGCGCCCACAGGGCCTGCCGTGCGCGGAAAAACAGTGCGCCGCCGAACCCGTGCAGCCAGAGCAGCGCAGCCGAGGCGGCGAAGAACCAGCCCGCGTGCGCAGGCGTGGAGCGGTCCACGTCCGGAATGGAGAGCAGCAGCGCACCCCACAGCCAAGCGCCGCCACTGGCCAGCGTCGCCAGGGATGCACCGCCGGGCACCCCGCGCAACAGACCCAGCACGCCCTGCCACAGCATGCGCGCGTGCAGCCCCAGCAACGCGGCGGCCAGCAGCCCCTGCAGAAGAGGCAGGGCCTCTGGCCCAGCCGCGGATCCGAGCCAGCCCACCGGCGGCTCCATCGCTCCCGGCACTGCACCCATGGCCTGCAGCAGCCACACCGGCAGCAACACCGGCAATCCCCACAGCACGCGGCGGGTCGCGCGGCGGGCTTCGGCGGCGCGCCACTGCTGGGCCTCCGCCGAGCCGGCGCCGTGCACCACGTCACCATGGTTTACGCCCGCCCGGCGCAGGGCCGCCTTGATTTCGCGCAGGCGCGCCCCGTCGCGCCCCAGGTGCAATGTGGCCAGCGCCGTGAGCGGACTGAGCCCCACCGTTTCCACACCGCCCAGGCGCAGCAGCGCTTGCCGGGCCCGCGCGGCGCCGGTCGCGCAATGCAGCGCTGTGAGAGGCAGGTCGATGCTCAGTGCTGCATCGCCGCCGGTCGGCTCGGCCGCAACGGAGGAAGCATGGTCAAGGGCCAAATTCACGAGAACGTTTTTGGTTACAGCAGGTTATCAGGATATATCATCCGGTTTGCGCGCGCCGGCGGATCGTGCCGAGGCCGTTGCCGGCCATGATAGCACGCGCCGCGGCCCGCAGCGGCGTTCATGTTTCCCATTGATGCGCCAGCGTAATTAGGGTGTAGTGGATGCACGCCGTAGCGCAGACGATGCGCGCGGTCGGCACGCCTGCCTCGGCGTCGGCCGCCAGCCTGACGGCACCTGGCCGGCCAGGCACAGGATCAGCAACCGGGAGCATCCATGCAGCCATTCCGCGCAAGGAAGCGCATTTCATCCATCGGCGGCGTCTGGGCGGCCATGCTGATCGCCCTGCTCTGGGCGGCACCCGCCTGGGCGGCCCAGGGCGATGCCCGCGCCACGCTGCTGCTGGGCACAGCCAACTTCAGCATCGGATCGGGCAGCACCACCGGCACCAGCTTCGGGTTCCACTGGGGTTACGAACTCGAAGATCGCCTGACCTGGAGCCTGGGCGCGACCTTTACCTCGACCTCGGGCCAGATCAGCCAGGGCGGCCAGACCTACGACATCTCGGCCAATACCAACACGCTCTCCACGGGATTGACCTACGGCTTCGACCTGGGGCCGAATTCCATCGTGCTGCCCTTTGCGGGCGGCGGGCTGAACTACGTGAGCTACGACATCGATTTCAACTACCCCACCTCGGAGGTGGGCCGGGTCTCGGGCGCCTCGCCTGGGGTCTTCGGGCTGGCCGGCCTGGAGTTCCGCGTGAGCCGCAACTTCGACATGTTCGTGCAGTACGTGCTCTCGGCCAGTTCCATCGAGGCCCAGGACGGCAGTACCGTGACGTTGCTCGCGGGGGGATTGCTGCTCTCCTTCCGCCTGACCATCTGATGCCGGCGCCGGCGCGCGGCCTGCCGCGGAGCGCAAAAGCCCCGCCATGCCGCGTGTGACGACCAGGGCCGCGTCAGTTGAGCAGGTCCAGCAGTTGCAGCGTCACCAGCCAGAAGCTCAGGAAGATCAGCGAGGCATTGATCCAGTGGATGTAACGCAGGAGCTCTTTGGGCGCCTGCCACAGCAACAGCATGTTCACGACCAGGCAGATGGCCATGGAGATGGCAAAGTAGGCGCCGCCGACGGCATTGATCGCGTACCAGCGCTCGGGGTCGATCAACCGGCCCGGGATGCGGAAGCCGTACCAGCGATTGGGCGGGATGAGGCGGAACGCCAACGGCAGCGCGGCTACGATGAGCAGCGCATAAAGCCCCAAGTACCAGCGCGGATTGACTTTCATCGGCTCCCATCGTCTGGAGGCGGAAATGCCCCCCCTGTCGCCAACCATCTTATCCTAACAGAATGCCGGCGCAGCATGAAACCGCGCAGCCCCACAGCCCGGCGCGCCGCCCCTGGCCCCTGCCCAGCCGCGCCGCAAAGCCATGGCTATGCGCGGCGGTGCATGGTATCAAAGGAAGTTTGAGAAGCCACGCTAACGATCGATCGCAACCGAGGAGACGTACATGTTCCCATTCGCCACGGAAGCCCTGGCCATGTCCTCTGGAGGAGGAAGCGGCGGCGCCAGCCCATTCGTGCAATTGATCCCCTTCGTGGTGATCTTCGCCATTTTCTACCTGCTGGTGATCCGCCCGCAGCAGCGCAAGTCCAAGGCCCACCGGGAACTGCTCTCCAACCTGCACAAAGGCGACGAGGTGTGGACGGACAGCGGCATCCTGGGCACCATCCAACGCATCGCCGAGGATAGCGTGACCCTGGAGATCGCGCCCAAGGTGGCCATCCGTGTCCAGCGCGCACGCATCGCCGAGGTGCGAAAGGGCACACGGCTGGCCGAGGGCAAGGGCGGCGAGGGCAAGGCTGCCGCCAAGGACGAGGCGGAGGACAAGTCGTCGGACAAGACCGATCAGGCCTAGTGCGCTGGCCGCGGCATGTCCGCGGCCGGGCCGGGAGCGTGACTGGCTGGTGACCATGGGCGGCGCACGGGCGCGCCGCCGCGCAACGGACGAGAGCGGTACATGGGATTGAAGATCAAGGGACTGTTTGTATTGGGCGTGCTGGTGGCGGCGATCGTCGCCGTGCTGCCGACGCTCCAGGCCTACCGGCCGGGCGGCGATCCCACCAGCATCCGCTACAAGGTGAATCTGGGGCTGGACCTGCAGGGGGGCATGTATCTGGACCTGGAAGTGGACACGGCCGCCGCCGTCACCCGCGTGCTGGACCGCCTCGCGGCCGAGCTGGAAGACGGCCTGCTGGACAATCTCATCGACTACCTGCACGTGGAGCGCAAGGGCGACCACGTGGAAGTGGCGCTGCCCTCCGGCGAGCGCGCGGATTGGGGCAAGCCGCCTTTCGACCGCCTGCTGACCACGTTCGACCTGGATACCACGCGGGGCGACGTGGTGACCGTGCGCATGCGCGACGAGGAACGCGAGCGCATCGTCACGGGCTCGGTGTCCCAGGCGCTGGAGGTGATCCGCAACCGCATCGACTCCCTGGGCGTCAGCGAGCCGTCGATCCAGCGGCATGGCGAGACCAACCTGCTGATCCAGTTGCCGGGCCTCAAGGACCGTGAAAGCGCCATCAACGCCATTGGCACCCAGGCGGTGCTGGAGTTCTACCTGGTGGTGGACAATGTCACCGAAAGCACCATGGATCCGGCGCGGCACACGGTGAAATATCGCGAGGTTCGCGAGGACGTTACCCAGCGCGTGGTGTCGCGCGAACCCTACGTGCTGGAGAAGCGCCCCGTGCTCTCCGGGGAGACCGTGCGCGATGCGCGCGTGCAGATCAGCAGCTACGACAATACCCCGTACGTCGGCATTTCCTTCGATTCGCTGGGCACTGACCGCTTTGCGCGTATCACCACGCGCAACCGGGGGCGCAGGCTGGCCATTGTGCTGGACGACAAGGTGCAGTCCGCGCCGGTCATCCGTGAGGCCATCACCGGCGGCGATGCGCAGATCACCGGCAGCTTCACCATCGAGGAGGCGCGCAACCTGTCCATCGTGCTGCGCTCCGGGGCGCTGCCGGCGCCGATCCACATCCGCGAGGAACGCACCGTGGGCGCCACGCTGGGCGAGGACTCCATCCGCCAGGGCGTGGTCTCGCTGGCCGTGGGGGCCGGTGTGGTGATGCTGTTCATGGTCATCTACTACAATCTGGCCGGCGTCTTCGCGAGCCTGGCGCTGATCTTCAACCTGCTGCTGATCCTGGCCGTGCTGGCCGGCTTTCAGGCCACGCTGACCCTGCCCGGCATCGCCGGGCTCGTGCTCACGATGGGCATGTCCGTGGACGCCAACGTGCTGATCTACCAGCGCATCCGCGAGGAGTTGGCGCGGACGGACAACCCCCGGGCCTCCATCGTGGAGGGCTTCCAAAAGGCCTTCGGCACCATCTTCGACTCCAACCTGACCACGCTGCTGGCGGCCTTTGCCCTGCTGGCGTTCGGCACGGGCCCCATCAAGGGCTTCGCCATCACACTGACCATCGGCATCCTGAGCAGCATGTTCACGGCCATCGTGGCGGTGCGTCTGCTGTTCGACCTGGTGTACCTCAGCCGCAAGAAGCTGATCACCATCCGCATCTAGGGGCGGCTGCACCTGTCCTGCCTGTCGCGGCGCGCCACCATGCCGCGGCCACGCCCTCGCGCGCGGCGTGAACGTCAATCACCTTGGAGTACGATCGGCACCATGAGACTCGTTCCGGACGATCTGAACATCAACTTCATCAGCCACAAGTGGATCAGCCTGTCCGCCTCGTCGGCGGTGATCCTGCTCGGCGTGATCGCCTACTTTCTCATGGGCGGCTTCAACTACGGCGTCGACTTTCGCGGCGGGTCGGTGGTGCAGATCCAGTTCACCAAGACCCACGACTTGGCGGAGATCCGGCAGGTGCTGGCCGGCGGCAACCTGGGCACCTTCGACCTGCAGAACTTCGGCGATCCGGCGGAGAATGAGTTTCTCATTGCCCTGCCCGAGATCGAGGAGACGGTGAAGGAGGAAACACCCGCCAACCGCGTGCGCAACCTGCTGACCGCAGCCTATCCGGACGTCAACATCCGCCGCGTGGAGAGTGTGGGACCCCGCGTGGGCGATGAGCTGAAGACCGCGGCCTTCGAGGCCATCCTCTTCTCCGTATTCGCCATCCTGATCTACGTGTGGCTGCGTTTCCAGTGGCGCTTCAGCGTGGGCACGGTGCTGGCGCTGGTGCACGACATCCTGATCGTGCTCGCGGCCTTCGTGGTCACGCAGAAAGAGATCACCCTGGCCGTGGTGGCCGCCGTGCTCACCGTGGCCGGGTATTCCGTCAACGACACCATCGTGATCTTCGACCGCGTGCGGGAAAATCAGCGCAAGTTCCAGAAGAAGAACTCGCTGGAAATTTTCAACTCCAGCCTCAACGAGACGCTCAGCCGCACCATCCTCACGGCAGGCACGACCCTGGTCGTGTTGGTGGCCATATTCTTCCTCGGCGGTGACATCATTCACGATTTTGCATTTGCGCTGCTGCTCGGAATCACCGTGGGCACCTACTCGTCGATCTACATTGCCGCCCCGTTGAGCTATCTGCTGCAGCAGCGCTTTCCGCCCCGCAGCAAGTAGCCACACAGGCCGGCAGAGCCGGGGGCCGTGCCTGAGGCCGGCACGCGGGGCAAGTCGGTCCGCGGCACGGGCCTGGCAACTGGGGCTGCGCGCAAGCGGCCTTCACAGTTGAACCAGCCCGGGCCAGCCGCCACAGGGAGGGACGGCGGTGGCGCGCCAAGTCGTGGGCGGGTATCCTGCGGCACAAGACTCCCATCAGTCCGGCCCCAAACGCCAACGCCTCGATTCCATGGCCGATCCCAGGAAATTCCGCTTCTCCATCGACCGCGGCGGCACGTTCACCGACGTTTACGCGGAAATTCCCGCGGCGCCGGGCTGCATGGCGCTCAAGCTGCTCTCGGAGGATCCGGCCAACTACGCCGACGCCCCGCGCGAGGGAATCCGCCGCATCCTGGAGCGCGTGACCGGCGAACCGCATGCGGAAGACGGCTTCGACGCCGCGCGCATCGAGTGGATCCGCATGGGCACCACCGTGGCCACCAATGCTCTGCTGGAGCGCAAAGGCGAGCGCATGGCCCTGGTCGTCACGCGGGGCTTCCGCGACGTGCTGCGCATCGGCTACCAGAACCGGCCGCGCATTTTCGACCTGCGCATCGACCAGCCCGAGATGCTGTTCAGCCAGGTCATCGAGGCCGACGAGCGTGTCGTGCTGGACGAGCCCGCCGCGGCGCAACTGCTGGGCGGCTATGCCCAGGTGCGGGGCATCACCAGGGAGGCCCTGCGCGTCCTGCGGCCGCTGGACGAGGCGCAGGTGACCCGCGACCTGCAGGCGGCCTTCGCTGCGGGCCTGCGGGCCGTAGCCGTGGCGCTGATGCATGCCTACACGTATCCGGAGCATGAGCGGCGCGTGGGACAGATCGCCCGGCGCCTGGGCTTCACGCAGATTTCGCTCTCCCACGAGGTCATGCCGACCGTGAAACTGGTGGGCCGGGGCGACACCACCACCGTGGACGCCTATCTCACACCCCACATCCAGCGCTATCTGCACAGCTTTCGCGCGGGGTTCACCGACCGCCTGGAGCACACCAAGGTGCTCTTCATGCAGAGCCACGGGGGGCTGATCGACGCGGCGCAGTTCCTGGGCAGCCGTGCCATCCTCTCCGGCCCCGCCGGGGGCGTGGTGGGCTACTCGCGCACCACCTACGACCCCGAGCAGCCGCGCCCGGTGATCGGCTTCGACATGGGCGGCACTTCCACGGACGTCTCGCGCTACGGCGGCGAGTTCGAGCTGACCTACGAGAACGAGATCGGCGGCGTGCGCATGCAGGCCCCCCAGATGAACATCGTCACGGTGGCCGCCGGAGGGGGCTCGCGCCTGTTCTACCGCAACGGCATGTTCCAGGCCGGCCCGGAGAGCGCCGGAGCGCACCCGGGGCCCGTGTGCTACCGCAAGCACGGCGAGCTGGCCGTGACCGACGCCAACCTGGTGCTGGGCCGCATCCAACCGGATTTCTTCCCGCACATCTTCGGGCCCGGCGAGGATCAGCCCCTGGACTTGCAGGCAACCCGCGTGGCCTTCGCCGGGCTACTGGCGCAGATCAACGCCGATCAGGCCGCCGCCGGCCGGCCGGCCTACTCCCTGGAAGACGTCGCGCTGGGCTTCGTCAAAGCCGCCAATGAGACCATGGTGCGGCCCATCCGCGAAATTTCGGTGGCCCGCGGCTATGACATCAAGGAGCATGTGCTGGCCTGCTTCGGCGGGGCCGGCGGCCAGCACGCCTGCGCCATCTCACGGGCGCTGGGCATCCGCGAGATCCTGATCCATCGTTTCGCCGGCATCCTGTCGGCCTACGGCATGGGCATGGCCGACGTCGTGCGGGACTTGCAGGTGCCCGCTGCCGGCCAGGTGGCCACGGCCGAGACGCTGACCGCCCTGGAGGAGCAGTTCCAGGCCCTGGAGGACGACGGCGTGCGCGAGCTGCTGAACGAGGGCGTTGCCCGCGATCACATCCACAGCCAGCGCTACCTGAACCTGCGCTTCCAGGGCACCATCACCTCGATCATGGTGCCCCAGCCCGAGGACAACGACTACGCTCGGGCCTTCCGCGACCTGCACCGCCGCGAGTACGGCTTCGATTCGGAAGCCAACGTGTTGATCGACGACGTGCGCGTGCGCGTGGTGGGCGCGGCCGAGAGCCTCAAGAAGCAGCGCATCGAGCCGGCCCGCGGCCCGCTCGCGCCGGCGGGCCATGTCCAGACCTACTTCGACGCCGGCTGGCTGGAGACAGGCATCTACCGCTGGGAACACCTGCGCGGAGGCCACCGCATCGCCGGGCCGGCGCTGATCATCCAGGACGGCGGCACCATTGTGCTGGAACCCCGCTGCGAGGCCGAAGTCACCGCCTACGGCGACTTGGCCATTCACGTGGGCGGCGGACAGGCGGCCGATGTGGACACGGCCGTCGATCCGATCCAGCTCGGCATCTTCAACAACCTGTTCATGTCTATCGCCGAGCAGATGGGGCGTACGTTGCAGCGCACGGCGGTTTCCACCAACATCAAGGAGCGGCTGGACTTCTCCTGCGCCATCTTCGACCCGGAGGGGGGCCTGGTGGCCAACGCGCCGCACATCCCCGTGCACCTGGGCGCCATGAGCGATGCGGTGCGCCAGCAGGTGCGCCTGCAGGCGGGCAACCTGCGCGACGGCGACGTGCTGGTGACCAACGACCCCCATCACGGGGGCTCGCACCTGCCGGACATCACCGTGGTCACGCCGGTCATGCGCGGCGAGACGCCCCTGTTCTTCGTGGCCAATCGGGGACATCACGCCGAGATCGGGGGCATCTCCCCGGGCAGCATGCCGCCCTTTTCGCACACCCTCGCCGAAGAGGGCGCCTGCATCACCAGCTTCAAGCTGGTGGAGCACGGACGCTTCCAGGAGCAGGGCATCACCGAGCTGTTGCAGGCCCCGGCCAAGCTGACGCGCCTGCCCGGCGAGCCGCCCATCGCCGGCACGCGGCGCCTGGAGGACACCCTCTACGACCTGCGCGCCCAGATCGCCTCCAACCACAAGGGGGTGGAGCTGCTGCGGGAGATGATCGAGCACTATGGCCTGGACGTCGTGCAGGCCTACATGCGCCACATCCAGGACAACGCCGAGGAAGCCGTGCGGCGGCTGGTGGTGCGCTTTTCCGAGCGCCGCGGCATGGCCCCGGTGGACACGCTGCACGCCGTGGACTGCATGGACGACGGCACGCCCATTGCCGTCGCCATCGCCGTGGACCGCCAGACACGGGAATTCCGCTTCGATTTCACGGGCACGGGCCCGGAGCTGTGGGGCAACCTCAACACCCCCACGGCCGTGGTCTCCTCGGCCATCATCTATGTGCTGCGCACCCTGATCGACGAGGACATTCCGCTCAACGGGGGCTTCCTCAAGGCCGTGCGCATCCACATTCCGCATCCCTGCCTGCTCTCCCCCAGCCACGAGGCGGCAGTGGTGGGCGGCAACGTGGAAACCTCCTCGCGCATCACCGACGTGCTGCTGCACGCCTTCGGGGCCGTGGCCGGGCACCAGGGCACCATGAACAACTTCACCTTCGGCAACGAGCGCTTCGGCTACTACGAGACCATCGGCGGCGGCACCGGCGCCGGACCCGGCTGGCACGGCAAATCGGGTCTGCACGCCCACATGAGCAACACGCGCATCACGGATCCGGAAATCCTGGAGCGGCGCTATCCGTTGATCCTGCACGAGTTTTCCATCCGCCAGGGCAGCGGCGGCCGCGGGCGCTTCCGCGGCGGCGACGGGCTGGTGCGCGACATCGAGTTCCTCATCCCGGTCAACGCGGCCATCCTCTCCGAGCGCCGCGTGTTCCGACCCTACGGCCTGGCCGGCGGCGAGCCGGGGGGCCTGGGGCGCAACCTGCTGGTGCGCCGCGACGGGCGCGTGATCAACTGGGGCGGCAAGAATGAGGCACGGCTGTTCCCAGGCGATCATGTGCGCCTGGAAACGCCGGGCGGTGGCGGCTACGGCGCGCCGGAGGGCAGCGATCGGGCAGCGCCCGCAGGCATGGGCGGTGTGCACGGCGCCGCGACGCCGGGCGGAACCGGCTCCGCCGCCACGTCGCAGACCGCGGCAGGGAACACCAGGTCTTGATGCGCACGCCGGCCCTCCGCATCGTTTTCCTGATCGTCCTCATGGACCTGGCGGGCTTCGGGCTGATCCTGCCCATCCTGCCGCTCTACGTGAACGCCCTGGGCGGCAGTCCGCTGTTCATCGGCGCGCTGCTCAGCTCGTATTCCCTGGCCCAGTTCGCCTTCAATCCCGTGTGGGGCCGTCTGTCCGACCGGCTGGGGCGGCGTCCGATCATCCTCATGAGCCTCACCGGCTCGATGCTTTCCTACCTGGCCTACGGCGGCGCGGAATTCGTCAGCGGGGATGCGCGCATCGTGCTCGCCGTCCTGCTGGTCTCGCGCCTGCTGGCCGGAGCCATGGGCGCCAACATCGCCACGGCCCAGGCCGTGGTGGCCGACGTCACCACGGTGGGCGGCCGCGCGGCGGGCATGGGCATGATCGGTGCGGCCATCGGGCTGGGCTTCGTGCTGGGCCCGGCCATGGGGGCGCTGTTCACGTTGCCCCCCCTGTCACAGCGCTACGGGCTGGGGCTGCCGGGCTTCGTGGCGGCGGGCATCGCCCTGGCCAACCTGCTGTGGGCGCTGCGCTCGCTGCCCGAGACCCTGGACCCGGAGAACCGCCGCCGGGCCGCCTCCTTGCGGCTGCTGGGCGTGTGGCAGGGGTTGGCGCGCCGCCATGCCATTCTGCTGCTGGTGGGCGCCATGTTCCTGCTCACGTTGGCCTTCAGCCAGTTCGAGGCGTCCTTTTCCCTGCTGGCGGGGCTGCAATTCACCTTCGGCCCCAGCCGTATCGGGCTGGTCTTCGCCTACATCGCGCTGGTGATGGTGTTCATGCAGGGCGTGGCGACGCGCCTGCTGGTGAGCCGGCTGGGCGAACGGCGCGTGGCGCTGCTGGGCGCGGGGCTGATGAGCGTGGCCATGGCCGGCGTGGCGGCCACCGACCGGGTGCCCCTCCTGCTGCTCTGGCTGGGAGTGCTGGGGGTGGGCTTCGGCGCCACCCAGCCCACGTTGCTGGGCATGCTCTCGCAGCGGGCCCGCGGAGAGCAGCAGGGCGTGACGCTGGGCCTGGGACAGGCCATGGGCAGCTTGGCGCGCATCGCCGGGCCGATCCTGGGCATGGGCCTCTTCGGCGGCCTGTCCATGCGCGCGCCGTTTTGGGCCGCGGCGCTGATGATGGCCGGCGTGCTGCTGGCCACGCTGTCCCTGCGCGCCGAGCGCGAGCGGCCCGCCTGACCACCGCCAGCGGTGACATCCTCGCGGGAACGGGGTGACCTCTGCGCCCGGATACCGCGTTGGCCGATCTTCAGCGCCGACCTATAAGCAGGCGCACCAGCGCCTCGGTGAACCAGCCGAAGGGCGGACGCAGCAGCACGCCACCGTTGACGGGGCTCTGGTAGAACACGGGCTTGAGCACGGAAAACGTGTCGAAGCCGGCGCGGCCGTGATAGGCGCCCATGCCGCTGGCCCCCACGCCGCCGAAGGGCAGGTCGTCCACGGCAATGTGGAACAACGTGTCGTTGACCGTCACGCCCCCGGAGACGGTGCGTCCGAGCACCCGGCGCTGCTCGGCCCGGTCACGCCCGAAATAGTACAGGGCCAGCGGTCGCGGGCGGGCGTTGACGTAGGCGATGGCCTCGTCGATCTCGCGGTAGGGCACCAGCGGCAACAGCGGCCCGAAGATCTCCTCCTGCATCACGCTCATGGAGTCGCTCACCTCCAGCAGCAGGTGCGGCGTCAGCCTGCGCGCCGCGCCGCCTTCCGGCGCCTCGGCGGCCAGCGCCACGGCCCGCGCGCCCTTGGCCCGCGCATCCGCCAGATGCGCCTGCAGACGCGCGTAGTACGAGCCGTTGACGATGGCCGTGTAGTCCGCATTGTTGTGCAGATCGGGGTACAGTGCCGCCACGGCTTCGCGCGCATGGCGCACGAAGGCCTCACAGGCGGGCTCCGGCAGCAGCACATAATCCGGGGCGATGCAGGTCTGGCCCGCGTTGATCAGCTTGCCGGTCATGATACTGCGCGCGGCGTTGCGCAGATTTGCGCTGCAGCCCACAATGGCCGGCGATTTGCCGCCCAGCTCCAGCGTCACGGGGGTAAGTTGCCCGGCCGCCGCGCGCATCACCTCCCGGCCCACCTCGGTGGAGCCGGTGTACAGCAGATGATCGAAGGGCAGCGCGGTGAAGGCCCGGCCCACGTCCGCGGCACCCGTGACCACAGCCACTTGCGCTTCTTTGAACGCGCCGGCCAGCAACTCGGCCATGAGCGCGGCCGTGCGCGGGGTGTGCTCCGAAGGCTTGAGCAGCACGCGGTTCCCGGCGGCCAGGGCGGCCGCCAGCGGCACAAAGGAAAGGTAGAGCGGATAGTTCCAGGGGCTGATGATGCCCACCACACCTCGCGGCTGCACCATCACGCGCGCGCGGGCGGGGAGCAGCTCCAGGGACACCGGCACGCGCCGCGCGCGCATCCAGCGCCCCACATGGCGCCGGCTGTGCCGGATGGCCTTGAGCGTGGTGTAGACCTCGGTGATCAGAAACTCGTGACGCGAGCGATGCCCGAAGTCCTGGTTCACGGCGTCGGCCAGTGGCTGCCGGCGATCGTGCACCAGGCGCAGCAGCCGCGTGAGCGCATCGCGGCGCTGGGCAGCCGTGGGCGTGGGCTGCTCCTGGGCCGCGCGGCGCTGGCCCGCGAAGAGCGCATCAAGCGTCATGCCGCACCCGATGAATGATGAACCGCCGCGCCGCCCCGGCCGCCGGGTCCGAAACCTTGGCGCCCGCCCAGGTTCGCCGGCAACTCCGCCGCTCTGCGGGGCCTATCGGCCTGTCCCGGGTCGCGGGCTCATTTCTCGTAGCGGAAGCCGACCTTCATCACCACCTGGTAGTGGCGGATGTCCGCGCCTGAGATGTCGCCGCGGATTTCCTTGACCTCGAACCAGCTCAGGTTGCGCAGCGATTTGCTGGCGGTGGCGATGCCTGTCTTGATGGCTTCCTCAATGGACTTGTTCGAGGACCCGACGATCTCGGTGACGGAATAGACCGCGTCGCTCATGGGCGCTCCTGGTGCGCTGGTGTAGATGACCGCCGGGTCCTGCGCCGGACGTGACAGGCCGGGCGGCGTGACCGGGCCTCTCCCCGGGCTGACCGGCGATCATCTTCCGCGACGGCGCGGGGCGTGTCAACAGCGCCCGAGGCCGATGGGCGGCCCCCGGCGGGGCGGGGCGCCGCATGTACAATCCCAAGCAGGACAGTTAAGACTGGAAGAACGCACCAGCGCGCGCAACACCCTCGCGAGGCATGCCGTGAGCCGGCACAAACGACAGATCTGGGGCAATCATCTGGGAGCCTCGCCCGACGAGCTGATGCTGGCCTATTGCGCCGGACGCGACGTGCTGGCCTTGCCCATGGCCGATGCGGAACTGCTGCCCTTCGACCTGTGGACCAACCGGGCCCACGCCATCATGCTCCAGCGCCAGGGCATCATCGCGCAGCGCACGCTCAAGGCCATCCTCAAGGCCCTCGCCGCGCTGGAAAGCGAATGGGAGGCGGGACGCTTCGCTCTCGATCCGGCGCTGGAGGATGTGCACGTCAACGTGGAACGCTACGTCTCGTCCAAGGCCGGCGAAGAGGCCGGAGGCCGGCTGCACACGGGCCGCAGCCGCAACGACCAGGTGGCCTGCGACATGCGCCTGCTGCTGCGCGAGGCGTTGCTGAGCTTCGGCGAGGACCTCGCCGCGCTGGCCGGGACGCTGCTGGACACTGCGGCTGGCCACACGGAAACAGTCATGCCCGGATTCACCCATCACCAGCCGGCGATGATCACCACCTGGGGCCACTGGCTGTGTGCCTATGCCCAGGGCCTGGGGCGTGACCTGCAGCGCGTGCGCGATGCGCTGCACGTGATCAACCGCAGCCCGCTCGGCGCCGCGGCCTCCTTTGGCACCTCCTGGCCCATCGACCGCGAGCTCACCGCTTCGCTGCTGGGCTTTGCGCGGGTGGAAGAGAACACGCTCGATGCCATCGCCGCGCGGGGCGAGCTGGAGGGGCAGGCCGCCTACATCTATGCGGCCGCCATGAACCATCTGGCCGCCATGGCCCAGGACCTGATCCTGCTGGCCCATCCCTACTGGGACATGCTGCGTCTGCCCGACAGCTACGTCACGGGCTCGTCGATCATGCCGCAGAAGCGCAACCCGGATTTCGCCGAAGTGGTCAAGGGCAAGACCGCCTGGGTGGTGGGTATGGTGGGCGGACTGCTGGGTCTGCCCAAGGGCGCCATGAGCGGCTACAACCGCGACAGCCAGATTTCCAAGTATGCGATCCTCGACGTCGTGCGCGAATGCCAGCCCACGCCGACGGTGCTGCTGGGCGCCTTCGCCCGCCTGGAGGTGCGGGCCGAAACCATGCGCGCGCGGCTGGGGCAGGGCTACCTGGCCGCCGCCGATTTTGCCGACGCCCTGGCGCGCGCGCTAAGTGTGCCGTTCCGCCAGGCCTACGACATCACGGCCGCCGCGGTGCGGCTCAGCGCAGGCCAGGGCACGATCAGTCCCCAGGCCGCCCGCCAGGCATTGCAGGAGGCGGGGCACGACCCGGCCGCCGCGGCGGGTATCCTGGCCGACCTCGACCATCCGCTGCGCGTGCTGGGCTGGCGCACACACACCGGCGCCCCGGAACCGCAGGCCGTCAAGGCGCAGGTGGTGCGGCTGAGCGACGAGTTGCGTGCCCACAGTCGCTTCAGTGCCGATTTCCGCGCCCGCATCGACGAGGCCCGCGCGCGCTGCCGGGCCTGAGGCGCACCCCGGGCGACGTCCTGGAGGCCACTTGGCCCGCCGCGCCCCAGGCGGATCGCGCGGAGCTCCCCACGCCACTTCTGCCTCGCCTCCCCGTCGTCGCGCGTGCCGCGTGACCGCCGCAGAACCGCGGCAGGATCAATCCAGCGGCAGGGAGTGCACCCGCGGATAGATGGGCCGCTCGCGGGACACCACGCTGAGGAACAGGGAAATACGCTCCACCCGCACGGCGCGGGGGTCCAGCGGCGGCACCCGCGGCGCCAGGGCCGTCCAGGCCTCCCGCGCATCCACCGCTCGCCGCTCCGCCGCGCGCATCAGGGTGATGTGTGGCACGAAGCGCCCCACGTGGCGCAGATCGGCCTGGGCGAAGGGTTGCTGCTCCAGCCGCCCGTAGAGCGGCCAGTCCCGCGCCGCGGGATAGTCCGCGCCCACCAGGCACAGCATGCCGGGCCGCCGGGGCGTGGGCCACAGGGCAAAGCCCTGCCAGTCGAAGCCGATGCCGCGCCACGCCCCCGCGGCCACGTCTGCCGCCACGGCCTCCCACAGGGCCGCGCGCTCGTCGTCCTCCAGGCCGGGAAAGAACAGCAGCGTGGCGTGCCAGTTGGCCGCGGGCACGGGGCGCAGGCGCAGGGGCAGCTCGCGGGCCAGCAGGGTCTGCAAGGGCGCCAGCCGCTCCTGCACATAGGCCCGGCTCTCCTCGGCCAGCTCGAAGGCGACGAAGCAACGGGTGCGGGTCATGCGCAGTGGCCTGCCAAATGACGGAGGGCATGGCGTCCAAGGACGGCCGCGCAGCGCCTACGGGAGCGGGAGGCTACGCGCCGCCCGCCCCGCGCAGCGCCTCAGACGGGTTTGAGCGCGGCAAAGTAGACCAGGCACAGCGCCACAAGAAAGATCACGATGTGCACGGCCATGGCGAAGGGCTTGGGCACGGCCTGCTTGCGCAGGGCATGACCCGTGAGAAAGCCCAGCCCGATGAGCAGCACCACCAGCACCAGCTTCCAATGCAGCCACTTTTGCCCGAGCGTCTCGGTGGCCCAGGCCACCCACAGGCCGCTGAGCAGCGCCACGGCCAGGATGGGATAGTAGATGAACCAGTGCATGCGCCGCTGGATGATGCGCGTGCCCGCCACATGCTCCGGGTTCTTCAGCCGCAGCACCATCACCACCATCAGCGACTGCATGAACAGGCTGCCGATGACCAGCGCCGAGGCCGTGATGTGCAGGGACAGAACGTAGGCGTACATGGGCCTCCTGGAGGCGAGGGGCATGCCTGGCGCGGAGCCGCGGACGACGCGGCATGCTGCACTGTGCCGCCCAGTGCAGCACAAATCCGGCGCCCGTTCAACGGCCCTTCGGCCGGCGTCGCGGGGAATTCCGGGGCTTCCGGCGGGCCCGATTGACGCCCCAGTCGCGTTAATGCGAACCTGTGCACGTTCCCAGCCCGCCGTGCGCTGTTTGTGCCGGGGGCGGGCCGCGCCGGCGGCCGGCCCGGTGACCCGACATACCTATCGCCCGCAAGGACCGCCATGAGCTCAGCGCTGCACAGCGTGTGCACCCTGGATTGCCCCGATACGTGCAGCCTTTCCGTGTGGGTGGAGGATGGCCGCATGACCAAGGTGCGCGGCTCCACCGCCAACCCGCTCACCGGCGGAAAAATTTGCGCCAAGGTGACGCGCTACCCGGAGCTGGTGCACGGCCGCGGCCGCATTCCCGCGCCCCTGCGGCGGGTGGGGCAAAAGGGCGTGGGCCGCTTTGAGCAGATTTCCTGGGATGCGGCGCTGGACGAGATTCACGCGCGCTTCATGGCCATCATCGCCGAGCACGGGCCCCAGGCCATCTCGCCGCTGAACTATGCCGGACCCCACGGCATGCTGGCCGGGGGCTCCATGGACATGCGCTTCTTCCACAAGCTGGGGGCTTCGCTGCTGCACCGGCGCTCGCTGTGCGGGGGCATCAAGTCGGAGGCGCACTGCGGCACCTTCGGCAACGTGCCCACCATGCGTCCGGAGCACGTGGGCCAGGCCCGCCTGATCGTGCCCTGGGGCAACAACGTGAGCGTCTCCAACCTGCACCTGGTGCCCATCATCTATGCGGCCCAGGCCAAGGGGGCCAAGCTGGTGGTGATCGACCCCATGCGCACGCCCATTGCGGGCAAGGCGGACATGCACATTGCCCTGCGCCCCGGCACGGACCTGGTGCTGGCCTGGAGCATCGCCACGGAGCTGGAGCGGCTGGGGGCGCTGGACCAGGAGTTCATCGCCCGCCACGTGCAGGGGGCCGAGCCCTTCATGGCCCGCGCGCGGCAGTATCCCGCGGCCCAGGCCGCGGAAATCTGCGGCATTCCCGAGGCGCAGATTCACGAGTTCGTGCGCCTCTACGCGGCGTCCAGCCC
>JACQHH010000133.1 GCA_016199125.1 Candidatus Lambdaproteobacteria bacterium
ACTTCAAGAACACCGTGATCCTGCTCACCTCCAATCTGGGCAGCCACCACATCCTGGAATTCCAGGGACGCGACGAACGCTACCAGGAGATGGTGGCGGAGGTGGTGGCCGAGGCCCAGCACCACTTCCGGCCCGAGTTCCTCAACCGCCTGGACGACATCGTGGTGTTCCACAGCCTGCGCCCCGAGCAGA
This sequence comes from Candidatus Lambdaproteobacteria bacterium, assembly GCA_016199125.1. Taxonomy (GTDB): domain Bacteria; phylum SAR324; class SAR324; order SAR324; family JACQKK01; genus JACQHH01. Next base: position 193 of record JACQHH010000133.1, read on the forward strand.
TCACGCGCATCGTGGACATCCAGCTCAAGCGGGTGCAGTCCCGGCTGGAGGCGCGGCGCATCGGGCTGGAGCTGACCGATGCGGCCAAGACCTTCCTGGCCGAGAAGGGGTTCGATCCCAAGTTCGGCGCGCGGCCACTCAAGCGCGCCATTCAGCGGGAGCTGGAAAATCCCCTGGGCAAGGCGATCCTGCGCAACGAGGTGCGCGAGGGCATGGCCGTCATCGCCGATGTGCGCGACGGGCACCTGGTCTTCAACGACGTGCTCTCCGTGGCGTCGTGATCCCTGCGCGGCGGGACTGCCGGCCCCGGCCGGCTGACGTTGCCGCCCGCGCCCTGTCCGCGCCCCTCCATTTCCGAACCTTCCGCGCTGTACCATGGCCGGCGATCCTGGCTAATTGATTAGCCTTTCCCGAAGATCGCCGGCCTGGTACGCCCGGGAAGCCCCTTTCCAGGCTCTGCGCAGTGCTCCGCCGGGGCCCCGCCCCGCGACCGGCGATGCCCTGCGCGGTTGTCTTCACCCCCCGGAATACGTAGAATTCACCATTTGGCAGCAGCGCCCTGCGCGGCGTTGCCGGCCGACCGGGCAGCAGCGCCCTGCGCGGCGTTGCCGGCGGACCGGGCGGCGGCGCCTGCGCGCGGCCATGCACCTGCGTTGTGCCAACTTGAACCGCATGCGGAGTGGGCATGTCCCTTTTCCGGGACAAGATCGTGTGGATCACCGGAGCCACCTCGGGCATCGGGCTGGCCGTGGCGCAGATGTTCGCGCGCGGGGGCGCGGGCGTGGTGCTCATGGGGCGTGACACCCAGCGCCTGCAAGTGGCCTACGACGAGGTGTGCACGCTGGGCGGCCACGGCATGGTGGCGCCGCTGGACGTGGCCGACCGCCGGGCGGTGGAGGACATGGCGCGCAGGGCCCTGGAGTCCTATGGACACGTGGACATCGTGGTCAACAGCGCCGGGCTGAATGTGTTCGACCGCGCCATGCACCAGATCACCGGCGAAGGCTGGGCGCGCGTGATCGACGTCAATCTCAGCGGCGCCTTCAATACGTCCCTGGCGGCACTGCCGGCCATGCGCGCCCGCCGGGAAGGGCTGATCGTCAACGTGTCCTCCGTGGCGGGCATCGCCATCCACACCATGGTCGGCGTGGCCTATACCGCCTCCAAATGGGGCATGCGCGGCATGAGCCTGGAGATGGCCGAAGAAGAATGGCGCAACGGCATCCGCATCACCGCCCTGCACCCGGGGGAGGTCAACACGCCCATCCTGGCCAAGCGGCCGATTCCCGTGAGCGAGGAAGACAAGCACAACATGCTTCAGGCCGAGGACGTGGCCGAGACGGTGCGCTTCCTGGCGCTGCTGCCGCCCCGCGCGGCGGTGCCCGAGCTGACCCTGGTGCCCACCGTGCGGCGCTTCTGAAGCCGCCCCGGCCGCCCCAGCGGCGCCGCGCCCATGCAGGGCCCGCCGCCCCAACGACCACGCCTTCCACAAGGTTTCCAGGTGACCCACTCTTTGCAGATGTTCATGCCCACCGCCCGCCCAGCGTCACAGACCGTGTCCGCGTTGCGGCCGCTCCGCCGGCGCACCGCGCGCTCCCTGGGTGCCCTGCTGCCCGCTCTCGTGCTGCTGCTGGCGCTGGCCGCCCCCGACGTGCAGGCGCAGAGCGCCGCCCCCGCCGGCGAATCCGCCACGGCGCGCAAGGGCACCGTCCGCGGCCGGGTGGTTTCCAAAGAGCGTTCCCTGGAGGGCAACCCGGTGGTGCTGATGGCCTATGCCCTGGACGACAAGGGCCAGCCCAAGGGCGGCCCCATCGGCCAACAGGCGGCCGGACCTGACGGGAGCTTTCTGTTCAAGGGCGTGGACATCAAGGAGCAGACGGTCTACCAGCTTGGCACGCGCGTGGATGGCAGCCTGGTGGGTTCGGGTCTGTTCACCTTCCCCGCCGACCGGGACGAGATGAACATCGATCTCAACGTGCCGGAAGCCGGCCAACCCGCCACCGCCGCGCCGGGGGCGCGACCTCATGGCATGCCGGGCGGAGGGCTGGGCATCGATCAGACCCTGCTGCTGGTGGAAGCGGGCGTGGGCCGTGTGTGGCTCACGGAGGTGCTGCATCTGGACAATCGCGGCGTGACCACGCTGGACTATCGCGAAAATCCGCTGCTGCTGCCCATCTCCGCGGATGCGGAGGAGTTCGACATCATCAACCAGGGCGACGCCCGCGGCGCGCTGTCCCGCGAAGGGGCCACGCTGAAGTTCTTCGGCCAGCTTCCCCCCGGGGAGACCACGTTTGCCGTGCGCTACGCGTTGCCGGCGTTCTGGGGCTCCACCCGCATCGAGCGGCGCTATGCCGTGCCCGTGGGCGACATTATCGTGCTGTCGCCGCCCCAAACGCTGCAAGTCAGCGGCACGGGAATCGCCCCGCGCGGCAGCCAGCGCATCCAGCGCACCGTCTACGATTCCTGGGGGCGTTCCGACATCGCCGAAAACACGACGATCAGCATGCGCGTCAGCGGCGCGCCCATGTCGCAACAGGCGCTGCTGGCGCCGGCGGGCGGATTTTTCGTGGTCATGGCCGGCGTGGTGTGGTGGTTCCTGCGCAAGCGTCTGCGCCGCGACCCAGAGGCGAAACAGGCCGGCGAGGCCTGAGCTGACGGAGGCTTATAGCCATCCGCCCGCCCGCGCAAGGTGCAGGGCCACACATTGGGGGGCCGCTCGACGCGGCGCCTTCTGGATGGGGTATGCTGCCGCCGCGCGTCCGAATGGAGAATTGTTGCGGTACCCGGCCGTGTGCCTCCGAAATTGAGGGAAAGAAATTCACGGGCTAGGTTCTGTTCGGAAAGGCCCCAGTGCCAGCGAAGATGGTCCACGCCATGTCATTCCGAGCGATGCGAGGAATCTCACCTTGCTGATGTGATTGAGATTCCTCGGCCCACAGAGCGGGCCTCGGAATGACAAATTGAAGAGGGGCGCGGTGGAATTCGCATTTCCGAACAGAGCCTAGACGGTGCACTCGATCACAGCAGACTTAGCCCCACTCCGCTGAGTCATACGCGGCAATGTCCCCTATGGTTATACATGGCTGATGACCTTCAAGAGAAGTATCGATTCGACGAAAAACTCGAGACACTGAGGTTCAACCTCAGTTACGAGCTGCAGGAGCACGTGAATCGTCAGGGCGCCTTTGTCCAGTTCATTCGCGGATTGTTCCTGCTGCATGGGGGTGGAGTCGCTGCCCTTCTCGTGTTCCTTCAATCCATGTGGGACAAGAGTCCCGCCCTTTCAAAGAGCATAGTTTGGGGCATACTAGTTCTGTGCATAGGCCTTTCAATCGCGGGGGTTCTCCACCTGCTTCGAAATTTCGCTGCGCGAAGACGTGCCGCTGGAGATAGGCCTGCCATGGAGGGATATAGCACCGCCTATGTGTCCCTCGGAATAATGTCGCTCGCGATGTTTCCCTTGGGAGTTGCAATTGTTGCGGTAGGAGCCTTGCTGCAACTCTACCGCTGCAGCTAGGGAGAATAAAGTGGTCCCCAAAAATCGGACAGTGGGTTAAGCTCTGAGCCACCCACGGAAAGGAGCGTGCATCATGAGCAGGAAGCTCAAGCAGTACAGCGCCCCGGCTCACAGCCATCCGCCCGCCCGCGCAAGGTGCAGGGCCATGATGCTCATGGCGTTGTGCATGCGGCCGTCGGCCGCCATCTTTGCCGCCTCCCCAGGCGCCAGCAGCACCACCTCCAGATCCTCGCCGTGATCCAGCGCCGGTTCCCGCCGGGGCTGCACGCCGCGCGCGAGAAAGAAGTGCACGCGGTTGGAGAGCAGGGCCGGCTGGGGCCAGCAGGCGCCCAAGGCCAGCAGCTCCCCGCCGGCGTAGCCGGTCTCCTCGGCCAGCTCCCGCGCGGCGGCGTGGGCCGGCGAGGGGTCGGCGGCGTCCAGCAGCCCACCGGGCACTTCCAGCCCCACCGCGCGGCTGCCATGGCGGTACTGGCGCACCAGCACCAGGCGCCCGTCGGCCGCCAGCGGCACCACCTGCACCCAGTCCGGTGTTTGCAGCACGTAGAAATCCAGCTCCTGGCCGGTGCGCGGGGAACGCGCCCGGTTGCGGCGCAACTTGAGGAAGCCCAGTTCCGTCAGCGTTTCTTCGGATTCGAGGGGCCAGGGTTGGATCATGCCGGCGTGCTCCCGATAGGGTTGCGAGAGAATGTCCTGGACCGTGCGGCCGTGCCGCGGTGAACCCCAGCAGCCCCATGGATGTTGCCGGGGGGCGAGCCGCTCAGCTTGTGCGCACGATGTCCGGCAGCAGGGCCAGCAGGTCGTCCGAGGCCACGCGCGCGGCGATGCCGGCCAGCCAGCGGCGCCCGGCCTCGCGGGCGGGAGGCGGCAGGGCGCGCACGATGCGCGTGTAAGCGGGTCCGTGCAGGGCCTGGGCGGCTTGCAGCGCGGCGGTGAGCACGTCGGGGGGCGGCTGGTGGGACTCGCCGTGGGCCAGCAGGCGGGCCTGCATGGCAGGCCAGTGCCGCAGCAACGCGCGCTGCTGCGGCAGGCGCGCATCCCTGGGGGCGCGTTCCTCCAGCCGGCGCACGGACCTCTCCATGCGTGCCGCCAGCCCGCCCAACTGGCCGATGCGCTCGGCGATGTTCAGCGCCACGATCTCCGCCCCGCGCGCATAGAGCGCCGTGCGCTCGGCGTCGCCCCGGGCCAGCGGGGCGCGCCCGCCGGCATACCAGGCCGCCAGCGCGGACAGTTGGGCGATGTAGCGCACCTGGCTGGCGACCACGCGCTTCACCGCGCCGTAGATTTCCAGGTCGAATTCGCGCGCCGCCCCCCCGTCCACGGGCGGCGCCGCGTTGAGTCCCGCGGCCAGCCGGCCCGCATGGCGCCCGCCGGCGCCGGTGACGGCGCCGAAGTCGGCCTCGCAGGGCCCCACCAGGCTCGTGTTGCCGCCCAGGAACAGGCGCGACCGGTCCAGAAACACCCCGTCCGTCACGTCGCCCAGCAGCGAGGCGGTGGCCTTGTCGCCGCGGGGGGTGAAGTTGAAATGCACCGCGCCGCTGCCCACCTCGCTGAACTGTCCCAGGCCCGGCCCCACGCCTCCGGCCACCAGCACGTCGCACCAGTTGATGTTGCTGCCCAGGGTCACCCAGGGCAGCAGGATCGTCATCTTGGTGTCGGTGTGCTGGGCGGAGTTGGCGTCCTCTTCGTACAGCGAGCCCTTGCGCACGCGGAAGCCGTAGCCCGTGGTGAAGGCTGGGTCGTCCACTTCCTTGCCCAGGAACACGGCATCTTCCGCCACGCCGCAGCCCAGCACCGTGCGGGGG
>JACQHH010000142.1 GCA_016199125.1 Candidatus Lambdaproteobacteria bacterium
ATCTGCAACTGCTCGTCGGAGGTATTGCCCAGGCGCAGCACGAACAAGCCCGTGCCCGCGCGCGTGCGCACCGTGGCCCCCGGAAGGTTGGCCAGGCGCCCCCGCAGGTCGGCCGCGATAGCGGTGCTGGTGCGCGTGCGCTGGGACGAGGGCGGCAGCGTGATGCGGAACTCGCCGGTAGCCGGCGCCGCGTGGAAGAACGAGCCGCCGGTGCGCAGAAAATAGGCGATGCGCTCGGGCACCGCCTCGCTGATCACGCCTTCCACGACGCGCATCTGGCGATCCAGCAGCTCCAGACGCGTGCCGGGCTCCATCTCCACGGTCACGCGCACTTCGCTCTCGTCGGTACTGGGCATGAACTCCGTGCCGATGCTCGGGATCAGCAGCAGTGCCCCGCCCAGCAGCAGACCGGTGACCAGCAGCACTGCCGCGCGCCGGCGCAGCGCACCGGCCAGCAGGGCGGCATAGCGGCGCTCCAGGCCCTCGAAGGCGCGCTGGGCGATGGTCAGCATGCGGCGGCCGGCGGCCGAGCCGGCCGCCTGGGAATCGGCCGGGGAGCGCGCCAGACGTGCGGCCAGCATGGGCACCAGGCTCAGCGCGACCAGCAACGAGCAGCCCAGGGCAAAGGCCACCACGAAGGCCATCTGGCTGAACATCACGCCGGTCAGGCCGCGGAAGAAAAACAACGGCAGGAACACCGCCATCGTAGTGAGCGTGCTGGCCAGAATCGCCATGGCCACCTGCCCCGTGCCGCGGATGGCGCTCCCCGCCGGGTCGCCCGGCTCCGCCTCGCGGTGGCGCACGATGTTTTCCAGCACCACAATGGAGTTGTCCACCATCATGCCCACCCCCAAGGAGAGGCCACCGAGGGTCATGATGTTCAGGGTGAAGCCGCCGAAGTAGATCAGCGTGAAGGTGGCGATGAGGGAAATGGGAATGGCCGTGGTTACCACCAACGTGCTGCGCAGGTTGCGCAGGAAGAAGAGCAGCACCAGGGCCGCCAGCGCCCCGCCATAGAGGATGGTCTGCCCGATGTTGTTGATGGAGCGCACGATGTATTCGGAGGCGTCGATCAGCGTGACGATCTGCACCTGGGGGAAGTCCCGGTTCAGGCGCTCCACCTCCCGCGAGGCGGTGCGGGCCACTTCCACCGTGTTGGCGTTGGATTGCTTGCGCACGCCCATGCGCACGCCCGGCACGCCGTTGATGCGCTCGATGCGCGTGACCTTGGCGTGTGTATCCCGCACGTCGCCGATCTGCCGTAGCAGGATGGGCTTGCCGTCGCGCAGCGCCACCACGGTATCGCGCAGTTCGTCCAGGCTGGCGAACTGGCCCGGCGTGCGCAGGGTCACCTCATACTGCCCGCGCTCGATTTCCCCGGCGGGCAGGCTTACGTTGGCGTCGCGGATGGCCGCCAGCACCTGGTCCAGTTGCAGGTGCAGCGCCAGCACCTTGCTGGGATCCAGCCGCACCTGGATCTCCCGCGTCAGCCCGCCAAAGACGTCCACGGCCGCCACGCCCGGCACGCGCTCCAGGCGATACTTCATGTGATCGTCGATGAGCTGGCGCAGCTCGATGGGGTCCAGCTTCGAGGAGACGCCCAGGATCAGCACGGGATAGGTGGCTGCGTCGAACTTGAACAGCCGCGGGCGCTCGGCCTCCTCCGGCAGCACGTTGGTGATGCGGTCCAGACGGTCGCGCATGTCATTGGCCGCCACGTCCAGGTCGGTGCCCCAGGTGAACGAGACGCGCACCGTGCTGTTGCCCTCGATTGACACCGAATTGATCGTCTCCACACCCGCGACGGCGGCGACGGTGCCTTCCACGGGCCGCGTGATGAGCTCCTCGATCTCCTCGGGGCTGGCGTTCTGATAGGCGGTCTGCACTGTGAGCGTGGGATAGGTCAGCTCCGGCATCAGGTCGATGGGCAGGCGATGCAGGGAGATGGCCCCAATGCTCACCACGATCAGGCAGGCCATGACCGTGAACACCGGTCGCGGAACGGTGAAGCGTGCCAGGTTCATGAGGCCCCCTTGCGGTCGGGGCGCGGGCCTTCCAGCGCGGGTCGGCTCTGCGGCGCGCCGTGGCTGTCCACCGGTGCGATGGGCACGCCGTCGCTGAGCAGGTGGTTGCCCAAGGTTACGACTTCACCGGACAGGGGCGGCGTGACGATCTGCACCAGCGCGCCTTGAATGATACCCGTGCGCACCGGGACAAAGCGCGCCTGGTGGGTCGGCTCGGCCAGGAACACGCCCGTCTCGCCGGCGCGGGTGACGATGGCCTCCAGGGGCACCACCGTGGCGTGCTCCGCCCGGCCCACCTCGATCTCCACGCGCGCAAACATGCCCGGTTGCAGGGCCTCCTCCTCGTTGGCCACCTCGATCTCCACACGCGCCTGGCGCGAGGTTTCGCGGAACACCGGGGCGATGCGCGCCACGCGCCCGGGCACCCGGCGACTGCTGTAGGCATCGGCCATGATCGTCGCCGGCTGGCCCACGGCCAGATGCGGATAGTCGCGCTCGGCGGCCTGCACCACCGCCGTCAGGCGCCGCGTCTCCACGACGGAGAGGATGGGCTTGTTGGCCGCCAGCATCTCGCCCTCGTTGACATAGCGCTCGGCCACGACGCGCGGCCCGGCATCGTCGCTCCAGGCGGCGCGGATCACCGTGTAGGCCAGGCGCACTTCGGCCGCCTTGAGCGCCGCTTCGCGCTGGGTCACCTGGGCCTGCGCCACTTGCAGGCGGGCCTGTTGCGCGGCGGCCTCGGCCTGGGCCGTCTCCAGGTCGGCCTCGCTGCCGATGTGCTGGACGAAGAGCTTCTCGGCACGCTCGGCCTGACGTCGCTTCACGTCCAGCAGGCTTCTGGCTTCGCTGAGCGTTGCACGGGCCACGCCCAGCTCGGCCCGGGCCTGGCCGGCCTGCTGTACGAACTCGTCGTCGTTCAATTGCGCCACCACCTGGCCGCGCGTCACGCGGTCGCCGATATTCACGGTCAGGCGCTCCAGACGCCCGGCGATCTGGGGCGCCACATCGAATTGGGAATGGGCCTGCAAGGTGCCAGCGAAGCTGCGCACGTCGCGCAGGGATGTCTCGGTCACCGCCGCGGTTTCCACGGCCACCGCCGTTTTGCCCCCAGGCCCACCGCGGCCGGAGGGCGCCAGGCCGCGCGTCCAATAGATGACGGCCAAGGCGGCAGCCGCGACGGCTACGGCTGCCGCGATGAGGACGCGGGGCTTTACGCGCATGAAAGTTCGTTGGGCGGGAGGAGACGCAAAGCCATCGGATCGCCGCTGCGTAGAGATCGGTCGGCGTGCAGGGACCCCCGGACTGCCACGCCGCCATCGCCGGCACGCGCCTGTCGGGCCATGCGGAGCATGTCATTCCACGCCGGGCGGGCGCCCCGGGCGTCAACATCAGAATATCAGCTTTGGCGAGCGGAACCAATTTTTTGCGCCTCCCAGTGGGCTCTGCACGCGATCCTGCGTGCAGGCGACCCATGCAGGGGCGCCCGCATTGACAGCCCGGCGCGCGGCGGACATGATCCCGGAGGACAGGCGGCGCGGTTCCTCGGCTGGGGCGCAACCGCACGGGCGGCGCACGGCGTACCGCCCACCCCGTGCTCCACGCAGGGCGGCCCTTCCGGAACAGGCAGCATGAGCTTCGAACTGAACGACGAGCTGCGGCAGATCCAGGAGCTGATCCGCGACGTGGCAATGCGCCGCGTGGCGCCGCGGGCCGCGGAGATCGACCGCACGGCCGAATATCCCCAGGACATGTTCGACCTGCTGCGCGAGCTGGAACTCTTCACGCTGCCTTTTTCCCGCGCCTATGGCGGCAGCGAGAGCGTCCTTGCCGCCTGCGTGGCCATCGAGGAGCTGGGGCGCGTGTGCTACAACACGGCCTATCTGCTCGTCGTGCAGTGGGTGCCCTTCGGCGCCATCCAGGCCGGGGGCGACGCGGACCAGCAGCAGCGCTTCCTGCCGGGGCTGGCCTCGGGAGCGCTGCGCGGGGCCTTTTCCACCACCGAACCCCAGAGCGGTTCGGACGTGGCGGGGATTCAGACCCGCGCCCGGCGCGTGGACGGGGGCTACCGCATCAGCGGCGCCAAGATCTGGTGCACCAACTCCAGCGTCGCCGATTTCTGGCTGGTCGCCGCCAAGACCGGCGAGGAGGACACGCCGGGGGCCATCAACCTGTTCATCGTCGAGCGCGGCGCCAGGGGCTTCGAGGTGGGGCGCAAGGAGGACAAGCTGGGGGCCCGCGGCGTACCCTCCTGCGCGCTGTTCCTGGACGACGTGTTCGTGCCGGAGGAAAACCGCCTGGGGCCGGAGGGGCAGGGCTTCAAGATCGTGATGGAAGCCTTCAACAAGTCGCGCCCCATCATCGCCGCGCGCGGCGTGGGGCTGGCCCAGGGGGCCATGGAGCTGGCCATCGATTTCGTGCGCCAGCGCCGCGCGTTCGGCCAGGCCGTGAGCGACTTCCAGGGCGTGCGCTGGATGATTGCGGACATGGCCATCCAGACCGAGGCCGCGCGCAACCTGGTCTATCGCGCCGCCGCCGCGGTGGACGCCGGGTTGAGCGGGCCGGAGCTGGGCCGCCTGGCCGCCATCGCCAAGTGCCACGCCACCGACACGGCCATGCGCGTGGCCACCGACGCCGTGCAGCTTTTCGGCTCGGCGGGCATCTCCAACGAATACCCCATCAACCGCTTTTTCCGCGACGCCAAGGTGCTGCAGATCGTGGAGGGCACCAACCAGATTCAGCGCAACATCATCGCCAACAGCGTGATCGGCCGCGCGGGTCGCACCTGACCCCTGCGCGGCGCCCGGGCATCCGTCTGCACGGGCCGAGCGCGATCTTCCGGCGCCCCATCACGCGCCACAGTGACCCCGCGCCGGCGCGCCACCCACAAGGCCACATGCGCCGACGCCCCCCAGCACAGCACAATCCGCATCGAGGAGCCGTGACATGGAAACCGTGGGACTGGGCCTGTTCTTCGAGGATCTGCCCGTGGGCCGGCAGTTTAAGACCATCGGCCGAACCGTGACCGAGGCGGACATCACCAATTTCGTCAACACCGTGGGCATGACGGAAGTGCTGTTCACCAACCTGGAATTTCTGCGCGAGGAATCGGACATCAAGGGGCGCGTGGCCCCGGCGGCGCTGGGCTACACCTTCGCCGAGGGGCTGTTGACCCACGCCACCATGCAGCACACGGGCTTTGCCTTCCTGCACATGGAACTCAACGTGGATGGCCCGCTCTTCGCCGGCGACACGATCCACGTGGAATGCGAGGTGGTGGAGGCACGCCTTTCGCGCAACCGGCCCGGGCGCGGCCTGGTGCGCACGCGCAACCGCGTGCTCAAGCACGACGGCACCCCCGTGCTCACCTACACCCCCCTGCGCATGGTCAAGTGCCGCGACGACAAGGCGCGCGGCTGACCCTGGCCGCCCGCCCGCGCCTTGCGGACCGGTGGCTCCGCGGCTCCCCCTCATGCGCCCACGGCCGGCCGCGTCACGCCTCGTGCAGATAGTCGGCCAGACGCCGCAGGCAATCCCGCCAGCCCAGTTGCGTGGAGTCGCGGAAGGCGCGGCTGGTGAAGCGCTCGTGCATCACGCTCACCTCCGTGAACTCACCCCGCGGCTCGAAGCGTACGGTGACCTGCGTGTCGTCGGATTCGGCGGAAGGGGGCTCCAGACGCCACGTGTAAACCAGCTCCCGGGGCGGCGCCACCTGCTTGAATTCTCCCACGATCCATACCACCCGGCCATCCGCGAAGCGGTTGGCGATGCGATAGCCACCGCCCACCCGCAGGTCGATCTGCGCCTCGGGGCACACCACGCCCTGCGGGCCCCACCACCGCTTGAGCTGCTCGGGCTCGGTCCACGCGGCGAACAGCCGTTCCGCGCTGGCGCGGATAGTGCGCCGCAGCCGCAGGCTCACGGCCTTGGCCTCCGCCGCGGCGGGATGGGGACGGGTCATGGCCGGGCACCCGTTGGCATGGTCACGTCGGCTCCTCCGGGCCGGGCGGCGTTGCTTCGCCGCCCTGCGCTTCCGCATAGCGGGCCAGGGCCTCCAGGGTGCCGCGCCAGAACTCCCGGTAGTGCTCCAGCCATTGCTCCACATCGGCCAGCGGCTCGGCCGCCAGCGTGCAGCGGTGGATGCGCCCGTCCACGGCGCGCCGCACCAGCGCCGCCCGCTCCAGTACCTTGATGTGCTTGGACACCGTGGGCAGCGACATGTCGAAGGGTTCCGCCAGGTCGGTCACCTTGGCCGGGCCCTGGCGCAACCTTGCCAGCAGCGCCCGCCGCGTACGGTGGGCCAGGGCGTGAAACACCGCGTCCAGCCGGTCCTCGCCGGCGGGCTCCCGCTTCAATGCGCTTGACATTGCCATGATTTAATATTAAGTCTTTTGTGCAAGTTTTACAACGCTGGCATCAACCCAACACCGCCACCGGGGAGGGAACACCATGTCCGAGCTCATCCATCAGGAAGTCACCTTCAAGACCAAGGCCAAGCGCGTGTATGACGCGCTGATGAACTCCAAGGAGCACGCCGCGTTCACCGGCGGCCCGGCGGAGATCAGCAAAGAGGCCGGGGGCCCGTTCACCTGCCACGGGGGGCACATCCTGGGCCGCAACGTGGAACTGGTGCCCAACAAGCGCATCGTGCAGGCCTGGCGCGCCGCCAATTGGGACGAGGGCGTGTATTCCATCGTACGCTTCGAGCTGGTCGAAAAGAACGGACAGACGCAGGTGGTGATGGATCACACCGGCGTGCCGGACGCTGGCCGCAACGACGTCGCCGCCGGTTGGAAATCCCACTACTGGGAGCCGCTGGCCAAGTACCTCGCCTGAGACCTTCCGCCGCCCGCGGTCCAGCGCC
>JACQHH010000138.1 GCA_016199125.1 Candidatus Lambdaproteobacteria bacterium
GCGCTTCCGGCTCGTGCAGCAGGCTGGCGATGATGGGCGTGGTCACGCCCCGGACCACGTGGTCGCGGACCTCGGCACGGCAGGTCTCCTCGTCTCCGATGACCACGATCTGGTGGATCAGCTCGTCGCTCAGCGCCGACATGGTCTTCTCGCGGTCCTTCCGCGCCCAACCCTCGGCGATGGTCGCGGCAACCTCCGGATAGCCGCACCACGCCAGGAACTTGTTGTACACGGGCGTGGCAAAATAGGGGGCGAAGCGTGCGCGGGCCGTGGCCAGCGCCCCCGGCACGTCGTCGGTCACGCAGACCTGGATGCGGGACACCACATCCAGCGCTTCGGCGGACTTGCCCGCTCGCTGGGCGCCCGCGGCGATGCGCGCCATGATCTGCGGCAGGTGGCTGCGCGGGTAGAGGTTGATCACCACGCCCTCGCCCAGCTCCGCGGCGTTCTCCAGCATGCGTCCTCGCAGGGCGCCCACGTAGAGCGGCACATGGCCCCGCACCGGGGGGTTCACGCGGTACCCGTGGCTGCGCAGCAACTCGCCCTGAAAGGCCGTCTTTTCCCCATCCAGCATGGCACGCACCAGCCGGGCGGTCTCCCGCACGCGCGTGAGCGGCTTGTCGAAGGGCAGGCCATGCCAGCCCTCGATCATGGCGTGACTCGAGGCGCCCAGGCCCAGCACAAAGCGCTCCGGCGCCAACTGGGAGATGGTCATGGCCGTGGAGGCGATCACCGCGGGCGTGCGCGTGAACACCGGCACCACCGCGATGCCGATGCGCACGCGGCTGGTGCGCATGGCCACGGCCGCCGCGGCCGTGAGCGCATCCACGCCGCCAGTGTCGGCGAACCACACGTCGTCGAAGCCTTCGCGTTCGGCCCACTCGGCGCGGGCCAGCGACGCCTGCACGTCGCCCGGCTCGGGCAGGGTTAAGGCGAGTCTCGTTGATCGGGTCATGGGTCTATGCGGGGCCTGGGCTGGTGGCGAGTGCGGAATGCCGCCCAGTGAAACACCAATCCCCGAAATCTGTCAACGCAACCCACACGGCCGGCACGCAGGGCCGTCCTGACCACGCGGCGGACCCCCTCACAGCTCGTCGTGGGCGAAGGCCAGCACATCGCGAATGTCCGCGGCGCCGGTGAGCAGCATCACCAGACGCTCCACCCCCAGCGCCATGCCCGTGGCGGGGGGCATGCCCTCGTCCAGGGCGGACAGGAAGCGCTCGTCCAGGGGCAGGGGCGGCATGCCGCGCGCCGCGCGACCGGCCAGGTCGGCCTCGAAGCGCCGGCGCTGCTCCACGGGATCCGTCAATTCCACAAAGCCGTTGGCCAGCTCCAGCCCGCCGGCGTACAGCTCCAGGCGCTCGGCCACGCGGGGGTCGCGGGGATCGAGCCGGGCCAGGCTGGCAAGAGGCGCCGGCCAAGCGCTCACCAGCAGGGGCGCCGTCGGCAGGCGCGTCTCGATGCGCTCCCACAGGGTGAAGAACGCATCGTCGAAGGCCCCGGGCAGCGTCTCCGCACCGGGCCAGCCCCCGGCACGGGCGGCTGCGCGCAGCCCCTCGATGGTGGTCACGCCGGCGATGTCCAGCCCCAGGTGCGCACGGAACAACTCGGCCAAGGTCGCGCGGGCCATGTGCCGCCGGACCAGCTCGTCCGCGCGGGCCAGCAGGCCGGCACGGGCCGCCTCGTCGGGCAGCTCCGCGGCCACCTCCTGCGCCAGCGGTGCCAGGTGTCCCAGCAGTCCCTCCAGGTCGCGCGCCAGCACCTCGACCCCCACGTCGGACTGCGCCGCGGCGCGATACCATTCCAGCATGGTGAATTCGGGGTTGTGGTGCGCGCCGGATTCGGCCCCGCGAAAGGCCGGGCCCAGACGGTAGATGCGCTCGCAGCCGCCCACCAGCAGACGCTTGAGTTGGAATTCCGGGGACGTGATGAGGTAGCCGCCGCCGGCCGCAATGGGTCGGAATTGCGGCTCCGGGCTGGGGGCCGGCACCCGTGCCGGGGTGTCCACCTCCAGGAAGTCCTGGGCGTCAAACCAGATGCGCACTTCGCGTAGGATGCGCTGCCGCCAGCGCAGCCGCGCCATGCGCGTGAGCCCGCCGCGCGCCCGGCGCCAGCGCAGGGCATCGCCCGTTTCAAGCCAGTGCTGCGGTTCGCGCGGCCCGCCGATGCGCGCCAGATGCGACAGCGCACCCGCGGCGTCCACCTGCAAGGCCACCAGGTCGCCCTCGCGCAGAGCGGCCAGGACCGCGCCCAACCCGCCTCCGGACGATGGAACCAGGGCCAGCAGGCGCTCCCCCACGTAGACATGCAGAAGCCCCCTCTCGTGCGGCAGGGCCACCACGCGTCCCAGGTGGCGCACGCCGGGTCGCAGCGGCTGGCGGCCGGACGTGGCGTCGGATGCGGAGAGTCGGCTCATGGGCAAAGCGGCGGGAGGTTCGTGTCGTGGGGCAGAGGCCGGGCCGTTCGCCCGCGGCGTGGCGGCGGCGCGACGTTGGTCGGCTCGCCGCACGCGGAACCGCAACCGCACCCTCGGCCTCACGCCCCACCTTGCGGGCTGGGACGCAGCCCCGGACAGGGCGCTGTCGCGCGGGGCCGCAACATGGCCCGCTGGGCGGGCGGGAACGCGGCTAGTTCTTCACGCGCTCCACGTATTCTCCGCTGCGCGTGTCCACCCGCAGCTTTTCGCCCCGCTCGATGAACAAGGGCACATTGATCACGGCGCCCGTTTCCAGGGTGGCGGCCTTGCGGGCGCCGGACACCGTATCGCCCTTCACGCCGGGCTCGGTGTCGGTGACGGTCAGCTCCACAAAATTGGGCAGCGTCAGGCCGATGGGCCGGTCGCGGAAAAACAGCACCTGCACGACGCGGCCCTCGGTGAGAAAATCGGCGTCGCGACCCACCGTGGCCGCGGGAATGGCCACTTGCTCATAGGTGGTCTGGTCCATGAGATGGAAACCCCCATCGTCCTGATAGAGGAACTGCATGGTATGCTCTTCCAGCGAGGCCTCGTTGAGCTTCTCGCCGGAACGGTAGGTGCGGTCCAGCACGGCCCCGGTGATCAGGTTTTTGATCTTGCAGCGCGTGAAGGCGTTGCCCTTGCCCGGCTTGACGAACTGGAACTCGACGACCGTGTAGGGGTCGCCGTCGATCTCGATTTTCAAGCCCTTGCGAATGTCGGACGTATCGTACACGTCGGTAGTCCTTGAAGTGAGCGCCGCGCCGCCGGCCGGAACCATTTTCCGGCACTCGCGACATTTCGCGACGCCAGTGACGGGACCTATCATAGGGGGAACGCGGGGCGGCGCCAACTGCCCCCCGCCGCGACGCCCCTCGCCTGCGCGGCCGTTCCCCGGCGGCGGGCCCGCTTCGCCACTTTCGGCGGCCCCTGGAGCGCCCTGGGGCCCCCGCCGGGTCGAACGGATCGCCTCGGCGGGGGACCCGCCCGGCCCCGGTTGGCGGGATGACCGTACCGCCGCCCGGCCCGCGCGGCCGCTCCGGCAGCGGAAGTTTCAATTGACAATACATGCCTATTTGCATTATTTTTAGCAGTTCTGACAACTAATTTTACGGTTACCCTGAAATTATGTTCGAAGCCCTGAGCGAGAGACTGTCGGCGACCCTGTCCCGCGTGCGTGGACAGAAGCGGCTGAGCGAGGCCAACATCGAGCAGGCCGTGCAGGACGTGCGCTTGGCACTGCTGGAGGCGGACGTCAACTTCCGCGTGGTGCGGGCGTTCCTGGGCACGGTCAGCGAGCGTGCGCTGGGCGAGGACGTCGCCGGCGGCCTGACGGCGGGGCAGCACTTCATCAAGGTGGTGCACGAGGAGCTGGCCGCGCTGCTGGGCAGCGAGCACCAGGCCCTGCGCCTGGAGGGCCCCACGCCGGCGGTGGTGATGCTGGTGGGCCTGCAGGGCTCCGGCAAGACCTCCACGGTGGGCAAGCTGGCGCGGTTGCTGCGGTCCGAAGGCAAGATGCCGTACCTGATTCCGGCCGACGTGTACCGCCCGGCGGCCATCGAGCAACTGACCATGCTGGGGCGCGCGTTGGAGGTGCCGGTCTATCCGGCGACGGTGGAGATGGGCGCCGTGGCCATCGCCAAGGACGGCGTGCAGGCCGCGCGCAAGGCCGGGGCCGACGTGGCCCTGCTGGACACGGCCGGGCGGCTGGCCATTGACGACGCCCTGATGAGCGAACTGGAGCAGATCAAGCGGGCCGTGGCGCCGGTGGAGATCCTGTTCGTCGCCGACGGCATGACCGGCCAGGATGCCGTGAACACCGCCGAGACGTTCCACCAGCGCCTGCAGCTTACCGGACACGTGCTAACCAAAATGGACGGCGACGCCCGCGGGGGCGCGGCGCTGTCCATCCGGGCAGTCACGCAGCAGCCCATCAAGTTCATGACCGTGGGCGAGAAGCTGGAGGCGTTGGAGCGCTTTCATCCGGAACGCATCGCCTCGCGCATCCTGGGCATGGGCGACCTGATGTCGCTCATCGAAAAGGCCCAGGGCACCTTCGACGAACAGCAGGCGCTGGAGTTGCAGCGCAAGATTTCGCGCAACGAGTTCACGCTCAACGACTTTCTCGATCAGTTGCGCATGATCCGCCAGATGGGCTCCATGCAGGACCTGCTGGCCATGATTCCCGGCATGGGCGGCGCGCTCAAGGCGGGGCAGTTCGACGAGAAACAACTGGTGCGCATCGAGGCCATGATCTGCTCGATGACCTATCGCGAACGCGAAAATCACAATATCATCAATGTCTCGCGCCAGAAGCGCATCGCGCGTGGCAGCGGCACGCGCCCCAGCGACGTCACCAAGATGCTCAAGCAGTTCGCGCAGATGCGCAAGATGATGAAGAAGATGACGCGCCTGGGCGGCGCCCAGAAGATGATGAACCTGGCGGGTTTGGCGCCGGGCGGCCAGCCGCCGCGGATCAACTAGGCCGCCAGGCGCGGACTGCGGCAGCGGCCGAGCGGAAACATGGCGAACAGGGAACCGCCGGCGCTAAACTTGTGGTGCCGCGGCGCTGCGGCGCAACCAACGGGAGAGAGTCTTGGCAACACGAATTCGACTGGCACGAGGCGGGACGCACAAGCGCCCCTTTTACCGCATCGTGGTCGCCGACAAGCGCGCCCCGCGCGACGGCAAGTTCATCGAGCACATCGGCCACTACGACCCCCTGCTGTCGGAGAACAAATCCACGCTGGACGTGGCGCGGGCCGAATACTGGCTCAGCACGGGCGCCATTCCCTCGGAGCGTGTGCGCAAGCTGTTGGCGCTGCACGGGATCGCCTCCATGGCGCGCAGCGGGCAGTCGCCGGCGCACAAGCCCGCGGTGGCCGCTTCCGGGTCGGCGCAGACGACCGCGCCGGGCGCAGCCCCCGCCGAAGGGTCGCCGGCCGAAGGCTAGCGCGCGGGAGGCGGCGCGATGGCGCTGATTGACCGGGAGCGGCTCACCTGCATCGGCACGGTGGCGCAACCCCACGGGATCAAAGGCGAATTGCGCGTCACGCCGCTGTCCAGCACGCCGGATTTCTACGCGGGACTGGCGGAGGTGGTGCTGGATGCGGGCAAGGGCCTGCGGCCCATGGCGGTGCTGGGGTTGCGGGTTGCCGGGGGCGCGTGGATCGTGCGCTTGGCGGGGATTGACGACCGAGCCGCCGCGGAACACCTGGTGGGGGCCGAACTGCTGGTCTCCGACGAGACCCTGCGGCCCCTGGCCGAGGACGAGTACTTCCAGCACGACCTGATCGGCTGCCGCGTGGAGACCATCGACGGGCGCTGGCTGGGCGATGTGAACGGCATCCTGGAGACGGGCGCCAACGACGTGCTGGACGTCAGCGGAGGACCGCAGGCGCTGCTGGTGCCCCTGCTGGCCAGCGTGGTTCAGGCGGTGGATATTGCCGGGCGGTGCATCCGCATCGCGCCGCTGCCGGGCATGCTGGACGAGGACGACTGAGACAAGCGGGTGGCGGCATGGTCATCGATGTCCTCACGCTGTTTCCGGAGTTGTTCGGGCCGTTCCTGCGGGAGGGCCTGATCGGCCGGGCGGTGCGCGAAGGGCGCCTGGAGGTGACCGTGGTCAACTTCCGCGACCACGGCCTGGGCCGGCACCGCAAGGTGGACGAGGAACCCTACGGCGGCGGCGCGGGCATGGTGCTGCGACCCGAGCCGATTTTCAACGCCGTGCGCGAACGCCGGGCGCTGCATCGCCACGCCGGGCGGACGGTGCGCGCGATCCTGCTGACGCCCCAGGGCCGGCCCTTCGACCAGGCGCGGGCGCAGGCATTTGCCGCCTCGGACGAGGCGCTGCTGTTCATCTGCGGGCGCTACGAAGGGTTCGATGAGCGCATCCGCAACGGCTTGGCCGACGAGGAGCTGTCACTGGGCAATTTCGTGACGCTGGGCGGCGAGGTGGCGGCCATGGCCATCATCGAGGCCTCGGCGCGGCTGGTGCCCGGTGTGCTGGGCAATCCGGATTCCCCCGCCCAGGAATCCTTTGCCGAAGGGCTGCTGGAGTATCCGCAGTTCACGCGCCCGGAGGAATTCGAGGGCATGCGCGTGCCGGACGTGCTGCGCTCAGGCAATCACCAGGCCATCGCCCGCTGGCGGGCGGAACAGGCCCAGGCGCGCACGGCGGCGCGCCGGCCGGACCTGCTGGAGACAGACGACCGGGGGACGCCGCGCCGGTCGCAGGGCAATTGAGGCGGCACCGCCCGGCTTGTGTGCCGCGGGCGGTCGAGAGGCACCAGGACATGCCCGGAGGAGCGCCGGGACCGCCAGGCGCGACAAAGCGCCGATTCCGGCCGGCGCGGCACGACGACTGAGCGGCAATCGACCGGCGGCCGGCATGCGGCCGGCCGGAAGGAACCCAGGAAGACCCCGCAGCGCAGGAGAGCCAAGACCATGCATACGCCACTGATTCAGTGGGTGGAGTCGCAGCAACTGCGCTCCGATATTCCCAACCTGCCCATCGGCGCGCAGTTGCGCGTGAACTACCGCATCTCCGAGGGGGAGAAGGAGCGCGTCCAGGCCTTTGAGGGCGTGCTGATCGGCAAGCACGGCGGACCGGGCCGGCCCACCTCCACCATCACGGTGCGCAAGGTGACCCAGGGCTTCGGGGTGGAGCGGACGTTTCCGCTGCATTCGCCGCGGCTGGAGAGCGTCAAAGTGCTGCGCCGCGGGCGCATCCGGCGCGCCAAGCTGTACTACCTGCGCGGCCGCGCCGGCAAGAAGGCGAGGATCCAGGAAAAGGTGTGATGCCCGATTTCGCCATGGAGGCGGCCCTGTGGACCCGGGGCGTGCAGCATATTGCCGGCGTGGACGAAGCCGGGCGGGGTCCGCTGGCCGGACCGGTGGTGGCCGCGGCGGTGATCCTGCCCCCGCACCTGCCGCCGGGGCTGGTGCTGGACGATTCCAAGCGCCTCAGCGCCCAGCAGCGCGAGCGGCTCTTCGCGGCCTTGCGCCGGGTGGCGCTGGCGTGGCGGGCCGTGGCCGTGAGCGCGGCCGAGATTGACCGCGTGAACATCCTGCAGGCCACGCTGCTGGCCATGACGCTGGCGGTGAGCTGCCTGAGGCCGCGGGCGCAGTTTGCATTGATCGACGGCAACCGCCTGCCCCGGCTGGATATTCCGGCCGAGGCGGTGGTGCGGGGCGATCAGCGCTGCAACTCGGTGGCGGCGGCCTCCATCGTGGCCAAGGTGGCGCGCGACCGGATCATGACGGCTTACGGCGCACGCTACCCGCAATGGGGCTTCGAGCGGCACAAGGGCTATGGCACCGAGGCCCACCGGGCCGCGCTGCAACGGGTGGGGCCCAGCCCCATCCACCGGCGCACGTTCCGTTGCGCCGGCCTTTGAGCGCTCCCGCGGCGGCGTCATCGCGGTGAGCTGAACGAGACCCAGCGACAGGGTCGAGGGCCATGGCGGCATGGTGGAGACGGCGCGGCGAGGAACGGAATGGAGGCGTCGACCCGGGCGCCTCAGCACGGCAGGATGGCGCGCGCAAGCGCATGGGCAGCCGGGGCGAAGCCCTGGCCGCGGCGCACCTGGAAGCCCAGGGCCTGCGCATCGTGGCCCGCAACTTCCGCTGCCCATTGGGGGAGCTGGATCTGGTGGCCGCGGACGCGCAGTATCTGGTGTTCGTGGAGGTGAAGACACGCCGGGCGGACACGGAGGTCCATCCGTCGCTGTCGGTGGGACGCCGCAAGCAGCGCAAGGTGCGGCAATTGGGCGAGCAGTTCATGGCCCAGCATCCGCAATGGGTGTTGCAGCCGCGCTTCGACGTGGTGGCGGTGACCCTGGGGCGGGACGGTGCCCAGGTGGAGCACATTCCCAACGCGTTCTAGGACGCGGGAAATCTGGCGCGCCCCGGAGTGACGCGTGGCAGGCGACGATCGGACACTGGTAACGATGGAACAGAACCCGGTGCGGCGAAACGGCACACGAGCAGCGTAACGCCGTAAGCCATCGGGATTGGCAACCCTACGAGCCGCATCAGCAGGAGATCAGGAGAATTCAACGTCATGGCAACCCATAAATCCGCCGAAAAACGCGCGCGGCAATCCGCCAAGCGCAACGCCCGCAATCGCTCGGCCCGCTCGGCCCTGCGCACGGCGCTCAAGAAATTCCGCGCCTTGCTGGCGGAGAAGAACGTCGAGCAGGCCGCGGCGGAATACGGCGGATTGCAGACCACCATCGACAAGGCCGTGACCAAGGGTGTGCTGCATGCCAATGCCGCCGCCCGGCACAAATCGCGGCTGCACGCCGCGCTCAAGCGCGTGCAAGCGGCCTAGAGACGCCTTGCGGTACGTGCGCGCAGCGCGTGACCGCCACTTTTGCACCCTGCCGCGGCCATACCGCCAAGCAGGCACCACGATGAAGGCAGCAATGTTGAACGGAATGTTGGGACGCAAGATCGGGATGACCCAGGTGTTCACCGCGGATGGGCAGCGCGTGCCGGTCACGGTGGTGCAGACCGGACCCGTCACCGTCGTGCAGGTGAAGACCACCGACAAGGATGGCTACGAGAGCGTGCAGGTGGGCTTTGAGCCACAGACCAAAGCCAAGAAGGTCAATTCTCCCATGCGTGGCCATTTCAAGGACGTCCCGCCCATGAAGGTGCTGCGGGAGTTCGGCGTGGACAACATCGCCCAGGTGCAGGTGGGTCAGACGTTTGACCTGACCATCTTCGCTGAAGGGGAGCAGGTCAACGTCTCGGGCATTTCCAAGGGCAAAGGGTTCCAGGGCGTGATCAAGCGCCACCACTTCCAGGGCGGGCCCGAGACCCACGGCTCGCGCTTCCACCGTGCGCCGGGCGCCATCGGCAACCGCACCTTCCCAGGGCGCGTGTTTCCGGGCAAGCGCATGCCCGGGCATATGGGCGATCGCCGCGTGACCGTGCGCAACCTGAAGATCCACAGCGTGATTCCCGAGAAGAACCTGCTGCTGATCCGTGGGGCCATTCCCAGCCACACCGGCGCGCTGGTGGAAATCCGCAAGCAGACCGCCAGACCGACCTGACCGGTCATCGCCTGCGCCGCGCGGACGGGTCCGCTCGGCGACTTCAGCGTGATCCCGGTCCGTGCGCCCGCCAGGCCGTCCGGCGGCCCCCGCCATGAGTACGTCGGGGTGCCTTCCACCGCGCGCCGTCCGACCGTCCCTGTCTGCCGCATGCTTCCCTTCCCGGAAACGCCGGTTCGGCACGCGGCCGCGCAGCTCCCCGCTGCACTTGCCCGTACGCCAGCCGGGCCCGACCCGGATTTCATCCCCTCCTGCGCCTTTCATCCCCTTCCGCTCCCGATTCCGGGAGGCGCTTGCCCAGCGATACTCAGGCTGGTATAGACACCTATCGGTTCGTGGCGCGGGAGAAGCTGACGAATCCGCGGGGGACCTTTCGAACACACTTTGAAGGGGGTGTTGTTCATGAATACGTCATATTTACGCAAGCTGTTGCTGGGAACGTTGCTGGGCGGTCTGTCGGTGCTGCCGGCCTATGCCGCCGAGCCTGTGCGTTTGGGGCTGATCGAGCCGTTCTCGGGCCCGATTGCCTCCATCGGCCTGGAAACGCTGGACAACTTCAACTTCGCGGTCGAGGCGGTCAACAAGCGCGGCGGGGTCCTGGGCGGACGCATGATCGAGATGGTGCCGCTCGACAACGCCATGAACGCCGAGAAGTCCACGCAGCAGGTGAAGAAGGCCATCGACATGGGCATCCGCGTGGTGGTGCAGGGCGTGGGTTCCAGCAACGCCATCAACATCATCGAGTACGTCAACAAGCACAACAAGCGTAACCCGGACCAGACCGTGCTGTACCTGAACCACGCCGCGGTCACGACGGAATTCACCAACGAACTGTGCTCGTTCTGGCACTTCCGCTTCGATGCCAACGTGGACATGAAAGTGGCGGCCCTGGCCACGCAGATGGGCCGGGACCCCAAGGTCAAGAATGTCTACCTGATCAATCAGAACTACGCCTTCGGCAAGTCCACCCAGGAAGCGTCGAACAAGTACCTCGCCGAGCGCGCCAAGCACATCAAGATCGTCGGGGACGACCTGATCGTGCCCTTCGGCAAGGTGCAGGACTTCACGCCCTACGTGGCCAAGATCAAGGGCGCCAATGCGGACACCGTGCTCACCGGCAACTGGGGTCCGGACATCATCCGCTTGGTCAAGGCCGTAGCCTCCGCGGGGCTGAACGTGCAGTTCTATACGCTCTATGGCGGCCTGCCCACCACGGTCAACGCCGTGGGGACGGAGGACGGCATGGCCGTGCACATGAAGCAGGTGACCGAGCAACTCGTGGAGGATGACGACCGCAAGGACCTGCAGCCGTACTTCGAGAGCTACCTGGATAAATTCAAGCGCACCTGGTACTCCGACCGCATCCGCTTTACGGTGGAGATGTTCGCCAAGGCCATCGACAAGGCCGGCAAGGAGGACCCCGAGGCCATCGCCCGGGCGCTCGAGGGCATGACCTTCCCGGGTCCGCACGGCCAGACGATGGTCATGCGCCCCGACGACCACCAGATCCAGTTGCCCATGGTCATCAGCGAAATGTCCCGCGATGTCCCCAAGAGGTTCATCTATGAGGGCAAGGACCTGGGGATCGGCTGGAAGACGATGAACTGGGTTTCCCGCGAAGATCTCACGCTGCCCACCACCTGCAAGATGGAGCGGCCGTAGGCTCCGTTCGTCGTCGCCCTGTCCGGCCGCCCGGCGCGCTGTCCGCGACCTTGCGGGCGGCGCCCGTTGGCGTAGCGCCGGCAGGGCACTTGTGGGGATCGCGTGGCTGGGTGCGTCGGCCTGTCCGCCGCCCTCTGCCAGGAGGGGGTGTCAGTCGTGCAAGTTCTGCTCTTTTCATTATTCAACGGACTGCTCTACGGCATGCTGTTGTTCATGCTGTCCAGCGGTCTGACCCTCATTTTCAGCATGATGGGCGTGCTTAATTTCGCGCACGCCAGCTTTTTCATGCTGGGCGCCTACTTTGCGTACGAGATCAGCCGGCTGATCGGCTTCTGGCCCGCGCTGTTCTTCGCGCCGCTGGGCGCGGCCGTGATCGGCGCGGTCATCGAGCGCTACGGCCTGCGTACGGTGCACAAGTTCGGGCACGTCGCCGAGCTCCTGTTCACGTTCGGCCTGGCCTTCGTGATCGAAGAGCTGGTGCAGATGATCTGGGGCAAGACCAACAAGCCCTACCTCATTCCCAGCAGCATGGACTTCACCCTGTTCACTTGGCAGGGCCTGGACTACTCGGCCTATCGGGTGTTCATGCTGCTCACGTCCGTGGGCATCTTCGTGGCGCTGTATTGGCTGCTCACCCGCACGCGCGTGGGCCTGATCATCCAGGCGGCGCTGTCCCACCCGCAGATGGTCGGGGCGCTGGGGCACAATGTGCCGCGCATCTTCATGTACACCTTCGGCTTCGGCTGCGGATTGGCGGCCATCGGCGGGGTGTTGGGGGGCAATGTGCTGGGCACCGAACCGGCCATGGCCATACAGCTCGGGCCCATCGTGTTCGTGGTCATCGTCATCGGGGGCCTGGGCTCCCTGGGGGGCGCGCTGATCGCTTCCATCTTCATCGGCATTCTCACCAATGCGGCCGTGTCCTACGACGTGCCGTTCGGGCCGTTCTTCGCGCTGTTCGGCGTCTCCTCGGCCACGGACATCGGGAATGACCTGGTGCGCATGACCAGCGGCAGCGTTTCATCGGTGCTGCCCTACCTGATCATGGTGCTCATGCTCATCCTGCGCCCGCGGGGGCTCTTCGGGAATCGTGACGTATGAGTATGAAGGGTCTTCTGAATAATTACGGGGTGTGGATGGTCGCGGCGCTGATCATCCTGCTGGTGCCAATTCCCTTCGGCTCCGGTTTTGCGCTGTCCATCGCCAGCCAGATGACCATCGCCATCGTCTTTGCGCTGGCCTACAACATGCTGCTGGGGCAGGGGGGCATGCTCTCGTTCGGTCATGCCATCTTCTTCGGCCTGGCGGGCTACTTCACCATCCATTACCTCAACTGGATGGGCCAGGGCGTGGTGAGCTACTTCCCGGTGAGTCTGCTGCCGCTGCTGGGCGGGCTGGTGAGCATGGTGCTGGGCGTGCTGATCGGCCTGGTCTCCACACGGCGGGCGGGCACCACGTTTGCCATGATTTCGCTGGGCTTCGGGGAAATGGTCACGGCCCTCACGCTGATCATCGTGTCGTTTTTCAACGGGGAGGAGGGCATCCAGGGCGACCGCTGGGTGGGGCCGGAGCCGCTGGGCATCACCTTCGGCTCCGACGTCCAGGTGTACTATCTGGCCGGGGCGTGGTGCTTCGCGGCGGCGGTGGCCATGTACGCCATCACCCGCACGCCCTTCGGCCGCATGTGCAATGCCGTGCGCGACAATCCGGAACGCGCCCAGTTCGTGGGCTACAACACCCAGCGCGTGCGCTGGCTGGCCTTCACCCTCTCGGCCTTCTTCTCGGGCATCGCGGGCACCCTGCACGCCCTGGTGTTCGAGCACGTGGGCTTCGAGACCGTGGACATCGCCCGCTCCGGCTTCGTGCTGTTCATGGTCTACATCGGCGGCACGGGCACCTTCCTGGGGCCGGTGCTGGGCGCGGTGCTGATCACCTGGCTGACGAGCATCCTCAGCAACTTCACCGAGGCCTGGTACCTGTACTTCGGGATCATCTTCGTGACGATCGTGATGTATGCGCCCGGCGGACTGGCCGGCCTGATCTTCATGCACGAGCCCATCTGGCTCACCGACCCGCGCCTGCTGCGGCGCCTGCTGTGGCCCTATGCGCTGGGACTGGCCTCGGTCCTGGTGGCGCTGGTGGGCATCATCGGCGAAATGGAGATGATCTACCATCTGTCCAATGACATCACGGGGGAATTCGTGATGAATCTCTACGGCTTCGACATCAGCCTGCGCAATACCGTCCCCTGGGTCATCTGCGCGATCATCGGCGCGATCGGACTCGCCCTGTGCCGCAAGTCGTTCCCCCTGGTGGCGCAGCATTGGCATCAGGTCATGCACGAGGCGCGGGAAAGGGTGCTGCAATGAGCGCCGTCCTGGAACTGGAGCACCTGCGCAAGAACTTCGGCGCCACGGAGATCATCCGTGGCGTGGACCTGACCATCCAGGCCGGGGAGCGCCATGCCATCATCGGCCCCAACGGCGCCGGCAAATCGACCCTGTATAACCTCATCAGCGGCCTGCACGAGGTGACCAGCGGCAAAATCCGCCTGCGGAACCACGACATCACCAACCGCCGTCCCTTCGAGATCAACCGCCTGGGGCTCAGCCGCAGCTTCCAGGTGACCAACATTTTCCCGCGCATGAGCGTGTTCGAGAACGTGCGCTGCGGCGTGCTGTGGTCGATGGGGTGCAAATACTCCTTCTGGCGCCGCGTGAACGGCAACGTGGAAGTGCAGCAGCGCACCGAGGAAATCCTGGAGAGCATTCACCTGGCGGACAAGCGCCACATTCCCGCCTCGCTGCTGCCTTACGCCGACCAGCGGGCGCTGGAGATCGGCATCACCATCGCCGGCGGCGCCGACGTGGTGCTGTTGGACGAGCCCACCGCCGGCATGAGCCATACGGAAACCGCCCGCGTCGTGGCGCTGATCCGCGAGATTTCTCAGCACAAGACGCTGGTCGTGGTGGAGCACGACATGAGCGTGGTCTTCGACCTGGCCGACCGCATCTCCGTGCTGGTCTATGGCGAGATCATCGCCAGCGACACCCCGGACAATATCCGCGGCAACCGCGCGGTGCGTGAAGCATACCTGGGAACGGATTTCGTCTGATGCTCAACGTCACCAATCTGCATGCCTACTATGGCAAGAGCCATGTCCTGCAAGGCGTGTCCTTTGCCATCGGCGAAGGCGAGATCGTGAGCTTGCTGGGGCGCAACGGCGTGGGGCGCTCCACCACCATCAAGGCCATCATGGGCCTGGTGGAGCACCGCGGCTCCGTGCAGTTCCGCGGCCAGGAGATCAGCGGGCTGCTCACGCACGAGATCGCCCGCAAGGGCCTGGGCTACGTGCCGGAGAATCGCGACATCTTCCCCACGCTCACCGCGCGACAGAACCTGCTGCTGGGCGAAAAATCCGTGGGCAAGGGGGGCCGCTGGTCCGTTGACGACCTGTACACGCTGTTCCCCAATCTGCGCGAGCGGGCCGACGTGCCGGGCGGCGTGCTCTCCGGCGGCGAGCAGCAGATGCTCACCATCTGCCGCACGTTGATGGGCGACCCCGACCTGATCATGATCGACGAGCCCACCGAGGGCCTGGCGCCCATGCTGGTGGAGCAGGTGTCCAAGCTGCTGGAGGCCATCGCGCGGCGCGGCGTGTCCATTCTGCTGGTCGAGCAGAAGCTGACCATCGCCCTCAAGATATCCAAGTCGGTGCTGGTCATGGGGCACGGGCAACTGGTGTTCCAGGGCACGCCGGACCAACTGCTGGCCAACGAGCAGATCCGCCAGGAGTGGCTGGAGGTGTAACCCGGCCCGTGGCGTTCCCGCCATTTCCCGCGCAATGCGGGATGCCGCGCGGCAGGCTTTCCAATGCGCTCCCCATTCCGGGGTGTCCGGTGGCTCAAGGTCGGGGACGCCGCTTGGCGAGCACAGCCTCGTTCATCACCCGCGTCGGCTGACCCTGCAGGTAAGCCAGGATGTTTTCCAGGGTCTGCCCGAAGAACGTTTCGTACGTCTCGGCCGTCACGTAGCCCACGTGCGGGGTCAGGAGCAGGTTGTTCACGCCGCGGTAGGGATGGTCCGCCGCCAGGGGCTCCTGGTCGAACACGTCCACCGCCGCACCGGACAGGTGCCCGGCGCGCAGCACCTCGGCCAGTGCCCGCTCGTTCACGATGGGGCCGCGCGAGGTGTTGATCAACACGGCGCCGGGCTTCATGCGCATCAGCTCCACGCGGCCCAGCAGCCCCTGGGTGCGCTCGCTCAGCCGCAGGTGGATGCTCACAATGTCCGCCGCGCTCAGCAGCGTCTCCTGGTTCACCCGCTCGGCGTCGCACTCCATGGCGCGAGCTTCGGTGAGGTTATGGCTCCAGGCCATCACGCGCATGTCGAAGGCCCGCGCCACGCGCGCCATCTGCCCGCCGATATTGCCCAATCCCAGCAGGCCGATGGTCTTGCCCTGCAACAGGCGGCCCACGGACGTCTGCCAGCCCCCCGCGCGGATGGACGCGTCCTCGGCCGGGATGTGCCGCAGCAGAGCCAGCAGCAGGCCCCAGGTGAGTTCCATGGTGGCGTGGTTGCCGCCCTTGGTGCCGCAGACCACGATGCCGTGGGCCGTGGCGGCCTCCAGGTCGATGGCCGCGTTCCACATGCCCGTGGTGGCCAGCAGCCGCAGCGCGGGCAGTTGCCCCAGCAGCGACGCGGGAAAGGGCGTGCGCTCCCGCATGGCCATCACGATCTCGAACCCGCGCAGGCGCCGGGCCACCTGGGCCTCGTCGTGCAGATGATCGCGGAAGACCTCCATGGTCACGCCCGCGGGCAGGCGCGACCAGTTGGCGAAGCGGCGCGCCGCGTCCTGGTAGTCGTCGAGAATGGCGATGCGGGTCATCTCCCCCCTATCCGTGGATGTTTGTTTGCGGCAGGCCGGGGGCAACTCCCCGGCCCGCGCGGCGTTTCCGCCTGCCAGGCCCGTCAGGCGCGGATACCATAGGGCTTGAGCATGGCCCGGCTGATCACCACGTTTTGAACTTCCGTCGTGCCGTCCAGGAACTGGGCCATCTTCGCACAAGCAAAGTGTCGCCCCACCGAATACTCGGCCTTCATTCCGTTGGCGCCCATGACCTGCATGCAGGTGGCCAATCCCTCCAGCGCCACGCGGGTGGCGAATTTCTTGGCATGGGCGGCGGCCACCGTGCCCGTGCCGTCGTTGCGTTGCAGCGCCGCGATGGAATGGTCGGCCAACAGCCGCGCCGCCTCCAGGTTGGTGGCCACGTCGGCCAGCATCCACTGCACGCCCTGGAAATCGGCCACGTGCCGGCCAAAGGCCGGGCGGGCCGCCACATAGGTCAGCGCCTCCTCCAGCCCGCTGCGCAGCATCCCGCAGACCATGGAGGCCACGTAGGCCCGCGCGTAGTCGATGGCGTAGAGGGCGAACTTGAGCCCTTCCCCCGGCCCCACCAGCAGGTTGGCCGCCGGCACGGGCGTGTCCGTGAGGCGCAGGCCGGCCAGGCGCATGGCATGCCCACCGATCAGGTCGTAGGCCGGCTCGCGTTCCAGGCCCGGCGCATCGCCATTGACCAGAAACAGCGAGATGCCCTTGGCGCCGCTGCCCGGCTCCGTCTGCGCGTACACGATGAAGAAATCCGCCTCGGGGCCCAGCGTGTTCCAGGCCTTGCGTCCCGTGAGCGCCCAGCCCTTGGCGGTCTTGCGCGCCACGGTCGAGATGGCCGCCGCGTCGCTGCCCGCGCCGGGCTCGGTGAGGCTGAAGTTGCCCATCAGCTCCCCTTTGAGCATGGGCGGCAGGTAGCGCGCCTGCTGCTGCGGCGTGCCCTTCATGGCGATGCTCCAGGCCACGTAGTTATGGGCCACCAGCGGCAGGGCGAACGACAGACAGCCCGCCGCCAGCTCCTCGGCGATGCGCGCCGCGGCCAGGGCGCCGATGCCCGGTCCGCCGTGCTCCGGGGGCAGCAGCGCCAGGGTCAGCCCCTGCTTGCCGGCCAGCTTGTGCAGGTCCTTGGGAAAGCGCCGCTCCCGCTCCCACGTGGCCGCGTGGGGCCGGATGTGGGTCTGGGCGAACTGGCGGGCGGTCGCGATCAGGTGCTGCTCCTGTGCGGTGAACTGCTCGTGCACGCTGCGTCTCCAGATGATGCTCCGCTTCCCCCGACATGGTCCCGCAAGGCACGGGTCGTGTGGATGTCTCGCCGGATCTTGCGCCGAGCCGATCCTACACCAGAATGCCTCCGGCACAAACCCGCGGCCCGACCCAGGGCGGCACCCCGCGCGGTTCGCGCGGGGACGCCGCGTTAGACGACACTGACGCGGCAGCGCGCGCTGCAAGCGGATTTGCACCGCGGGCGTTCCTGGACAAGGCGGGCGGAATCGTGTTTGGTTCGACGAGATGCTGTCAGGGGGAAGCGCCCGATGCCCGCACGGACGTGCCCCACGCGCCGTCTCACGAAAGCCCCACGGCAACGACGAGGGACATGGCAACGTTTCGCGCGCTGGCCTGGATGTGGCCCGTCGTGCTCCTGGCGGCCGGGGACTGGTGGCTGCGCCTGGACGAGATCGCTTCCTGGAGCGCCTTCGACGCACAGGTCTACGTCGTCTCCTGCGTGCTGGCGCTGGGATGGGTGCGCCTGACGGGGCGCCTGGCGGCACCCCTGCGCCATACGTCCCCCGTGTGGTTCTGGTGCGGCGTGGCGACGCTGTCCGTGTGGTCGGCCGTGCTGCTGCTGATCCACGGCGCCTACTACGTCAACGTCGGCACCCACGTGGACCCCGTGGCGTTCAGCGATTTCCTGTTCGGGCTGCCCGACGAGCCGTCCCGGCTGGGCGAGGTGCTGCGGCCCCGGCATCAACTGCTGGTGCTGTTGCTGGCGCTGTTGTTCGTACCGCTGTGGCGCCTGGGCCTGGGGGAGATTCCGCGGCGGCCGCGACGTGCGCGGCGTCTGTGGCTGCCCCTGCTGATCGTGATCGTGCTGACGCCGCTCTTCCTGGCCAACGTCCAGGCCAGCCGGGGCACCTTTCTGCCCAGCGTGAACGTGCTGCTCAGCGCTGGCGGTGCCGTGGTCCTCGAGCTCTACCCCGCAAGGAGCCCTTGATCGGCTGCCGCCTGCCGGGACGCCCAAGGGGCTCCCGGGCTTCCCTGCGGCAGCGGGCGCGGCGGGCTACTGGCCCTTGAACCTGGGTGGCCGCTTTTCCAACAGGGCGTTGATGCCCTCGGTGGAATCGGCCGTTTCGAAGGTCGCGCTCTGCACCCACGATTCCCACTCGGCGTGCGGCACCGGGTTCCACTCCGCGCCCCGGTACAGGGAGCGCTTGAGCAGGCGCACGGCAATGGGCGCGGCCTCGGCGATCTCCCGGGCCAGCGCCTGGGCCTTGGGCAGTACCTCCTCGGGCGCCTCGGCATAGTTGACCAGTCCATACGCCGCCGCGTCGGCGCCGGTGATCAGGCGTCCGGTGAAGAGCAGCTCGGCGGCCCGCGGCAGCCCGATCAGGCGCGGCAGGATGTAGGTCGTGGACATGCCCGAGGTAAGCCCCAGGCGCGAGAAATTGGCCCCGTACATGGCCTCGGCGTTGGCCACGCGCAGATCGCATACCATGGCCAGTCCCAGGCCCCCGCCGATGGCATGCCCGTTCATGGCCGCGATGATGGGCACCTCCACCTGCATCAGCTCCAGGAACGGCTTGTAGATATTGAACTGGCGCACCTGGCCGGCCACAATGTTCATCTTGGACGGGTCCGGCAGCACGCTGCGGCGGAAATCGGCGCCGGAGCAGAAGGTGTTGCCCGAGCCGGTGATGATCAGCGCACGCAGGCTGTCCTCGCCACGCACGCGCTGAATGAAGTCCTTGAAGACGTTCATCACGTCGGGCGTCATGCTGTTGCGGTTCCGCGGGCGGTTGAGCGTGAGGGTGGCGATCATACCATCGCTCTGGTAGAGAATCGGATCATCCGGCATTGGGGCATCCTTTCGGGTCGTCGTCGGTGGCGCGGGGCGGGCTGCCGCGCACCGGCAGGTCGGGCACGGGCGGTCGGCGGCGCCCCAGCGGCGCTGGGTGCCTCCCCGTTTGCTGTGAGACCACCTTTGACCGAATCTTGTCAAGCCGGCCTGGGGCGACGGGCCGCCCGCGGGTCGCGGCGTGCGCCCGGACTTGGCCCGTTCCGGCTGGGAGAGCAGCAGTGACCAGATCCTTGCAGATCGGCGAACTGTTCGTGCTGGGCTTTTCCGGCGCCACCCCGCCCGCCTGGCTGCGCCAGTTTGCCGCCGCCCACGGCCTGGGCGGCGTGATCCTCTTCGATTACGACTGGCAGCAGGAGCGCCCCCAGCGCAACGTCATCGACCGCGCGCAGCTTACCGCCCTTTGCGCCGAGCTGCATGCGTTGCCCACGCGGCCGTTGATCTTTGTGGACCAGGAAGGGGGCCGGGTGTGCCGCCTCAAGCCGGCGCGCGGCTTTGCACCCCTGCCCAGCGCGGAGGAGTTCGCCCGGCTGCCCGAGGCCGAGCGCCGCGCGCTGGCGCGCACCAGCTATAGCGAGCTGCGCGCGCTGGGCATCGACGTCAACCTGGCGCCTGTGGTGGATCTCAGGCTCAATCCGGACAATCCGGACATCGCGGCGCTGGGGCGCGCCTTCTCGGCCGATCCGGCGGTGGTGCGGGACAACGTGCGCCTGTTGGGCAGCATCGCACGTGAGCTGGGCTTGGGCCTGTGCCTCAAGCATTACCCGGGGCTGGGCGGCGCCACCACCAACACGCACAAATCCCTCACCGACCTCAGCGAGGTGCTGGACGATGCGCAATTGGCGCTGTTCTTTGAGCTGGGCGCCGAGACCTTCGGCGGGGCGGTGATGGTGGCCCACGGATTCGTGCGCCAGTGGGACGCCACGCTGCCAGCGTCCATCTCGCCGGCCGCCCTGGGACGCTTGCGCGCCCGCCTGCCACAGGCGGTGATCATCTCCGACGACTTGCAGATGCAGGCCCTGCAGCAGGTGCTGCCCACGCCGGCGGCCTGTCGGCAGGGATTGCGGGCCGGGCTGGACCTGCTGCTCATCGGCAACAACCTCCTGCCCGAGGAACGCGAGTCCCTGGCCCTGGTGCAGGGCCTGGCGCGTGAGGTGGACGCCGACGCCGGGCTGCAATCCCTGGCCCGGGCGGCACTGGAGCGCATCCGCGCGCTCAAGGCCCTGCTCGCGCGCTGAGCGCCGCTTGACCTGCACGGGGCATGCGGCCCGTGCGCTGCGTGTGGGTGCAGCGTGCGGGCGCCGCCGCGGACGTCCGCCTCAGCGGATGTCGGCGCGGTGGGACAGCCGCAGGTGCGCCCGCAGGCCGCGCGAAAAGGTGTCCACCACGATGTTCAGCAGCGCCGTGATGGCAATGAGAAACAGCGCGCGGTCGAAGCGGATGTCCGCGAAGGCGCTGTCCACGTAGAAGCCCAGCGTGCGGATGCCCAGAATGCCCAGGATGGCCGTCTCGCGCATGATGATCTCCCAGCGGTAGAACAGGAACGCCAGGAACTGCCCGTACACGCGGGGCACGATCTCGTAGCCGTACAGGTTCAGCCCGCGCGGCGCGTCCTGGCGCAGCGACACCTCGTTCGCGTGGCGCCCGGTGAGAAAGGCGATGATGGCCCCGTTGTGCACCGCCAGGGCCACGATGGCCGGCAGCATGGAGGGACCCCACAGCGTGAGAAAGATGTAGGCCAGGATGTATTCCGGCGTGGAGCGCAACACCACCAGCAGCACGTGCCCCAGGGTGCGCCCGAAGCGCCCGAAGAACTTGCGCGAGATCAGCGGGAAGAGCGTCAACGTGACCATGCCCGTGACCACCAGCGCGATCTGCGTCAGCAGCACCGTGGCCGCCACGCCCGGCAGGGCCTGCCGCACCAGCAGGGTCCAGCTCCAGTCGGCCAGCTCCGCCAGCGCCGGGCCGCCCAGCGTGCCGGCGTGGCGCAGCGGGGCGGGCACGATGTCCACACCGAAGAACCGCACGACGTTGACCCAGGCGATGTCCAGCGGCGCCCAGATGGCCCACACCGCCACGGGCAGATACACCGCCAGCAGCCGCGCGTGCAGCCACAGGCGCAGCGTGGCGATCACCACGTAGAACAGCAGCAACAGCGCGGCGGCCTGGGAATACTGGCCCTGCGCGAAGAACGACTCCAGGTGATAGCCCAGCGTGGGCAGGCCCACGAAGCCCAGCACCGCGCTGGAGCGCAGCCCGCATTCCAGGCGGTAGCTGGAATAGTTGACCATGTGCACCCAGGCATCGGGCAGACGGGTGTAGAAATACGCCGAGACGCGCCCCACGCCCCGCGGCAGCGCATGGGCCGGCGCCGGATTGGCCTCCTCCATGATCTCGTAATAGACCTTGCCGAAGGTGCCGGCATAGGGAATGGCGATGGCCAGCAGCCCGGTGAGCGGGCTGAGCCCGAAGAATTGCAGGAACAGCAGCGCCCAGACCAGCTCGTGCACCGCCCGCAGCACGGCGCACAGCCAGCGCACCAGCGGGTTCACGTACAGGATGGACAGGCCAAAGCCCGCCACCGCTCCCGCGGCCACGCCCAGCAACCCGAAAGCCAGGGTCATCAGCAAGGCCTGGCCCAGCTCGTCGAAGGCCAGGAAGTTGGGCGTCAGGGCGCCGCGCGCCATGCGTCCCAGCTCCTGCCAGGGATGCAGCGTGCTGATCTCCACGTCGGCGAAAAGCAGACACACCAGCGCCACGCCCAGGAAGGCGAAGCTGGTCTTGAACGTGGCCGAGCGGGGCATCAGGCCTTGTGGACGTGTTTGACGTCGGCGGAAGCGTCGGGTTCCGTGTAGACGTGTTTGATGTCGGCCGGCGTAAGGCCCCGCGTGGAGCAGTCCAGCACGACGCGGCCGTGGCTGAGCGCGACGATGCGCTCGGTAAAGGCCAGGGCCAGACCCACGTCGTGCATGGCCAGCACCACGGTGTCGTAGGTGTCGTTGATGGCCTGCAATACCGCGCGCGCCTGCAGCCCGTCTACGGCGGACACCGGCTCGTCCCCCAGCAGCACGCGGCCCCCCTGGAACAGGGCGCGCCCCACCGCCGTGCGCTGCTGCTGTCCCCCGGACAGCTCGCCCACCGGCTCGAAGAGCTTTTCCTCCAGACCCAGCGTGCGCAGGATGGCGCGCACCGCGGCCACCTCGCGCGGGAAGGGGCGCAGCAGATTGGCCAGGTTGTAAAGCGCCGCGTGCCGGTGCAGGCGCCCCATGTACACGTTGTGGAAGACCGACAGGGTGGGCACCAGGGACGAATCCTGGGGCACCAGCGCCGTCTCGGCGCGCTGGTGCTCATAGAGCACGGCGAGCAGCGTGGATTTTCCGGCGCCGCTGGGGCCGACCAGCGCGACGCGCTCGCCCTCGGCGATGCGCAGGGATACGTCATGCAGCATCGTCTGGCCGCTGTAGCCGACGCTCACATGCTCCAGCTCGAACAAATGCATGACCTCCCGCTTGTCTGCGGGACCTAGCGGAAGATGAGGTGCAGCGGGGCTTCGAGGGGGGCGACGTCGCCGACGATGCAGGCGTCCGGGACGCCCGCGGCGTGCAGGGCGTCCACCGCGGCAGGGCCTTGCTCCGCCGGCAGCGCGGCGAACAGCCCTCCGCTGGTCTGCGGATCGACCACGATCTCCCGGTGCCACTTGGGCAGCACCGCCTCGAAGCGCAGGTGCGGTTCCACCAGCGCCCAGTTTGACAGGTTGACGCCGGTGGTCACCCCCCGGCGGTACATTTCCAGCGCCTCGGCCATGATGGGCACATCGGCCAGGGTGATGCGCAACGTGACGCCCGAGGCCCGCGCCAGCTCCATGCCGTGGCCGGCCAGGCCGAAGCCGGTGATGTCCGTGGCGGCGTGCACCTCGAACTGGCGCAGGGTCTCGGCCGCCGCCTTGTTCAGCGTGGTGATGGTCGCCAGGCAGGCCGCCAGGGCCTCGGCCGAGACCATGTGCCGCCGGTTGGCGTTGAACAGCGCGCCGCTGCCGATGGGCTTGGTCAGCACCAGCACGTCTCCGGGGCGCGCCCCCGCATTGGCCCAATACCGCTGCGGATGCACGATGCCCGTCACCGCCAGGCCGAACTTGGGCTCCTCGTCCTCGGTGGAATGGCCCCCGGCCAGCACCGCGCCGGCCTCGGTGATCTTGCTCAACGCGCCCCGGATGATCCCCTCCAGCACCTCCGGCCCCAGCTTGTCCGAGGGGAAGCCCACCAGGTTCAGGCAGGTGATGGGCTTGGCGCCCATGGCATAGATGTCGCTCAGGGCATTGGCGGCGGCCACCTGCCCGAACACGTAGGGATCGTCCACCGGCGGCGTGATGTAGTCGGCCGTCGTCACCAGGGCAAGCTCGTCCGTGAGGCGATAGACCGCGGCGTCATCGCTGTGTTCGAATCCCACGAGGAGATTCGGATCGGTATTCTTGGGCAAGCTGGCCAGCAGATGTTCGAGCCCGACCGGGCTCAGCTTGGCCGCTCACCCACAGGTTTTGGCCAGGCCCGTCAAGGTGGGCTTGCGCCAAAGATCCGTCAGCGACATGGAACTCCTCTTGAGGCGTTGGTTGGACATGGTCATCCCCGCTGCACCTGGGTGGCCCGCGGCGGCATGCACGCCGCAAATCCGCCGTCGAGCAGCGGACATTATTACCTAGATCAGTTCCCGAAACAAACCGGCCCAGGCGGCGGCTTCACGCGCGGGCGCGAACCGCTCTGCCAGCATAGCGATCTGCCGCTGCAGGCGCTGTAAGAAACCAACGTCCTGCTCGGCCCGCCGCAGCAACGCGGCCAGGGCCGGCGCGTCGCCCACGGGAAAATAGCCGCCGTAGCCCTCACCCAGCAGACCCAGATTGCCCGGAATGCGCGTGGCCAGGATGGGCACCGCGGCCACGACTGCCTCGCCCACCACGTGCGCCCCGCCCTCGGAGCGGGACGAAACCACCAGCAGCGCGCTGCGCGCCAGCACCTGCCGCGCCCGCCAACGGGGCACCTCGCCCAGCCAGCGGTAGCGGGCGTTCGCGGCGGCCTCGGCCGTGGCCTGGGCGGCATACTCGGGCGACAGCGCCCCGCCCACGTGACGCACCAGCACCCGCGAGGCCGCAGGCAGCAGCCGCGCGGCCCGCGCCGCCAGCAGGGGATCCTTCTCGGCCCGCAGGTGCGCCGAGACACAAACGCCGAAGTCCCGCCGGTACTTGGGCGGCAGGGTACGCGGCGGCGGCACGGATTGCAGGATCGCCCGCGCCTTGGAGCGGAATTCCGTCGGCAGGTCGTCGCTGCCGCGCAGGTTGATCGTCACGGCCCGGTCGGCCAGGTGCAGCGAGCTCAGGGAGGCGCGGGAAAGCCCGGCGGGGCGATAGAGATCCGTGCCCGTGAGCATCACCACCAGCGGCGCGTGGGGATGGCGCCGGCGAAATTCGGCCACGGCGTCGGCGCTGCGCTCGGCGTGCAGCGCCAGTAGCATGTCGCTGGGCTGACCCCGATACGCCGTGGCGACCTGCACGCGGTGCCCCAGGCCGCGGATGAAGCCCGCGGCGCGCAGGGCCGTGACGCGATTCCCCGCGAGCGAGCCGCGGCGCGCCGGCGTGACGATGAGCACCTTCATCCCGCCGTCACCCCTCGTCGCGCGCGCAGGTGCGAAACCCGGCGAAGATGTCGCCCCGGTCGGGCAGGGCAAAGTTGCGGTATGTATTGCGCAGCACGCGTGACCGCGCCACCCAGCTTCCGCCGCGCAGCACCTTGTGATAGCCGAACCACGGCGCGGAATACTCGCGGTAGGGCTCGTCCAGCACGAAGCCCGGGAAGGGATAGAACGGCGAGGCGGTCCATTCCCACACGTTGCCCAGCATCTGGCGGCAGCCGAAGGCGCTGTCGCCCGCGGGATGGGCGGCCACGTCCACGGGGCCCCCGGCGGACATGTCCGTATTGGCGCGGGCGGGGGTGGGTGGCTCGTCGCCCCAGGGATAGCGCCGCTTGCGGCCGCTCAGGCCGCGCCCGTCCGGCGTGGGCTCCGCGCCGGCGGCCAGCTCCCATTCGGCCTCGCTGGGCAGGCGCCGCCCGGCCCAGGCGCACCAGGCGTTGGCCTCGTGCCAGTTCACGTGGATCACAGGCTCGCGCGGTGCCAGCGGCAGCCAGCGGTCGAAGCGCCGCACCAGCCACGCGTCGCCCTCCCTGCGCCAGTAGCGCGGGTGCTCCGCGGCGGCGCGGCGACGCCACAGGCGCCCCTGATAGCCCCAGAGCTCGTCGCGGTCATAGCCCCCTTCGGCCACGAAATCCGCGAACTGCGCGTTGGTCACCGGCGTGCGCGCCATGCGGAACGGCGCCACGGCCACCGGGTGCGCCCATTTCTCGTTGTCGAACAGGAACGGCTCGTCCGGCATTGCGCCAAGCTGAAACTCGCCGCCCGGGATGGCCGCGTTCCCGGAGGACGCCTCCTGCTCCGTTGGGCTTGGCACCGCGGCGGCCGGCGCCGCCGTGACCTCGATGGGCGGCGTGGGATAGCCGTGCGTCTGGCGGGTCCAGGCCAGCGCCTCGCCGTGCATGTCCTCGTGCTGCGTGCAAAGCTGATACAGATAGCTCTCGCGCGGGGTGGTGCGCGCCCCCAGGCGCCCCAGCACGCGTTCCAGCACGCGCTGCATGTACGCCTCGGTGCCAGCCCGGTCGGGCAGGGCCAGCTCCCAGCGGTCGTCGTGGGCCACCAGGAACGAGTCGTACAGCTCCTCGCCGCCGGGCAGCAGCGCGCCCTCCTCCCCAAGCTGGCGCAGGCAGAAGACCTCCCAGAAGAAGGCCACGTGGCCGATTTCCCAGCACGGCGGATTGACCGTGCCCAGCCGCGGCCCGAACATCTGCACCTCGTCCAGGTCGCGCACCAGCTCCAGCGTGCGCACCCGCGCATCGCTCGCCATGGCCGCCAGCGTCTCGGGGGGCAGGGTGTATGCCTGGGTCATCGCATCTAGGGCCGGTGTGTCCGCAATCC
>JACQHH010000137.1 GCA_016199125.1 Candidatus Lambdaproteobacteria bacterium
GCGTGTTCTACTGGCTCGACGGGGCACTGGATTATGCCCTGGCCGGCGAGCTGGAACGGGAACGGCTGCTGGACGTCGCCACGACCATCTACAAGGAATTGCGCAACCTGTAGCCGCCGGGAGGGCCCGGTGGCGCCACACGTTCAGGGGGGAGGACATTCCATGCAACGCAAACTGACCCTTCGTCTGTCTGTGTTCACTGCCGTGCTGGCCGCCCTGGCCCTGGCGCCGTTGAGCGCACTGGCCCAGGCCCACGCCCATGTTGGCCACGTGGCCAAGAGCTGGAGCGATACGCCGGGCCGGCAGGGGCTGTTGCCGGTGCTGGAGCAGGAGGCCGCGGTGGCCGCCCAGCACGCCGGCTTCATGGCCGGCAAGACCGACAACCTGCAATGGATGCAGACGCACGCGCGCCATGTGCGCCATGCCATCGATCCTTCGTCCGAGCCGGGCGGCGGGCCGGGCAAGGGCTATGGCGTGCTGAAGTCGGCCCAGGGCGTGGTGGCGCACATCGGCTTTGCCGCCAAGTCCCCAGACGCCTCGGACAATGTCAAGCTGCACGCGGTGCACATCGCCACGTCCGCCCAGGACGCGGTGGAATGGGCGCAGCGCATCATGACGCTCAGCGGCCAGGTGCTCGCGGCCAGGAGCGCCGACGAAGCCGCCGGGCCGGCCAGGGAAATCCAGACCCTCGCCACGCAGATCGTGGAAGGCGCCGGCGCCAAGTCCTGGAAGCAGGGCGAGGGCGGCATTGCCCAGGCCCGGCAGCATCTGGGCTTCCTGATGAAGGGCGAGGGCATGATGTAGCGTGCGCGGCCCGCCCGCCGGCGAAAGCACGCGCCGCAATCCGCTCGCACCGCGCGCCGGCGGCACTGCCGGCGCACGGTCTCATATTTGGCCGGAGCGTCGGGGTTGATGGACTACGCGGAGTCCGTCGGCCCTGGCGCTCCGTGTCCATTTCTCCATTTCCGCCGCTTCCCCACCCGCTCCGCTTCCATTCCCAGATGTGCCCGACCTCGCGGCAGGCGGTCTGGGCGCGGCACACGCAGCCTGCGCACGGATCGCGCACCGCGTCGCGTGGACCCGGCTCGCGCCCACGACGGCCCCGCATGGCCTGGCGACGCGACGCGTTCCACCGTCAGCCCACCTCGCCCCCAGCGGTTCCGCCATCCTGATTCGCCCCCGGCATCCGGCTGGGCGGCGCGTCGCGGCGCTTGTGTCGCGCGATATAATTGCGTCGCGAGACATAATTTGTATAGGCTCCGACAAGGGCACTCGCTGCGGGCCCCCAGCGGCCGCCGCACAACCTGTTCACTGAACGTGGAGGGAGCGCATGGACAACGTGGCCATTACCGGGATGGGCGTGATTTCCTCCCTCGGGCAGAACCTGGAAGATTTCAACCGCAAATTGACCGAAGGATTTGTGGCCGTGGGCCCCACCCCGTGGAACGATCAGCCGCACTTCAAGGACTACTGGGTGTCCCTGATCGAGGGGTTCAAGCCTGAGGACTGGATGGAAGGGCGCGTCGTGCGCGGCACCGCCACGTTCGCCCAATACGCCATCGCCGCCGCCGTGCAGGCCGTCGAGGACGCCGGGATCACCGAGTTCGATCCCGAGCGCACCGCGGTCATCATCGGGAGTTGCATGTCCGGGGTGGATGCCATCGCCGACGAGCAATACAAGCTGGACAAGGAAGGCCCGCAAGCGGTGGACGGCAAGTTTCAGTTGCGCAACTGGCCCAACATGCCGGCCGGGCACATCGCCCTGCGCTGGGGGCTGCACGGCCCGCAACTCGCCATTTCCACGGCCTGCGCCTCGTCCCACGATGCCATGGGGTATGCGGCGCGCATGATCGAGGCCGGCGAGGTGGACGTGGCCATCACCGGCGGCTCGGACAGCGGCCGCAGTCAGGTGTACCTGGCCGCCACGGGCAACTACGGCATGTTCACGCCGCAGCCGGACCCCTACAAGACCTGCCGCCCGTTCAATGCCGAGCGCTTCGGCATCATGTCCGGCGAAGGCGCGGGCATGTTCGTGCTGGAGCGCGCCGAGAAGGCCAAAAAACGCGGCGCCAGGATTCACGGCATGCTGCGCGGCTACGCGACCCTGGCCGATGCCTACCATCCCTCCTCGCCCGAGCCGAACGGCAAATGGGAGCAGCGGGCCATGGAGCTGGCGTTGCAGAGCGCCCATCTGCCCGGCGGCGCCGACGACATCGACGCCGTGGTGGCCCATGGCACGGGAACGCCCGTGGGGGACGTGGCGGAAATCAAGGCGCTCAACCGCATCTACGGCAAGCGCAGCGAGCCCATCCCCGTCACGGCGCCCAAGGGCAACTTCGGCCACCCGGGCGGCCCGGCGGGGGCCCTGGGGCTGCTGGTGGGCATGCACAGCATGCAGCAGAACGCCGTGATGGCCACCGCGGGCACCCACGACGTGAAGGACCTGATGCCCGAAGTGGGCCGGGTGCGCGTGGTGCTCAACGAGCCCGCGCCGACCAGGATCGACGCGATCCAGGTCAACGCCTTCGGCTTCGGCGGCCAGAACTCCTCCATGATCGTGACCCGGAAGTAGCGCGCGTCGCGGAGCAGGATGCCCAGCCGGCCGACGCGCCTGGGTGGGCCGCCGTCAGTCTCCGCCGCGGCCGGACTCTGGGCCGCGGTGGCGCCATTTGTCACAATTTGGCACAGGGGATGGACTCCCGGCCGCGGCTGCAGCCTGCCGTCGGTTCCGGGAACCCGGTCAGGAGCCCGCGCGCGGAGATGCGCCCTGGGGTGTGAGGCCGGCAGCGTGCAGGCGCCGCAGAAATTCCCGGATGCGCCGGGCATTGGTGCCCGTGTCCGAGCGGCCCACGCGCGACTTGGAGCGCACGTCCACCCGCGACCCCTCCCCCTCGGGACGGATGCGCACCACCACGTCGTCCTTGAATCCGAACCAGAACGTGGTGTCCGTGGCCTCCAGGCGCCCTTCCTGGGGCTCGGCCGCGGCCACGTCCCAGTCCAGCGCGCGGGCAACGCGCTCCGTGGCGGCGAACACGGCGGCGGGCGGATCGCGGAAGAATTGCGGGCGAATGTCCGGATAGGCGCGCCGCTGCTGTTCGGCCACCTGCGGGCCGTCATGCTCCGCCGGGGCAAGCGCCCGGGCACGCTCCGCCAGCAACGCCTGGAACTGCGGCGGCTGTTCCCAATCCGTCGTGATGTCGTGAATCGGCGGCACGCTGCGCGCCTTGGACAACTGATAGGCCGGCAGGCCCAGCGCGGCCAGTCCCACCGCCAGCGCCAACACGGCCAACGCCAGTTCCCCCGGCCGGCGCAGGTAACCGGCGCCCAGCCCGGCCAGCAGACCCGCGGCCGCCGCCGCGATGCCCAGGCGCGCGCCCGCGCGCAGCAGGACAAAGCCGGTGCCGAATGACCAGGCCCCCAGCCGCGTTCCCGGCCCGGCGACCGCGATCAGCACGGCGGCGCACGCCGCCAGCAGCACCGCCAGCAGCACGCACCCCGAGACCCAGCGTTCCAGACGCCCACTCCGCTCAGCCCGCATGGCCTCTCTCCTTGGGCGCGCAC
Organism: Candidatus Lambdaproteobacteria bacterium; assembly: GCA_016199125.1. Lineage (GTDB taxonomy): Bacteria > SAR324 > SAR324 > SAR324 > JACQKK01 > JACQHH01. The sequence goes on from JACQHH010000137.1 coordinate 3,562, forward strand.
CGCGGCCGCCGGCCCCGCCGCTCCCTGCTCATGCCACTGCCCGCAGCCTCCGACCCACAAGGGGCGACGGCGGTGCGCCGCCGCTCAGTTGAGGTGCTGCTTGAACTTCGCCCCCACCTGGAACTTTACGCCTTTGGATGCGGCAATCTTGATCTGCTCGCCGGTGCTGGGATTGCGTCCGTTCCGGGCAGGCTTGTCGGCCCGTTTGAAAGTCCCGATCCCCAAGGCCACATCGTTCCCCATGAACGTCTGATCCAGGACGGTGCTCTGAAACGCTCCCATCACCTTGGAGACCACTGCCTCGCTCTGGCCGGAGGCCTTGGCGATCAGGGAGTACAAGTCGGATTGGCTGGTTTTCGAGCGGGTGGGATTCTTGGCTGGCATGCGTAACCTCCTTCCGTGAGGGTGATCGGGAATGCGCTTCCAGGCGCACGGGATACGTCTGTTTTGCCCCGCGGGGCGCGGAAAAGCAACCGGCCGGCTTGCAACGGCGGCCGCCCCCCGTACGAGCGACCTTGGTTTTGACTGGGTTTGTGGGGCGCGGGGCGGGCGTCATGGGAGCACATGACGTCCTGCCTGAGGCGGCAGGCGCCTCAGATTGCCCGGAAGGGAGCATCAGCCGCGCCGCCCGCCCCGCGCCGGCCGTGCAGAGGGATCCTTCCCCTCCAGCATGTGCGAAAACTCGGGCGGCAGCGGGGATTCAAAACGCAGCGTCGCGCCGGTCAGCGGGTGGGTAAATCCAAGCACGGCCGCATGCAAGGCCAACCGGCGCGTCCGCCAGCGCGGGTGCCGCGCCTGCTCCGGGGTATAGCGGACGTCGCCCAGCACCGGGTGCCCCGCCTCGGAAAAATGAACGCGGATCTGGTTGCGGCGGCCGGTCTCCAGCCGCACTTCCACTGCCGTGGCGCCGGGCAAACGCCGCGTGACCCGATAGTGGGTGATCGCGAGCTTGCCGGCCCCGGGTTGGTCCGTGGAGCGCTGGTTCAGCGCGGAATCGGTCGCCAGCCGGCTGCGGTAGGACCCCGCGTCCACAGGCAGCCGCCCGGCCACGATGGCACAATAGACCCGCTCCGGCTGGTGGGCGGCGAACTGCGCCTTCAACGCCTGGGCTGCCTCCTCCGTGCGGGCGATGACCAGCAGACCCGACGTATCGCGATCCAGGCGGTGGACGATGAACAACCGGGGCGGATGGCGGCGGCCGCGCCCCAGGAAGGTGCCCACGGCGCCCAGCAGCGTATCCGGCTCGTCATGGTTCGGCACCGTCAGCACGCCGGCCGCCTTGTCTACCACGAGCAGGCAGGAGTCC
>JACQHH010000010.1 GCA_016199125.1 Candidatus Lambdaproteobacteria bacterium
GTGATGAGCCACCTTCCACCGCGGATCCACAATCGGCCCTTTCCGAACTTTGACGATGCAATCACAAGGATGCAGTCCTGCTGTGACCGCCGCCTGGACCATCTCAATGTGCGCCCACTGGTACGTGTGATTGTGTATATAGTCGGTGATTTTGCAGAAAAGAATTCCCTCGGGCAAAAGAACGCGATGGGCTTCAATGGCGAAGGCCCTGTATAGGTGAGAAAAGTTGTATCCGTTCTCCGATGAGGATTTCATTCCAAGCCCAAATCTCTCAACAAAATCCTTCTGCCGATCTTTGCCCTGGTTCGGTATGTGCGGAGGGTCGTAGATCACAATGTCAAGACTGCCCGTACGAAACGGCATTTGCATGTTGTTTCCTGCAACGGCAGGTCTATGCCGTATGTCAATGTCCATCCCGATCACCGGGCGCTGGCTCCCTCGCCAGAATCGGCCGCCGTTGATCGTCGCGTCCAGAATCCTTCTCGGCGGATTCCGGGGATAGAAGCCAAGCATCAGTTCCAGAAGGTCGGCATCATCGCCATGCCAAACCGATGGGATTGCTCTGTAGCCCTCGTGCGGCTCCTTGCCGATCAGACCTGCGCCGTGCAGCATCATTGAGCTTCTTCCATGAAATCAGAAATCGTCCAAATCCTGCCAGTAAGCCCGGCTTCCATGGCCGGGGTAACCCTGAGGCTTTGGTGCCCGCGCACGAGGTTCACGAAGTTGTTGCAGGCGAAATGCAGCGCCACGGCGGCTTTCAGATTTTCGAGCTTTTTGCTGAAAGCGTTGGTGCGGCGGGTCAATCGTCGCATACACATCCGCATTGTCAAATTCCGCCGCTCCACGTAGCTCGTGCTGACGTAGTCGGCGTCTGACTGGCCGCAGATCACCGTGGATACCACTCCTGAGACTCCTGGTGGTGAGTATCGCCCGCCCCTGCCGGCTACGTTGCAAACGATTTTACACGCGGCGCGGCATGCTTCTCCGGGGGCGGCAAGGTGTGGCATGATCGATGGAGGCACGCCGCGCCGGTGCCGCCTCCTGCTGACCCGACCCCGAGTTCCGCGCCATGCCGGCACCCCTCCGCCACTCACGTACCGCCGCCATCGCGCTCTCGCCCATCAAGGAAATCGAGCTGGCCGCCGCCCGCATGCCGGGAGCCGTGTCCCTGGCCCAGGGCATTCCCAGCTTCGACACGCCCGAGGTGATCAAGGCCTACGTCGTGCAGAAGATGGCCCAGGGCGAGGTGGCCAAGTATTCCCTGGCCCCCGGCATGCAGGAGCTGCGCGAGCTGGTGGCGGGGGAGCTGCTCAAGGACGGCATGCGCTACGATCCGGACGGCGAGATTCTCATCACCGCCGGGAGCATCGAGGGCATCGCCGCCACGCTGCTGGCGCTGATGGAGCCCGGCGACGAGATCATCCTGCCCTCGCCCAGCTATGCCTCCTATCAGCACGTGATCCGCATGGCCGGCTGCGTGCCGGTGTTCGTGCCTCTGGACGAGGAACGCAATTTCGATCTGGACACAGAGGCCCTGGCGCGGCGCATCACGGGCCGCACGCGGGCCATCTTCTACTGCAATCCCAACAATCCCACCGGCACCATCTATTCGCGGGCGCAGTCGTTGGCCATGCTGGCCCTGGCCGAGACCCACGACCTGCTGATCGTCACCGACGAGGTGTACAAGGACTTCCTGTACACGGACGTGCCCTATTTCACGCCGGCCCAGGAGGAGGCCGCGCGGAGCCGCGTGGTGCGCATCTATTCCTTCTCCAAGGCTTACGCCATGACCGGCTGGCGCGTGGGCTACCTGCACGCCGACCGCGCCCACGTGACCGAGATTCTCAAGGTGCACGACGCCCTGGTCACCTGCGCGCCGGTGATCTCTCAGCATGCGGCCATGGCGGCGCTGGAGCTGGGCCAGGGCGCCATCGCCGAGTTCCGCCAGGCCTATCGCCGCCGGCGCAACCTGATGTTGCAGCACCTGGACGGGCTCTCGGACGTGTTCGACTACCAGAAGCCCAACGGCGCCTACTTCGTGTTCCCGCGCGTCAAGGACACGGTGCCGCTGGCGCGGGATTCACGGCGCCTGGCCTTCGACCTGCTGGAGCGGGCCCAGGTGGCGCTGGTGCCGGGCATCGGCTTCGGACCCACGGGCGAGTCGCACCTGCGCCTGTCCTTCGGGCGCCGCGAGGAGGACATCGAGGAGGCGTTTGTGCGGCTGAAGCGCTATTTCCGCGAGCGCGGCGGGCGCGTGCTGCACGCCCCCTTCGCCCAGACCGCAGGGGGCGCCCCGGCCCCGTCGCCGGGGGCGCCGGCCGGGTCGGGGCCGTCCCGCGGAGCCGTGCGCCAACGCACCCGCGGCATGGCGGTGGCCTATCTGCGCATGCTGGCGCGGCTTTACCTGCGCCGCCGGCGGCCGCGCGTGGTGGCCATCGCGGGCAACCAGGGCAAGACGGTCTTCAAGCGCATCCTCCTGGGCTTGGTGCAGCGGCGCTTTGCCGCGCGCGGCAATCCGCGCTCCTACAACACGGAGATCGGGCTGCCCCTGGCCGTGCTGGGGCTGGAGATCGACCCGCGGAGTTGGCGCGACATCGCCCGTACGCTGCTGCGCGCAAGCTGGCGGGCCGTGGCCGACCGGCAGCCGCTGGACCTGCTGGTGCTGGAATACGGCGTGCGCAACCGGGGCGACATGGCCCAGCTCCTGCGCACGGCGGTGCCCGAATGGGCCGTGGTGACCGGCCTCACCCCGGACGGCGAGGGCGACCCGGACACGCTCGATGCGGTGGCCGAGGAGGTGCGCATCCTCTGCGGCGTCGTGGCCCCCGCGCGCGCCATCATCTGCACGGGCGATGCGCGCTTGCAGGCGCTGCACGCGGCGCTGGGCCCCGCGGCGGCGGCCATCGGCGCAATGCCCCTGTCCCCGCCCGGCGGCGGTCTGCACTTCCGCACGAACCAGGGTCCGTACGAGCTGGGCGGAGAGCTTGTGGGGGCCAGTGCCCTGCTGGCCGCACGCGCGGCGGCGACGTTGGGCGAGGCGCTGGGTATGGAGCGGGAGGAGATTCAGGCCTACCTGACGGAAATTTCCACCGTCACGGCACCTCCGCTGCCGGGTGCCTGGCCGGCCCCGGCCGGCCCCGGAGAAGCGGCCGCGGCGCGGCGGCGTCCCGCAGGCTGAGGAAACTCAGCGCATTCCGCGGCGCCAGGGCATCCGGCGGGGATTTGCAATCGGCGCGAAAAACGACAGAATAGCTGTGCGTGCTGCGCGGCGAACCCCCACCGCCGCCGGTCCGGGCCCCCGATCGCAGGCGGCCGAACCCGCTCCGCGCGATCAGCGCCATACCCATCGCCACAAGCGTGATCCGGCGCAGTCCACCCGGCATGTGCAGGCTTGCCATGAAAACATTCAGACCCGTCCTGCTGGCCACGGTGTATGTCATATCGATTTTTGCGCTGACGGGGCTGTGGGAATTCTATCTGGAAGACCTGATCCTGCCGGCGCTGTGGGACGATCATGCGCCGGAGCCGTTTGCGGAGCACCTGGAATACATGCTCACCTCCGGCGCGCTGGCCATCGTGGCGCTGCTGGGGCCGGCCGTGCTGGCCCTGCGCAGCATGCGGGAGCGGCGCCAGGCCGAGCAGACCCAGCAGCGCCTGGTGTCGATTCTGCAGGCCACGCCCGACAAGGTGTTCATCTACAACCGCAACGCCAGGCTGATCTTCGCCAATCGCGCGGGGCGCGAGCTGCTGGGCCTGGCGCCGCAGGATGCGCTGGACGGGGTCGACTTCAGGGCCTTCCTCGCTGCCGGGGAGGTGGAGCGCTTCTATCACAGCGTGCTGGGCGCGGTGATCCGCGACGGCGTGTGGATGGGCGAGATGGACCTGATCAGCGGCCAGGGCGAGCCCACGCCCGTTTCCGCGGTGATCATCGCCCACATGGACGAGGCCGGCCAACTGCAATACGTGTCCAGCGTGGCGCGCGACATCGTGGAGCAGAAGGAACTGGAGCGCATCAAGTCGGATTTCGTGACCATCGTCTCCCACGAGCTGCGCACGCCGCTGACCTCCATCCGCAGCGCCCTGAGCCTGGTGACCGGCGAAATTTCGTTGGATCTGCCATCCGACGCGCGCGAGATGCTGCGCATTGCCGAGACCAACACCGACCGCCTGATCCGCCTGGTCAACGACATTCTCGATCTGGAGAAGATCCAGTACCAGAAGTTCGACCTGAACATCCGCCATCTGGATGCCAGGGCGCTGGTGAAGAATGCCGTGGCCGAGCTGGGGCCCATGGCGCGCCAGGCGCACATCGGCCTGTCCTACGACGTGCCCGCGGGCCTGGAATTGGAGGGCGACCGGGATCGGCTGAGCCAGGTCATCACCAACCTGCTGGGCAACGCCATCAAGTTCTCCGAGGCGGGCGGAGCGGTGGAGGTGCGCGTGGCCCGGAACGGCGACGGCCAGGTGCGCTTTGCCGTGCGCGACCACGGTCCCGGCATCCACTGGGAGCATTTCCCCAAGCTCTTCGGCAAGTTCCAGCAGCTCGGCGCGCCGAAGAACCTCGTCAAGCACGGGGCGGGGCTGGGCCTGGCCATCTCCAAGGCCATCGTGGAGCAGCACGGCGGCGAGATCGGCGTGGAAAGCGAAATCGGCCAGGGCAGCGAATTTTTCTTCGTGCTGCCCCTGCACCAGCCCCCGGACGAGGCGGCGGGTCATTGAACCGCCCGCGGCGGGCCCTGCTCGAATCAGCACCACTGGCGTGGGGGTCGCCGCTGGCCATCCCCTGGCGCCGTGCGGTTCATCCAAGGCCGTTCACCCGCACCAGGGAGCCTATGCCCTCCTCAATTGCCCGACTCGTCGCCGGGGGCTGTCTGGCCCTGGGCCTCTTTGTCGTTGTCGCGTTTGTCATTGTCGCGCTGGCCATCCCGCGGGGCAGCCTTGCCGCCGGGGAGCGTGACATGCCGGAATTCAAGGATCAGCGCCCCGCGGCCTGGCTCAACAGCCCGCCGCTGACCCGCGCCGCCCTGCGGGGCAACGTGGTGCTGATCGAAATCTGGACCACCGGCTGAATCAACTGCATCCGCAGCTTCCCGTGGGTCCACGGGGTCAAGCAACGGTATGCCGACAAAGGCTTGCTGGTGATCAGCGTGCATTCCCCGGAGTACGAGAGCCATAAGCTGCGCGCGACGGTGGAAGCCTCGCGCGACCGCCACAAGCTGGATCAGCCCATCTACATGGACAACGATTTCGCGTTCTGGAACGGGCTGGGCAACCGCTATTGGCCGTCGTTCCATCTGGTGGACCGCGCCGGGCGCGTGCGCCTGAGCGCGGTGGGCGAGATGCACGAGAACACCGCACGCGCGGACAGCTTCGAAACCGCGCTCAAGGCGCTGCTGGACGAGCCGCCGCCCAGGTCGTCCTGAGGGAACCCCGGTCGTCCTGAGGGAACCTGAAGGCCATGGCGCCGTGCGTGAGCGCGCCCCCGCGGCGGGACATCACGCTAAGATTCGCGGGGGCGGTAGAAGCTTTCCAGGATGCTGCGCAACTGGTCGCTGTTTTCCGCAGTCGCGCAGCCTTGGGGATGGGTGGCGATGCGGCACAGCGCCTCGAACCAGGCGGGATTTTCGGCCACGTTGAAGCCGATGGTGTTGATGGTCACCAGGGGCATGCGCTGCTTGGCTTCCTGCACCGTCTGCATCGTCTCGCGGGTCAGCCCGCTGTCCTCGCCGTCGGAAATGATCACCAGCACGGGAAAGCGCTGCCCGCTGCGGTACAGCGCCTGGTCGCGCGGCGCGGCGAAGAATTTCAGCGACTCCACGATGGAATGGTAGAGATTGGTGCCGCCCCCGGTGCGTACGCGGTGGAGCATTTCCACGAAGCGCTTGCGCTGCACGGGATCCTGCATGGGCACGAATTCCCCCGGCTTGAACGCCCCGAACACCACCGGCTGCATGCTGGTATTGAACACCCAGAGCTGCACGCGGGTCTCCGGCGACATGGCGCGGATCACGCGCTCCAGCGCGCCCTTGGCCTCGTCCAGCCGCGTATGGTTGGTCCCCTTGACCTTGTTCAGCATGGAATCGGATGTATCCAGCAGGAACAGCACCGTCGGATAGCGGGGGGGCGGCTGGGCCGGGGGCGCCGGACTGGGGGGCGCCTGCACCGCGGCGGGTGCCGCAGGCGGTGGCGGCGCGGGTTCGGGCTGGGCTGGGGGCGGCGTGGGCTCCGGCTGGGGCTGCACGGGCGGCTTGACGAATTGCGTGCCCTGGGTGGAGATCACCGACCCGTCGTCGAGCTGCGCCCACGCGGGCAGCGCGACACACAACAGCAGGCCCAGCATGGCCGGCGGCAGCGCCAGCCGGGCGAGCGCCAGTGCGAGCCCGCGCGCGGTGCGCCGTGCCCACGGCGCGTCTCCGCTTGGGTTGCTCCGTCGGTCTGTGCGCCGCGTGTGCATGGAATGTCCGTCGCCTCAACGCTCTTCCGCCGGGCACCCGCCGTGACGGCCTTGCCCGCCGCCCGTCTCCGGGTTGGCCGGCCCCTCCGGCCCGCTCATGACCCGCAGCGTCCCGTCCCACTTTCAATGCAAGAATCGTTCTGCCGCGCTCACGCGACCAGGTCGCGGTAGAAGCCGATCAGGCCCCCGTCGGGAATCTCGATCTTCTGCTCGTGGCACATCTGGGAAATCTGCCCCCGGTGATGATGCTGGTGCGCGTACACGTGCGCCAGCACCTGGTACAGCGGCTGGCGGAACAGCGAGCCCGCGCTGTTGCGGTAGACGATGTCCTTCATGAAGTCGTGCTCCCGCGATACGTAAGCGATCAGCACGTCGTCCGTGTGGGCGCGGGCGGGGCGGAACTCGCCCATGCTCTCCGTGATGCGGTCGGAGAGCGTGTTGAACTTGAACGGCTCCATCCCGATGCGGGCCAGCCAGACGCGGTCGCCCAGCAGGATGTGGTTCAGCGTGCCGAAGATCGAGTGGAAGAATGCCCCGCGCGGTCGCTCCAACTCCTCGACAGGCAGGGTTTCCAGCACGGCGAGCCAGTGCTCGTTGATGTGCCGGTTGGCCTCGGCCTGTTCCAGCAGCAAGCGCTTCATGCTCCGCTCCCTTTGACGCCGGTCGGCGCCGCCGGGAGATCGTGCCCGTCCCGCGCGCCGGTTCAGCCGCGGGCCAGCGCCCGGGCGTACACCTCCAGCGTAGCACGGAGAAAATTCGCGCGCGAAAATCGTCCCGCGGCCTCGCCCAGGGCACCGGCGGCCAGCCGGGCGCGGCGGTGGGGGTCGCCCAGCACGGCGGTCAGGGCCTGGGCCAGGGCCTCGGGCGAACGATCCGCGGCCAGCCACCCGCTGCGGTCGTGGCGCACCACCTCGCCCAGCGCCCCGGTGGGAAAGGCCACCACCGGCACGCCGGCCGCGAAGAATTCCATGGCCACGCGGCAGTTCAGCTCGGAGGCCAGGGAGGGAATCGCGCCCACGTCCAGGGCCTGCATGACGCGCGGAATGTCGTCGCGAAACCCCAGCCAGCGCACATGGGGCGTCAGGCCCCGCTCCTCGACGAGCCGCGTCACGGCGTCCCGCTCGGCGACCTCGCCGGGATAGCCCTTGGCCACGATGACCAGCACGGCGCGCGGCACGGCGCGCACGACCTGGGCCAACGCCTGCACCAGCACGCGGTGCCCCTTTTCGCGGGCGACCCGGCCCACCAGCCCGATGAGCAGCATCTGCGGGTGCAGCGCCAGTTCGGCCAGCAGCGCCGCGCGCGCGTCCCGGCGGGCCTCCGGCAATGCCGGGGGCGCATCGCCCGCGGGGAAGTAGATGGTGCTCACGCGCTCGGGCGCCACTCCCAGCCCCTCTACCAGCTCGCGGCGCAGCACGTCGGCCGAGGCGATCACGGCGCCGCAGCAGCGCCCGTAGCTGAGCCGGTTCAGCACGTGCCGGCGCACGGGCCGGGCATTGCCCCGCGTGCGCACGACGGCCAGCCCCGGCAGGCCCCGCGCCGCCAGCAGGTGCAGGGGCTGCTCGCGCGAGCGGAACACGTTCACGATCTCGATGCGCTCGCGCACCAGCAGCCGCCGCAGGTCGCGCAGCGCCAAGGCCAGGCGCAGCGGGTGGCTCGTGTGCAGCGGGAGCGAGGTGTCCACGGGCAGCCCCAGCGTCTGCAAGTGCTGGGCATTGCGGGTGCCGGGCTGGGTCAGCAGGCGCACCGTGTGGCCCGCGGCGCTCAGGGTCTGGGCCAAGGCCGCGGCATAGGCCGCCTCGGCGTTCCACCAGTGGACGTAGGAGCTGATGAGCACCTTCACGCGGCGGGGCCCTCGCGCGTGGCGGGCGCGTGGCGGGCCAGCGCCTGCGGCGGAAAGTCGCAGGCGCAGCCCAGCGTCTCGTCCAGCAGCCGGTTGGCGATGGCGTCCGGATTGTCAATCAGGTGCCCGTCGTCGATGTTCACGATGATGTTGTGCTTGACGGCGCGGAAATACTGCTCCCGCAGAGCCTCGTCGTCATGGATGGCGCGCGGGTTGAAGCGGCTGATGAAGACCAGCACCAGCTCGGGCAGCCCCATGAAGATGACATCCTTCTTCTGGATGATGTCCAGGGCCTGGGGCAGCGAAAGCGTGCCGGGGAGCACCAGGTAGCTCAGCCGCTTGTCCAGCGGGGCGCGCTGCTGCTCCTCGCAAAACTCGATGATGGCGCCCGTGCGCGTGGTGGGCAGCTTGGTCAGCGTCACGGCCTTGGGATCGTAGTCCAGCCTGGTCAGGTGCGTGCGCACGCGGTCGTGGAATGCGCCCAGCGCCGGAAACAGGTTGGTCAGCTTGGCATAGAGCGGCATGCTGGGGTTCATGCCAAAATACGCCCCCGCCCGGAACTGGGTCGTGTAAAAGCGCTTGAAGATGGCCCGCTCCATGAAGCGCGCCTTGAGCTCGTCGAAGGAAAGCCGCTCCAGCTCCTGGGCAAAGGTCAGCGCCTGGCGGAAATGGTCGATGCGCTTTCTGGCGTTGGGAATGTACACCCGCTCGCAGACGATCTTGTAGGATGGAATCATCTGCCCGTCGATCAGTGCCTGCAGTTGCCGGGCCTCCTGGCCCAGTGTGTCCAGGCGCCGCGCGATGTTGATCACCGCCCGCTGGCCGCGCTGCTTGCGGGTCACGGCGTGCTGGAAGCGCTGCTGCAGCGCCCGGAATTCCTCGTATTCCTGCAGCCTGGCGCGGGCTTCGCGCAGGAAGGACTCCTTCTTCCCGAAGTCTCCCAGCTTGTGCCCGATCCCGGCCAGGGTGGCGGCCAGCTCGTCCATGCGCGCGCGCCGGGTCTCCGCGCCGCCGCCGGCGGAAACCCGGGGCTGGGGCAGGAGCGGCGCGTCAATGGGCGTGCCGCGGGCTGTCCTGGCCAGGGCCGCGTCCTTGAAGCGCTCCAGCAGCGCAAGCTGGTTGTCCGCCGCGTAGAGCTCCACCATGCGCTCGCGCTGCTTGCGGTAGAGCAGGCGATAGGAGTCCATGCTCTGGCGGGCCGTGTCGATGGTGTTCACCACCTGCGCGATGTCCTCGGCGGCCCGGTTCATGCGGGCCTGCATGGTCTCCACCAGCGCGGCCGGCTCGCCCGGCGCGGCGCCGTTGCCGTCGTCGGCGCGCGGCGCCACCAGGGCCCGCGAAATGTTGCGCACGCTGTCGCGCAGCGCGGCGATCTCCATCTGGCTGTCGCTGACCACTTTGCTCATCTGCGCCTTCACTTCTTCCAGGGCCTGCAGGGCCGTGCGCCGGCGCTTGAGCAGGTTGGCCTCCAGCGTCCCCGCGCTTTCGACCTTCATCTTCTGCAGGGCGCGCAGCGCCTCCACGATCCTGGGGCGCACGCGTTCGTGCTCCGCCCGCACGCCGTCCAGGAACTCCTGGCGCAGCAGGTCGAACTGGGCCTGGCGCACGTCGCGATACGTGAGCAGGAAGTCCTTGAGCAGGGGCAGCTTGGCGCGCAGAAAGCGGTCGGCCAGCGCGCCGCTGCGTTGCAGCACGTCGCGCAGCCTGGCCACCACGCCCTCGGCATGCTGCACCAGGTGCCGGTCCAGCACGCTGATGTAATCGCCGTCGGCCAGCAGCGTCTCGGGGGCCAGCGCCGCGTCGCCAAGGCTGGCGGTGACCCGTCCCAGGGCCTCGAAGTAATCCTGTTCCTGCTGTTCCAGATTCCGCCCCACCTGCTCGCTTTCGCGGGCAAAGGTGGCCAGCTCCTCGGCGTGCTCCTTCACGAAGGAATCGCGCAGGCCCTGGTAGATCGCCGAGGTGCGGTCGTCGGCCCGGCGCACCCGCTCTTCCAGCAGGCGAAGCTCGTCGCTCACCTCGTCCATGCGGCCGCGGAAATACCGCTCGGCAAAGGTGTCCGCCTGGGCCGCATCCTCCTGGGTGCGCAGATAGCGCATGGCCCCCAACTGTTCCTCCAGGAACACGGCGAAGTCGTAGTCCTGCTGCTCGTAGAGCCCCTGCAGGGTGGGGTTGGAGAACACCGTGGACCAGGACAGGCCGGGCAGGTGGTACCGCCGCGCGTTCTCCTGGAACTCGCGTTCGGTGCCGAAGAACACGAAGTCCGGCTGCGTGTCGCCGGTGAAGAAATGTCCGTAGCGGCCCCCCAGCAGGTTCTGCAACTGGCGGGTCATGATGGCCGTGGCCTGGGCCGTGGAGAGGGCCTCGTAGCGCGCGGCCGACGACGACTCGCCCTGCTCCAGGCGCAGGAACTCGTGCTCGCAAAACTTGATGAAGACCTGCAACTCCCGGTATACGGCATCCAGGTCGTCCGCGCCCACCTGCTCGAAGGGCGGCGCCTCGTCCCGGGCCCAGGCGTGCACCACGGGCAGGCGATGCGTGATGATCTCCGCGTGCAGGCCGTTGCCCGCTTGCCCGTCCATGATGGCCTTGAGGCGCTGCAGCACCTCCTGGTACATGCGCCGGAAGCCCTCGCGCAGGTTGGCGTAGCCTTGGATGCCGCCGATGTCGTCGCACAGGTAGTACAGCGTGTCGCTGGAGATGATCTTCTCCAGCCCGTAGAGCCGCAGCAGCTTGAAGGTCTGCGCCGCCAGCGGCCCCAGGCAGGCCACGTTGATGCGCCGCGTGAAGCCCAGCAGCTTGGCCTGGTGCTCCAGATTGTCCCGGTACAGCCGCCCCAGGTAGCCGCGCCGAATGCTGGCGCGCACCTCGCCGAAGCGCGGGCGGCCCTCCTCGGTGGCCACCACTCGGTCCAGTTCCAACACCTGTCCCTCGGGCGCCGGCCCAGCCGCGGTGGGCGCCGCGCCATCCTCGACGCTGGTCGCGCGCCAGACGATGCGCAGCCGCTTGACCTCGTACAAGGGAATGAAGGCCTGCGTGGGGCGGGTGAGCAGGGAGACGTGCTCCTCGAAACAATTCACGCGCAGCCCGCGATACGCCGCCAGGTTGAACTCCTCCTCGTCCTTGCCCGGAAGCATGCGGAACAACGCCTCCACATCGGCCAGGGGCACGTCACGCCCCAGGACGCCCTTTTCCGCGAACTGCACGGCGAAGAATTTCTCTCCGCCGAGGCGCGCCGCGCGAAAGGTGCCGCTGTCGCCGCCGGCGAAGCGCACCGCCTCGATGGCCGCGAAGGGCAGGTCCACCACGATCAGCTTGTCCCGCAGCTTGCCCTGCAGGTCCAGCTCCTCCACGTTGCCCACGCCGAACTGCCGATAGAGCCGCCGCAACTGGGGGGGCGTGTACCATTCGGACGTGCCGCCCACATTGAGCTTGAGCGCTTCGAAGACGGGCGTGTTGAAGGTGGGGTAGCGCGGCAGGTCCACCAGCACGTTCCCCAGCGCCTGCAGGGTGTGCACGCGCACCGGCTTGGGCTCGTAGTCGAAGCCCAGCTCCACGGACACCCCCTCCTCGCCGATCACCGCCTCAAGCAGGTTGTAGAAGTGCAGCACGTCGGCGTGCAGGATGAGCTGGCAGCGCGGATGCCGGCTGTGCAGGTCGGGCAGGTAGCGCAGGAACTCCAGCAGCGTGGGGAATTCGGAGTGCAGCTCCAGCACCAGGGCATAGAGCTCTTCGTCGGAGCCCTGGTGCACCGCGTCGATCAGCGCCTTGCCGTGGATGGGCAGCGCCCCCTGGAAGACCGGCACGAACATGCGCCGCAGCGGCTTGCGCAGATCGTCCGGCACGTGGTGCAGGTCGAACCCCTGGTTGGGGTTCACCACCGCCACGCGGCCGAAGTTGGACTGGGACAGCGGGGGCACCTTGCCCCGCCGGGCCAACAGTTCGGCGTCGCGCGCGATCTGCCGCTGGGCCGTCGCGTCCAGGGGAATCAGGTCATAATCGATTTCCAGCATCGTCGGCCGGCCGCATGGTCATGGAACGTGACCCTCCCTTTTGCGCTGCCTTCGCCTGGGCGCACCGCGTCGCGCCAGGCGCGTCGCCGTGTGCTGGACCGGCCCGGGGCGCCCTGCCCGGGTCACGGCCGCAACTGTCCGTCTCCGTCCACGATCCATTTCATCGTGGTCAGCCCTTCCAGGGCAAAGGGGCCGCGCACGTGCAGCTTCTGGGTGCTGATGCCGATTTCCGCGCCCAGCCCGAACTCGCCCCCGTCCACGAACTGGGTCGAAGCGTTGTGGATCACGCAGGCGGCGTCCACGGCCCGCTGAAAGCGCCGGGCCAGCGCGCGGTCCCGCGTGTAGATGGCCTCGGTGTGCTTGAGGGAATAGCGGTCGATGTGCTGCACCGCCGCCTCGAAGGACGGCACCGTGCCCACGGCCAGGATGTAGTCCAGGAATTCCACGCCGTAGTCCCGCTGGGGGTCCAGGGGCCGCAGGCGCTCGGCCGGCAGCAGGGGCGCCAGCACGGCATGGGCCGCGACGTCGGCGCGCACCTCCACGGCCGGCTGGGTGCGGGCCAGCAGCGGCCCCAGCGCCGCGCAGAGGGGCGCCAGGGCGGCCCGGTGCACCAGCAGGGTGTCCAGCGCATTGCAGATGGAGACGCGGCGCGTCTTGGCGTTCAAGATCATGGGCGCCGCCTGGGCCACGTCCACGTCCCGATCCACGTACGCGTGCACCACCGAGGCGCCCGTCTCGATGACCGGCACCAGGGCATGCTCCTGGGCATAGCGGATCAGCGCCTGACCGCCGCGGGGAATGATCACGTCGATCAGCCCGCGCTGGCGCAGGAAGGCCGCCGTGACGTCGCGGCTGGTTCCCAGCAACTGCACCGCCGCGGGCGGCAGCGCGCTGCCCTGCAGGCCCTGGTGAATGGCGGCCACCACGGCCCGGTTGGAGTGCAGGGCATCGGAGCCCCCCTTGAGCACCACGGCATTGCCGCTCTTCAGGCAGAGCACCGCCGCATCCACGGTCACGTTCGGCCGGGCCTCGTAGATGATGCCCACTACGCCCAGCGGCGCGCGGATGCGCTGCACGCGCAGGCCGTTGGGCCGCACGCGCGCGTCGATCTCCTGGCCCACCGGATCGGGCAGGGCCACCACGGTATGAATGTCCGCGCAGATGGCTTCGATGCGCTGCGCCGTGAGCAGGATGCGGTCCAGCCGCGTGCCCAGGCCCGCGCGCTCGCCGGCGGCCATGTCCTGGGCATTGGCGGTCAGGATGGCCTCGCGTTGGTCGTGCAGGGCGGCGGCGATGCGGCGCAGCGCGTCGTCCTTCTCCTCGCTGCTGCACAACGCCATGTGCCGGGCGGCCTGGGCGGCGGCCTGGGCCTGGGCGCGCACCTGTGCCGGCGCGCCGGTGGCCGTGCCGCCAGGATGTGTCGCGGCTTGTTCCATGGTGCGGGATTCCCCTTTCCCCAGGGTCACGACGGCGGGCTGCCAAGCGGTGTGCGGAAACGCAAATCCGGCACCCGTGCGTTCCGGCGTGTCATTTCACGGCCCGCCCTGCGAGCCGAGGAATCTCAATCGTATCAGTAATATGACATTCCTCACTGTGCTCGCAATGACACACTCGCTGATGTCGGCGCCACCATGCACACCATGTCCGCACCCAGCCTAACGCGGTGCCATGCGGATGGCGCCGTCGAGGCGGATGGTCTCGCCATTGAGCATGGGCATGGCGATGATCGCCGCGGCCAGCTCCGCGTACTCGTCAGGCCGGCCCAGGCGCGGCGGAAAGGGCACCTGCTGCCCCAGCGAGGCCCGCGCTTCCGCGGGCAAGGTGCCCATCAGCGGCGTGTCGAAGATGCCCGGCGCGATGGTCACCACGCGGATGCCCAGCTTGGCGAACTCCCGCGCGATGGGCAGGGTCATGCCCACGATGCCGCCCTTGGAGGCCGAATAGGCCGCCTGGCCGATCTGTCCTTCGTAGGCCGCCACGGAGGCCGTGTTGATGATCACGCCGCGCTCGCCGTGCACGTTGGGCGTGTTGCGCGACATGGCCTCGGCGCCCAGGCGGATGGCATTGAACGTGCCGATCAGGTTGATGTTGATGATGCGCGTGAATTTTTCCAGGGGCTGCGGACCGTCGCGGCCCAGCACGCGGGCCGGCGGGCCGATGCCCGCGCAGCAGACCAGGATCTGCAGCCCGCCCAGCTTGCTCACGGCCGCGTTCACCGCCGCGGCCATCTGATCGCCGTCCACCACGTCGCCCCACACGAATGCCGCGCCGGCGCCCAACTCGCCGGCCAGGAGCTGCCCGTTGTCTTCGGACAGGTCCATGATCAGCACTTTTCCGCCGGCGCCGTGAATACGCCGCGCCGTGGCCGCGCCCAGTCCCGACGCCCCGCCGGTGATGAGCGCCACTTGTCCCTTGAGGTCCATGCCTGCCTTTCGCTCCGTCCCCCGGATTCGTCTGCGGGGCGCGGACCGGGTGTGTCTGCCGGCCGATGCCCGCGGTGGGTTCAGCGTTCATTCACGCATGGTTTGTGCTGATTTTGCAAGCGTCGCCAACGCCTTGGCCCGGCGGGGCGGGTGATCCTGCTCGGCTCCCGTGCCCGCCCGCGGGCGACCGGCGGGGCGGGTTCGTGCGTGGCAAAGCGCGTCGTCTCGTGGTTAGATGGGCGTGGTGGCCACAGGGCTTTCCCCACAACGCGTCGCGCACAGACAGGACGAGCACATGAACTATTCGGCACTCCCCCAAGGCGATCCGGAGGTGTTTCGCATCCTCCAGGGCGAATACCAGCGTGAGCACGACGGGCTGGAGCTGATCCCCTCGGAAAACTACGTCTCGGAGGCGGTGCTGGAGGCCCTGGGCACCCTGATGACCAACAAGTATTCCGAGGGCACGCCGGGGCGCCGCTACTACGGGGGGCAGACCTACACGGACCAGGTGGAGTCGCTGGCCATCGCGCGGGCCAAGGCCCTGTTCAACGCGGATCATGCCAACGTGCAGCCGCTTTCCGGCGCGGCGGCCAACCTGTGCGTGTACGCGGCCTGGCTGGAGCTGGGCGACACGGTGCTGGCCATGGACCTGTCCCACGGCGGGCACCTGACCCACGGCGCCCCGGTGACCTTTGCCGCCAAGGCCTTCAAGTTCATCCGCTACAAGATGAAGGACGTGGAGACCGGCGAGATCGACTACGACCACCTGGAGCGGCTGGCGCTGGAGCACAAGCCCAAGATCATCCTGGCGGGCTTTTCGGCCTATCCGCGCAGCATCGACTATCCGCGCATGAAGGCCATCGCCGACAAGGTGGGGGCCATGGCCATGGCGGACATGGCGCACATCGCCGGGCTGATCGCCGGCAAGGCCCTGCCCAATCCGCTGGACGCGGGCTTTCACGTGATGACCACCACCACGCACAAGACCCTGCGCGGCCCGCGCGGGGCCGTCATCCTCAGCCGGGGGACGCCGGGCAATCCGTTGCGCGCGCCGGAGAAGACCCTGGAGAACCTGCCCACGCTGATCGACCGGGCGGTGTTTCCCGGCTTGCAGGGTGGGCCGCACATGAACAAGGTCATGGCCATCGCCGTGGCGCTGAAGGAGGCCGCCACGCCGGCCTTCCGCCAATACGCCAGGCAGGTGCTGGCCAATGCCCAGGCCCTGGCGGCCCAGCTCATGGAGCGCGGCTGCAAGCTGGTCACCAACGGCACGGACAATCACATGATGCTGCTGGACACCATGGCCTCCTTCGGAAAGACTGGGCAGGAGGTGCAGGAGCTGCTGGATGCCGTGGGCATGACGCTCAACAAGAACGCGCTGCCCGACGATCCGCTGCCGCCCTTCAAGGCTTCCGGCGTGCGCCTGGGCACGCCCGCGGCCACCTCGCGCGGCATGAAGGAACCGGAGATGGAGCGGGTCGCGGGCTGGATCGTGGATGCCTGCCAGGGGCGCGCCGAGCCCGCGCAGATCGCCGCCCAGGTGAAGGCCCTGTGCAACGCCTTCCCCTCCCCCAGCGGCAAGGTGCAGGCAGGGTAGCGCGGGGTGGAACCGCGCCGGCGCTCAGCGCCGGTTGTTGGGAGGGTAGCGCGGGGCGGAAGCGCGCCGGCGCTCAGCGCCTGGTGTTGGGGGTGCCGGCCAGCTTTTCCGGCGCCACGCTGCGGCGCACCGTGAGCAGGTAGTGGTAGCTCAGGTAGCCGCCGCTGTCCCCGTCGATGACGCCGAAGCGGTCGCCCACTTCCATGAAGAAGCGCGTTTCGCCCTTGGGCAGGCGGTACTTGATGACCGCGCGCTCGCCGAAGTGTTCGGTCGTTTTGCGCTGCCGTTGCACGTCGTAGATGCGCACGGTGGGGGCGAGGCTGGTGCGGTCCAAGCGCAGCAGCAGAATCTCCAGCGTCTCGCCTTCCTCCAGGAACTCCCCGGTGTAGAAGTCCATGTCCCCGCGGGAATCCACGAAGCCGTAAACGCTGGCGTTGAATTCCAGCGGATTGGCCTTGTCGAACCAGCCGTTGTCCTCCTGCTCGGTGAACAGCGGATCGCCCAGCGCGTGCGCTGCCGGCGTGGCGGTGTTGAGCGTGGTCAGGTAGGCGTCGATCACGCGCCGCTGCAGGGGCAGGCGTTCCTCGGCGGGAAAGGGCTTCAGCTCCAGGCGCGCCGGCTCGACGGTGCGCTCGATGTCCAGCTCCAGCACGCCGTCGATCCAGTACACTTCGCGCACGCGGAAGGGCCCCACCTGCATCCCTCGCAGGCGATCGGCCAGGATGCGCCGTGAGCCGCGGATGCGCCCCCGGTAGGTCACGCTGCGCTCGTCCAGCCGCGCCAGGGCGAAATCCTGGAAGTTGGAGTTGCGTGTGAAGAAGGCCACTTCGAACTCCTCCTGCTCCTGGAAGGAGGCGAAGCCCAGCACGCGCAGCGCCAGGCTGTCCGGGTCCGAGGCGTCGCGGCTGAAGGGCTTGAGCGCCCCCGGCTGGAGCTGATTGACCAGGGGCACGACCAGGCCGCCCTCCAGGTCGGCCACGACAAAGCGTCCGCCCGGCGCCACATCCAGCGCGCGGCGCGACTGGTGGGCGAAGCTGCCCAGCAGCGCCCCATTGTCCGACTGGTACACGCGGGCGTGGAACTCGGCCTGGGGCGCTTCGCCGCCCGCGGTGACCTGGGGGGGCACGGCAAATTCCATGAACAGCCCGGCCACGCCCTCGCCCTCGGAGAGCACCGTGGCGCGCCGGGCCTGGTCCGTGGCGCCGCCCGCAAACAGCGCCGCCTGGTCGGAGCGCAGGGCCGTGACCCCGGCCACGTTGAAGTTCAGGCGCAGCAACTGCTCCCGCAGCCGGCCCAGCACCAGCTCACGCACCGCGGACAGGCTCAGCAGCGGATCGCCGCGCTCGTAGAGCACCTGCATGGGCTGGCGCGGATCGCCCAGCAGCGGCAGGCCCAGCTCGCGCAGATCCTGCTCCAGGCGCGGGCGGTCGATCTGCGCCGCCACCTCGGCAAAGTAGCGCGTGCGGTCCAGCGACGTGTCCAGCCGCCGTACGCGGTAGGCGCTGATGTACTGGTCGATGTCGCGCAGCATGGTGCGGCGGATCTCCCCGTCGAAGAGCACCAGCCATTCGCGCTCCACCAGCTCGGCCAGGGCGCCGCGGATGGTGTCCAGTTGCGCCGCGCGCACGGCCCGTGCGCGGGCCACGTCCAGGTTGTCGTCGTAGATGGGCGATTCGGCCCGGCCCAGGCGCTCGGGCGGGCCGGACTGAGCCCGCACCGTAGGCGGTGCGGCCGCCAGCATCAATCCCGCCGCCAGCACGGACGCCAGCAGCGGCAGCGCCCCCGGCCGGCGTGCCGCCGGGCCCGGGACATCCGGCGCCAGGCCCGGGGCCGCAAACCGCCGGGCCCCGGCTGCGCGGAGAAGCAAGCGAGGAAAGATCAAGAGCGGATGTAGCGTTGCAATTCGTTCTTCAGCAGCCGGATCACCAGCAGGGCATCGGCCCCGGTGAGCGGCTCAGTGGGTGCAAACACGCCCTGGAGCTTGTTCTTGGGCTCCATCAGGTTGCGCGAGGTCACGGTCTGGACGGCATTGAAGTAGTGCAGGTCGTTGCGCACATCCGCGAAGGGCGAGGGCTGGCCGATGAACTTGGTCTTCAGGCCCTGCTCGCCGGTCACCCGCACCAGGATGTCCTCGACCATGATCGCGAACTCGCCGCGCGTGATCTTGGCATCGGGATGGTACTTGTGCGCGGCGTCCGGCTGCAACCCGGAGACGCGCAGGCGCACCACCTCCAGGATGTCGGCGCGCAGCGGATGGTCGTCGACGTCGGTCATCTCGGGCGCCTTCTGCAGCACGTCCGCCTGGAAGGTGTTCTGCTGGGGGGCCTTGAAGCGCGTGTCGAAGCGCGCCTGGTTGCCGCGCTCGTAGAGCTCGGGCAGCTTCATCTCCTCCACGAACAGCGCGGCCAGGTCGGCGCGGGAGATGGTGGGCTCAAAGGCCACCACGCGCCCGTGCAGGGTGCCCGGCGCGGCCCGCTCGATCTTCTGCACCACGGCCAGCTCCGCGTCCGCTTCGCCCACCAGGCCGCGGTTCATCTCCAGCACCTGCTTGTAGAGGCGCGAGGCGTCCTGCATCTGGAAGGCGTCGCGATAGGCGCGGGCCATGTAGAAATGCGGGGCCGGATCGTTGTTGCGCTCGTCCAGGTCCACCGCGTCGTCGTAGTAGTCCGCCGCGTCGTTCAGCCAGCCGTCGCTGGGCTTGGCCAGTTGCTGCACGCGAATCCCGGCGATGGAGGCCACGCGCTTTTCGTCATCGTTGGCGGCGCGCTTGAGCGCGTCGTGGAAATAATCCTCGGCCTGCTCGACCTTGTCCTTGCGTTCCTTGCCGCCCTGGCCGGCCGCATAGGCCGTGACGATGGCCTTGCCCGCCAGCGCCGGGCTGTAGTCGCGCTTGAGGCTCAGGGCCTGGTCGAAGGCGCTTTCCGCCGCCGCGTAGTCGTCCTTCAGCAGAAAGTCGTTGCCGCGGCGGGCATGGTGCTCGGGCGTGTCCAGCCGCCCCACGGCCTGGCGCGGCTCCTTGCCGCCGCAGGCGGCCAGGCTCAGCAGCGCGGCCAGGGTCAACAGCAGACCCAGGGTCGTGGCGCGGCGCAACAGCCCCCGGGGGGAGGGCACGGCGCCGCGGGGGTGCGGATGCGTGCGGTGCAGCTTGCTCATGGTCGTTCTCCGGTTGGTTCAGCCGTCGGCGTTGCGGGTCGCGGTTCCGCCGTGAGCGGCGCATCCCCCGGCCCGATCCTGGGCCGAAGGGCGCGGGAGCCCGTCGCGGCGGTCCTGTCCAGGGGCTAGTCCAGCACGATCATCACGCGGCTTTCCCGCAGAAAGGTCTGGGTCTGGGAAAGGGCGCGCAGGGCGTCGGCGTCCTGCTGGGCGATCACCAGATCCGCCTTGTTGGCCCCGCGGGCTTCCACGGCCTTGATCACCGCCGGGTTGCCCTTGACGCGGTCGTTCTGCCGGGCCGCATCGACGGATTTGACGTAGCCGGCCATGCCCTGGGAGACGACGAACTCACGGCTGACGTAGGCCGAGCCGTAGATTTCGCGGCCCTCCGGATCGAGCACCTTGGGGGAGATGGCGGGCAGCACGCCCGTGCCGCGGGCATCGATGATCAGGCCCGTGTACACGCGGCCCGCATCCACTCCCGCCCCCGACGGCGCCATGCCCGGCGCTTCGAGCTGCCGCGGGGGGCCGCTTTCGGCGTACAGGTTCTCCGGCACCACCTCGGTCAGGCGGGCCTCGATCTTGACCTGGATGCTGCCGTCGCTGAAGTATTTCGGCGTGCCCACCTGCCGCACCCCGTGCAGCCGCCCCTCGACCTCGGTGCGCACCGTGTCGTTTTCGATCATGAGGTCCTTCATGGAGCTGCTGGAGCTGACGTTCAGCCCGCGCACCAGCTCGAGGATATTCCGGTAGGCATCGAGCTTGGCGGCGCGCAGGGCGCTCTGGTTGCGCACGGCCTGGTTGGCGGCGTTGGCCATGGGCGCGCCGGAGCCGATGGCAATCGCCACCCCGGCTTCCCAGTCCACGCAGGCGGTATCGCTGGGGTTGGTGCAGCGGGAATCGATGGAGTCCTGGGCCCATCCCGTGGCCGGGCCCGCCAGCAGGGCCAGCAGGGCCAGCATGGCCAACACACCCCCCGTGGTCACACGCAGGTCTTTCATGAACTCATCTCCGGATGGTCAATACGGAACCCCGTCGGCGGGATGCGTCATCCCGCCAATGCAAGGCGAGGCCGGCCGCTTCTGTTGCGGAAGCCGCGGCGTTCGGCGGAAAGCGGGCATGCGGCACCGCCTTCCACAATGGTAACTATTTCACCCCCGAATTCACAATAAACACTGCAAGCGATGCAAGTTTCATGCGGATCACGCTCCGTTCCTCCGGCTGGAGCTGCGCGAATTTGCGGCGCCGCGCTGTCGCGCCACGCCCAATTTTATGACAGGTCCGGGGTGCGCCGCATTGGCACGGCCGGCGCGGCGTGGCGCCGTGTCTCACTTTTGTCCTGCGGTTGCAGGCCCAGGTGTGGTAAATTACTCTTCGGCGCCCGCAGGCGGGCGATGGCGGACCGCTGCGGCGGCACAGCCCGGCAAGGACCGCCCGCGCCCCGGCATCGCGTCGCCGGGGGAGCGTCTCCGTGCACCTCATGCCATCCGCTGACATCCGCCGACATCAACAAATATTGGACCACTGGACATGCCCGATTCCCCGGTGACGCGCACCTATCGCCCGGAAACCCCGCTCAAGTACGGCTGCAATCCGCACCAGGTGCCGGCGGCCATCTACAGCCTGCAAGGGAGCCGCCTGCCTTTCAAGGTGCTCAACGGCAAGCCCGGCTACATCAACCTGCTCGATGCGCTCAATGCCTGGCAGCTCGTGCTGGAGCTGCGCGCGGCGCTGGGGCTGCCCGCCGCGGCATCGTTCAAGCACGTGAGCCCGGCCGGAGCGGCCGTGGCCGTGCCGCTGGAGCCGCCCCTGGCCCAGGTGTACGAGACGGGCGAGCGGCCGCTGACCCCGCAGGGGCTGGCCTATCTGCGCGCCCGCCAGGCCGACCCCATGTCGTCCTTCGGCGACTTTGCCGCCATGAGCAACGTGGTGGACGAGACCACCGCCGAGCTGCTGCGCACGGAGGTTTCCGACGGATTGATTGCCCCCGGCTACGAGCCGAAGGCGCTGGAAATCCTCACCAGGAAGAAGGGCGGGGGCTACATCGTGTTGCAGGGCGACCCCACCTATGCGCCACCGGAAATGGAGTACAAGGAGGTCTTCGGCGTCGTCTTTGCCCAGCGGCGCAACGACACGCGCCTGAACCACGCGCACCTGGCCCATGTCGTCACGCGGCGGAAGACCCTGCCCGCCGAGGCAGCGCGCGACCTGCTGCTGGGCGCCATCACGCTGAAATACACCCAGTCCAACTCGGTGGGCTATGCCCTGGGCGGGCAGATGATCGGCGTGGGCGCGGGCCAGCAGAGCCGGGTGGACTGCACCAAGCTGGCCGGGCGCAAGGCCGACGTGTGGTATTTGCGGCAGCACCCCAAGGTGCTGGGGCTGCCCTTCAAGGCAGGCACCAAACGCGTGGAGCGCACCAACGCCCGCGTGCGCTACATCGAGGGCGACATCACCGCGCAGGAGTTCCGCGAATGGATCACGCTCTTTGAGACCGAGCCGGCCGCGCTGACCGCACAGGACAAGGCCGACTGGCTGGCCGGCATGCAGGGCGTGAGCCTGGCCTCGGATGCCTTCTTTCCCTTTCGCGACAGCATCGATCATGCGGCCAAGCGCGGCGTGCGCTACATCATCCAGCCGGGCGGCAGCGTGGCCGACCAGCAGATCATCGAGGCCTGCGACGAATACGGCATGGTCATGGCTTGTTCCGGCGTGCGCCTGTTCCACCACTAGACTCAGCGCCGGCCAGACCCCGACCGGCGGGCGCTCACCTCTTGTCGGAAATAGTATAAAATATATTTTTATGACACAATGTTCGGGATCGCACTCGCGACGGACGGAACGGCAGGCAATGCCGCTGGCGCTCTCGCCTTCAACTCACGGCGAAAGGGTGGGACAATGACCGAATACAACGAATTGCCGGCCGTCACCAAGCCGCGCGCCATCGTGGTGACCAACGAGGAGTTCGTCTACGGCAACATCGAGGCCTGGATCAACATCATCGAAAGCTATCGCCGCCGGCACCCGGAGCACCGCGTGTCGATTCTCTACGAGGGCGAGCCGGTGAACAATCTGGTGTCCCTGTTCAAGCTGCAACGCACGCCGGGCGACGATTCCTTCAAGCTGGTGGTGACGGCTCCGGACAAGAACCTCAAGGACGTGCCCAAGCTGTACCGGCTGCTGGTGGAGGGGGCCGGGCCCAACTACCAGCGCTTCATCCAGAAGGAA
>JACQHH010000145.1 GCA_016199125.1 Candidatus Lambdaproteobacteria bacterium
GATGCGCCGCTCGACCGCCTGTTCCAGCGTTTGGGCGATGTCGGGCTTCGCCATGGCAAGCGGCGTTACGGGCGCCGCCGCGCGCTCGACGGCCGCCAGATCGTGCGCCGCCCGGCGGCCCCAGCGAAACGCCTGTTTGTTGGCTTCGACCGCCACGGCATTAAGCTCGATCGCGCGCAGGATCGAAGCTTCGGCCAGGGGAACGAGTCCCCGCTGCCAGGCGAAGCCCAGCATGAACGGGTTGGTGGCGATGCTGTCGCCCAGCAACGCGGTCGCGAGGCGCGTGGCATCCACGAAATCGGCCGCGTCCTTGCCGATGGCCCCGGCGATCGCGTCGATCATCGCGCGCGACGGGAATTGCAGGTCGGGATTGCGGGTGAAATCGCCGGTCGTGGTTTCGTGGCTGTTGATGACCGCGCGGGTCGAGCCGCGCTCCATCTTCGCCAGCCCGTCGAACGACGCGGCCACGACCAGATCGCAGCCCAGCACCAGCCGCGCGCCGCCCGCGGCCACGCGCACGGCGTGGATGTCCTCGGGTTTGGCGGCGAGCCGGATATGCGAGACCACCGCCCCGCCCTTTTGCGCCAGCCCCGCCATGTCCAGGACCGAGCAACCCTTGCCTTCGAGATGCGCGGCCATGCCCAACAACGCGCCGATGGTGACCACGCCCGTGCCGCCCACGCCCGTGACGAGGATGCCGTAGGGCCTATCGAGGGCGGGAATCGCGGGCACGGGCAGGTCCGCCCAGCCGTCCTCGCTGGCCTTCAGCTTTTCGGGCTTGCGTAAGGCCCCCCCGTGGATAGTGACGAAGCTGGGACAAAAGCCGTTGACGCAGGACATATCTTTGTTGCACGAGGACTGCTCGATCGCGCGCTTGCGGCCGAATTCGGTTTCCAACGGCACGACGCTGAGGCAGTTCGACTTTACGCCGCAATCGCCGCAGCCCTCGCACACGCCTTCGTTGATGAACACGCGCTTGCGCGGGGCGGCCAGGATGCCGCGCTTGCGCTGGCGGCGCTTTTCCGCGGCGCACTGCTGGTCGAAGATGATCGCCGTCACGCCGGGCACGTCCTTCAGCTCCAGCATGACCTGGTTGTAGTCCTCCCGCGGGCGCACGCTGATGCGCTCGCTGAGCGTGTGCTCGGGATAGCGCGTGGCGTCCTCGGCCACGATCACGATGCGCTGCATGCCCTCGGCCTCGAGCTGGCGGGCCATGTCGAGCTGGCTCAGCCCGCCCCACACCTGCTGGCCGCCGGTCATGGCCACGGCGGAATTGTAGAGGATCTTGTAGGTCATGTGGGCGTTGGCGGCGATGGTGGCCTCCACGGACTTGCTGGCCGAATGGAAATAGGTGCCGTCGCCCACGTTCTGGAAGATGTGCGGTTTTTCGGTGAAGTGGCGCAGGCCCATCCAGGGGGCGCCCTCGCCGCCCATGTGCGTGAGCCACATCACGCCGCGGTTCATGTAGGCGGCCATGGCGTGGCAGCCGATGCCCCCGCCCGTCACCTCGCCCTCGGGCAGCGTGGTGGAGGTGTTGTGCGGGCAGCCGCTGCAGAAATACGGCGTGCGCGGCATGATCTCCTCGTATTTGCGCTCCTGGATCTCCGCCAGCCACTTCACCCGCTCGCGCAGGTCGGGGCGCTTGAGCCGGTCGGCCAGGAAGTCGGCCAGCAGGCGCGCGATCTGGTCGGGCTGCAACTCGCCGTGCATGGCAAACAGCGGCTGGCCGTCGGGGCCCTGCTTGCCGTAGACGGCCGGGCGCCCGGGCAGATTGTACAGCGCATCGCGCACCTGCATTTCCACGAAGCCGCGCTTTTCCTCCACCATCACGATCTCGTCCAGGCCCCGGGCGAACTCAGCCAGGCCCAGCGGCTCGACGGGCGAGATCATGCCCAGCTTGTAGAGGCGCACCCCGGCGTGCTTCAGCGCGGCCTCGTCCAGGCCCAACAGCTCCAGCGCCAGCAGCAGGTCCAGGTGGCTCTTGCCCATGGAGATCAGCCCGATGCGGTCGTTGCCGCTCCGCACCACGATGCGGTCCAGCTTGTTGGCCCGGGCATAGGCCCGCGCCGCGGCCATGCGCTCGTAGTAGATCTGCCGCTCGCATTCCAGGGTGAAGGGCGGGATGAGCATGGTGAGCTGGCGCTTCTCGAAGGGCTTGCCGCCGATCTCCAGCTCGGGCAGCACGCTGCGGGCCAACTCGGGCGAGACCTCCACGATGCCCCCGCCGTCGGCCACGTTGGTCACGATCTTCATGGCCGAGAACAGCCCCGAATAGCGCGACATGGCCAGCCCGTGCAGCCCGAACTCCAGCACCTCCTGGGCGTTGCCCGGATAGAGCATGGGGAAGAACGTGTCGTACAGGGCCACGGTGGAATCGCAGGGCAGGGTGGAGCTCTTGGCGGCCGGATCGTCCCCGGCCAGCATCAGCACGCCCCCGTGCTTGCTGGTGCCGATGTACTGCCCGTGGCGGAAGGCATCGCCGGAACGGTCCACGCCCGGCGCCTTGCCGTACCAGATGCCCGTCACGCCGTCGTAGCGCTCGTGCGGAAAGAGGTCCAGCATCTGGCTGCCGTAGATGGCCGTGGCGGCCACGTCCTCGTTGATGCCCGGCTCGAAGCGGATGTGGTGCCGATCCAGCAGCGGCCCGGCCAGGCGCAGTTGCTTGTCCAGCTCGCCCAGGGGCGAGCCCTGGTACCCGCTGATATAGGTGCCCACGCGCAGGCCCGCGGCCTTGTCCCGGCGGTAGCGCTCCATGGGCAGGCGCACCAGCGCCTGGATGCCCGTCAGGGCCACGGCCCCCTCTTCCTTCAAATACTTGTCCTGTAACGAAAAATGATCGGCTGGCATCACTGCTCCCGGTGTTCCG
This sequence comes from Candidatus Lambdaproteobacteria bacterium, assembly GCA_016199125.1. Taxonomy (GTDB): domain Bacteria; phylum SAR324; class SAR324; order SAR324; family JACQKK01; genus JACQHH01. The sequence continues at coordinate 2,867 of JACQHH010000145.1, forward strand.
ATGGTGGGCGCCCGCTACGGCTGACAAGGCGCGCTGAAGACGACGCGTTGAACGAATGATGAGTTTCCCGGAGACAGCAGGGTACCCCATGCCCGGTGCATTTCCAAATATTTTGCCGTCCCCAGGGCCCCCGCGCGTGGCCTGCACGTGTGGCACGGCCCGGCGTGAACTCATGCAAAACTCGACTGATTTTCAGCCCCGCCGCCGGTGTGTATACTGAAAGATTGCAGGGACACCCCCCGCAAGGCCGCGGCCGAAGTCCCCAGGCTGGGGGCCGCCGGCGCCGCCCTAACCCGCCACCGAGGCCCCGCGATGCCCAGCACCTTGCAGGTCACGGTCAATGGAGAGCCCCGCGAACTGCCGGGCGCCCTCAGCGTGGGCGATTTCCTGCGTCACCTGCGGCTGGCGCACCTGGAGGGCGGGGTCGCCGTGTGCGTCAATGGCGAGGTCATCCGCCGGGCCGATTGGCCCCGCGTCACGCTGCACCACGACGACCACATTGAAATCGTGCACGCCACCCAAGGCGGTTAAGGAGTCTGCCATGGATACACCACTGAAGATCGGCGACGAGCTGTTCGGCTCGCGCATGATCCTGGGCACCTCGAAGTATCCCAACAACGACGTGCTGATGCGCGCGCTCAAAGCGGGCGGGGCGGAGCTGGTCACCGTGGCCATCCGCCGGGTCAATCTCAACGATCCCAGCGGCGAGAACGTGATCAGCCTGCTGCGCAAGAGCAAGCTGCGCATCCTGCCCAACACCGCCGGCTGCTACACGGTCAAGGATGCGGTGGTCACCGCCGAGCTGGCCCGCGAGGCCCTGGGCACCGACCTGATCAAGCTGGAGATCATCGCCGACGAGGACACGCTCTACCCGGATTCGGAAAAGGTGCTGGAGGGCGCGCGCGTGCTGATCGAAAAGGGCTTCCGCGTGCTGCCCTACTGCAACGACGACCCCATCACCTGCCGCAAGCTGGAGGATCTGGGCTGCGTGGCCGTGATGCCGCTGGGCTCCCCCATCGGCTCGGGCATGGGCCTGCTGAACCCGTACAACATCAACCTGATCCGGGAAAAGACGCGCGTGCCGCTGATCGTGGACGCGGGCGTGGGCACCGCCTCGGACGTGACCGTGGCCATGGAGCTGGGCTGCGACGGCGTGCTGCTGAACACGGCCGTGGCGCGCGCCAAGGATCCCGTGCTGATGGCCGAGGCCATGCGCAACGCCGTCGATGCGGGGCGCAAGGCCTTCCTGGCCGGGCGCATTCCGCGCAGGTTCCACGCCGAAGCCTCCAGCCCGCAGGCCGGCAAGATTGCCGTGTGAGCGGGCCGTGCCGCAGGCGGGGCCCCTCCGCACACCCCGGAGGCCCTGGCGCGGCGACCGGCCCGTGAATGTCCCGCCGTCCGGCCAGACCGGCGCGGCCCGCCGTACGCGACGGTCGCGCGGGGCCACCCCACCGCGCGACGCGAGCGGCCATGCTGCCCTTTCGCTTCTATCTCATCACCGACCGCCTGCGCGCCCGGCACGACGCGCGCACGCTGCTGCCCGCCCTGGCGCGGGCGGGGCTGCGCGCCGTGCAGGTGCGGGAGAAGGATCTGGCCCCGCGGGCCCTGGCCGCATATTGCCGGGAATTGCTGGTGACGCTGGATGACGCGGGCGCGCCGCGCCTCTATCTCAACGACCGCGCCGACCTGGCCCTGAGCCTGGGCCTGCACGGCGTGCACCTGCGCGAGGACAGCCTGCCCCTGGCGGAGCACGCCCCGGCGCTGCGCGAGCGGCTGCGCTTCGGCGTCTCCACGCACACCATCGCCGGGGTGCGGGCCGCCGCCGCGGCCGGCGCGGACTTTGCCACCTTCGGCCCGGTGTATGCCACGGCCTCCAAGGCCGCCTATGGCGACCCGGTCGGCCCGCGAGCCTTGGCCCAGGCGGCCGCGGCCAGCCCCCTGCCTCTGCTGGCCTTGGGTGGCGTCACGCCGCGGCGCGTCGCCGAGTGCCTCGATGCCGGCGCGGCCGGCGTGGCCGCCATCGGCGCCATCTGGAACGCCGACGAGCCCCTGGCCGAGCTGGCCCGCTTTGCCGATGCGTTAGGTGGGCTGTGACGTACAAATCGCAAAGAGCGGAACAGCGGATGTGCCGCGCAGTGGCTCCCCGTCCCCCCGAGCGGGCCGGGCAGCGCGAACCCGTGGCGCTACAACGCGTTGCAAGGGGAGCACGGGGGACTGCGCGATCCCGAAGTGCTCGTGCGGAATTTCCTGCGGCTGCGCCGCACCTACCGCCCCAGCGCCAGCAGATGCTCCCACTTGCCGTGCTTGCGGTAGGCGCGCTGCTCCTTGTGGGAATGCACCTCGCGCCGGATGGAGGCGCGGGAGCGCAGGCGCCAGCCCTTGTCCGTGGCCGCGCGCAGGAGCTGCGCACCGCCGTCCACGGGATGCCCCTCCACCAGCCAGTCGCCGATGACCACGCACAGCAGGCCGCCGGGCTTGAGCACCCGCGCCAGGGCCACCATCACATCGCGGTTGTCCGCGCTCCAGGTGGCCTGCGATTCGTCGCGCCGTGCGCCGATCTCTCCCCCGCGCAGGGGCGCCTCGTCCAGGTTCAGCCACGCCATGCGCAGCGCGTGATGCTCCACGTAATCGTAGGTGCCCGGATAGGGCGGGCTGGTGAGCACCAGGTCGAACTCGCCCCAGCCGAAGGAGGGCAGCAGCCGCGCGTCCTCCTGGCGCAGCAGGGGATGGGCCGGCGGATCGGGCAGCAGCGCCTGCCCCAGCAGCACCTGGGCGCGGGTCAGCTCGCCGGCCTTGTCGCGCATGAAGCGGCTCACGGCGCCCTTGGGATAGGGCGTGAGCGATTGCGCCGCGGAGGTGTCCGAGCGGCGGTTGGAGAACTTGACGCACCCGGCGGAGAACACGGCCCGCAGGGTCTCGCGCACGGACGAATCGTGCACCTCGTCGATGAGACGGATCCATTGCAGCATCTCGGCCAGCAGATGCGGCGGGTACTGCGGGGTCAGCTCGCGCATGCGGGGATGCTGCACGCGCGGGGCGCTGCGGGTCTTGTGCAGCTCGGACACCTGGTCGGCGATGGCGGCGCAGCGGGCCAGCACACGCTCGGCCTGGGCCTCGCTGCGCATGCGGGTGCGCTCGCGGGCCACCACCAGGGCAATGGGATTCAGATCGCTGCCGGCCGAGGGATGCCGGGCGGCCAGGGCCTCGACCAGCGTCGTGCCCCCGCCCATGAACGGGTCCAGCACGCGCTGTCCGGGCTGCAACAGGCCCGCCAGCAGCGTGCGCGGCAGGGCGGGGTGGAAGCGCCCCGCGTAGGGGTGAAAGGCGTGCGTGCCCGCGTAGCCCTCTTCCGGCGGCACGCGCAGCGCCTCCAGCAGCAGCCCGCCCAGCTCGCCCTCGTGACGCTCGGCGAGATTGGCCTGGGAAAATGAACGGCGTTTGTGAGCGGTCATCGACGTGTGGGCTGGCCCCTGGCGGCGGACGCGCCGGGGGAATCCGGCACGCGGCGGGAATCGCTGCGTCACGGCGGCGGCGGAGTGCTGCACCGTGCGCACGCCCCATTGTCGCAGATGCACGGCGACGCGGTCAAAGCATCTGCCCTCGCGCCCGCGCAAGGGCGGGCCGGAGCCGCGGCGCTTTGACCGCGCGGCGGCGAGTATGTTAGAAGGCAAGGAGCGATGCCTCACCTGAACGGCATCGCGCGCCGGCGTTGCGGCGCGAGACGATCCCCCCGGGCCGGCGTCCTCACGTGCCGGGCCCGCAGCGACATCGGCCGCGGCAGGCCGCCGGCCGGCGCCCCAATTCCAGCAATCGACCCTCCATGAGTGACATCACTCGCGACGACCTTAAAACCATCCTGATGTTCGGGCTGCACATCAGCAAGGTCGACAACAACTTCGACGTCTGGGAGAAGAAGATCCTCAAGCGCTTTGCCGACGCCATCAAGATGAGCGAAGGCGAGCGCGAGGCCATTGCCGGAGAAAAGGTGAGCTTGAGCAAGGGCCTGGATGCGCTGTCGTCCGACACCGCGCGCAACCTGCTCATCAAGACGCTCTGCGCCGTCTCCTACGCGGACGGCGTGACCCGGCCCGAAGAGGTGGACTTCATCGAAAAGGTCTTCGCCCGTGCCGGCGGCACGATCATGGTGCTGCCGCGCGACGAGTGGGGCATCTACGAGAAAGAGCTCTTCGAAGAGCTGGCCAGCCTGCAACGCTAGACCTGGACGGCGGCCCGGCCCATGCGCCGCGCAGCCGCATCCAGCCGGCGCTGACCGCGCACACCCTGTCCCCCGGAATTCCGCGTCCGCGGACGTCCCCCCTGCACGGGATTCCTGCACATCGTTCCCGCAAGATCGATTCCCGCAACAGAGCTCAGGGCGTCGCCCGCACCCCGCTGCCGGGCGCGGGCGCGGCGGAGTGGGCTCGTCTAGCGGCGGGCCGCCTCCATCTTGGGCAGGGCCGCGTTCATCTCGTGACCGTACTTGCGCAGCTCGCGGCGGGCCACCACCATGTTGTGCACCTCGTCCGGACCGTCGGCCATGCGCAGGGTGCGCGCATAGGCCCACAGGCGGAACAGCGGCACGTCGTCGGTGAAGCCCAGGGCCCCGTGGGTCTGCATGGCACGGTCCACCACGCGTTGGAACATGTTGGCGGCAATGGTCTTGACCATGGAGATTTCCTGCCGCGCTTCCTTCTTGCTGTACTTGTCCATCTTCCAGGCGGCGTGCAGCACCATCCAGCGGGCCTGGTCGATCTCCATGCGCGACTCGGCGATCCAGTGCTGAATGATGCCTTTGTCCGCCAGGGCAGTGCCGTGGGTGATGCGGTTCTGGGCGCGGCGGCACATCAGATCGAAGGCCCGCTCGGCCCCGCCGATGGCGCGCATGCAGTGGTGGATGCGTCCCGGGCCCAGCCGCGCCTGGGAGATCATGAAGCCGTCGCCTTCCTTGCCCAGCACGTTGCTGGCCGGCACGCGGCAATTGTCGTAGACCACCTCGGCGTGGCCGTGGCCGCCGTCGTCGTTGAACACCATCACGGGCCGCACCAGCTTCACGCCCGGATTGTCCAGGGGCACCAGAATCTGGCTGGCCCGCCGGTGGCGCTCGGCGTTGGGGTCGGTGACCACCATGGCGATGAGAATCTTGCAGTGCTGGTGGTAGGCGTTGGAGGAAAACCACTTGCGCCCGTTGATCACGTACTCGTCGCCCTTGCGTTCGGCGCGCGTCTGCAAGCCGGTGGGGTCGGAGCCCGCGGTGCCCGGCTCCGTCATGGAAAACGCGCTGCGGATTTCCCCGTTGAGCAGGGGCTCCAGCCATTTTTTCTTCTGCGCAGGCGTGCCGAACTCGGCCAGGATTTCCATGTTGCCCGTGTCCGGGGCGGAGCAGTTGAACACTTCCGAGGCGATCAGGCTGCGGCCCATGATCTCGGCCAGGGGCGCATATTCCAGGTTGTTCAGGCCCGCGCCGTATTCCTTGTCCGGCAGGAACAGGTTCCACAGCCCCTGGGCGCGCGCCTTGGGCTTGAGTTCCTCGATGATTTCCGGGTGGTGGTGCTTGTTGCCCGAGGTTTTGACCTGCTCGTCGGCGATGCGTTCGGCGTCATAGATATAGCGATCCATGAAGTCGGTGACCTGCGCCATCAGGTTTTTCACCTTGTCGCTGTGTTCGAAGTCCATCCTGTGCACTCCTTGGTCGGGGTCGTCGGGTCGGCACATCGCGAAAGCGTCGTCGGTCGGTCGCATGCCGCCCTCTTTCGTCTCACAGGCGCCGGGCCGGGTCAACCGGCTTCGCCCCGCTGACGCGCGCGCGCCTTGCCGTCCACGGCCGTGCGGGCGCCGTCCACGCCGGTGTGCCGCAGGCCCTTCCACCGCCCACCGGCGGATCGGGCAGGCCGCGGACCGCCGTTACGTCCGCAGCTCGGCCCCCACGGCGGGCCACAGATCGGCCGCCAGCAGGCCGTCCACGTGCTCCAACAGGCGCGGACGGCGGGGATCGCCGGCCGGCAGCGCCGCGCACCATTCGCGCAGGGCCAGCGCCGCCACGGGCAGCATGGGCTCCAACCGCGCCGCGGAGAACCCGCGCTCCGCCGCGTAGGCCGCCAGGGCCGTGGCCAGAGCCGCCGCGCGCAGGCCGCCGCGCGGCCAGTCGCCGCAGAAGGTCAGCAGGGCATAGGCCAGGTCGTACTCCGCCAGGGAAAGCTGGGCGTACTCGTAATCCAGCAGCGCCACGGGCACCGCGTCCCGGAACAGCAGGTTGGCCGGATGGAAGTCCCCGTGGCACACGACCCTGGGCGCCTCGTCCAGGGCGGCGCCGGCGGCGGCCAGCCGCGCGCGCAAGGGGCCCCAGGGCTCGCGCTGCGCCGCAAGGTAGGGCCGCCAGGTGTCGCGGGGCAGGCGCCGGGCCAGCGCGGGGGGTGGCGCGGGCAACGCGTGCAGGCGCGCCAGCAGCGCAAATGCCGCGGCCACGCGGGCCGGCGGCACGTCGGCGCCCACCCAGGGCCCGGCGGGTTCGCCCGCCACATGCTCCAGCAGCAGATGGCCCGGCCCGGCCAGCACGGGCGCCTGCACGGGCAGCCCGCCGGCCGCCAGCCAGTCGCGCAGCGCGGCGTAGGTGTCCAGGGGCAGCCCTTCCGCGTGCGGCAGGCGCAGCACGCAGCGCCGTCCCCGGTAGTCCACCAGGAAGGTGCGGGGGGGCTGCTCCGGCGAAAGCGGCGCCAGCACCCGCCAGGGGGCCGGCGACGGCAGCGGGAGCGGCGGGCTATGCGGGGATGCGGGCATGGGCTTCGGGAGCAGGAGGGCCGCGCGACCGGCCGGGACGTGGCGCCATCTGCGCGGCGACGCCGGCGGACGTTCAAGAATTCCCGAATGCGGCCGATTCCAGGAACAGCGACCATGCTTTCACAACCGGGCCGCGCGATCCAACACGTTGGCCGCGTGCGCCCCACGGAGAACCGCGATGAGCGAGCGCATCGTCTATCACCCCTGGAAAGTCACCGCGACGGCCGCGATACAGCGCGACGGCGCGGCCGACCACTCCCCGGTCTCCCGGCCCTTTGCCAATATCCTGGCCGAGGCCGAGGCCGTGCAGGATTCCGTGCAGCTCCAGGGACCCGCCGCGCCCGGCCGCTGGGCCGGGCTGGCCGCCGGGACGGTGCAGGGCGCACTGGCGCTGCTCATGCGCCCTTTGCACGCGCCGCTGTTGCCCGGGCGGGCGCGCCACGGCTCCAGCGCCCAGGCCCGGACGGCCGGCGATCGCGCCTGAGCGGCCGCCCGGCCCTTGCGCCACGGCATTCGTCGGTCAGCCCACACGAAATAAAAAAACGACCCTGCGAGCGCCGGCGTGGAGGGGCAGTTCACGCCAGCGTCGCAGGGCCGTACGTTGCATCTGTCCAAAAAGACCGAGTGCCACCATGCCGGCGCGGGGGTATCGCCGCGGGGCCGCGGCGGCACTCGGGGAGGGTTGCCGCCCTAGCCCGGCATGTACCCGGGCCGGAACTCCGGATACGCTTCCATGCCGAACTCGTGGCGGTCGATGCCTTCCATCTCCTCGTGCTCCGCCACGCGGATGCCCATGACCAGCTTGAGCACGTACCAGGTGATGAAGCTGGCCGCGAAGACGAACACGCCCACCAGCACCACACCCGTCAACTGACCCAGGAAACTCACCGCCGGGTTGAAGATGCCCACCGCCAGCGTGCCCCAGATCCCGTTGACCAGGTGCACCGACAGCGCGCCCACCGGGTCGTCCACCTTGATCCTGTCGAAGAGCGGCACCGCCAGCACCACCAGCACGCCACCGATCGCGCCCACCAGCACCGCCACGCCGATGCCCGAATAGTTTGGGCCGGCCGTGATGGCCACCAGACCCGAGAGCGTGCCGTTGAGGGTCATGGACAGATCGACCTTCTTGTAGAGCAGTTGCGTCATCAGCATGGCCACCAGGGCGCCCGCGCAGGCCGCCATGTTGGTGTTCACGATGACCCGGGCCACCGCGTTGACATCGTCCACGCTGCCCAGGGCGAGCTGCGAGCCGCCGTTGAATCCGAACCATCCCAGCCAGAGGATGAAGGTGCCCAGCGTGGCCAGGGGCAGGTTGGAGCCCGGGATGGGGTGCACCCGGCCATCGGCACCATACTTGCCGCGCCGCGCGCCCAGCACGATCACCCCGGCCAGGGCCGCCCAGCCGCCCACCGAGTGCACCACGGTGGAACCCGCGAAGTCGGTGAAGCCTTTCATGATGCCGCCCAGGGCCGTGCCGCCCCAGCTCCAGTGTCCCTGGATGGGATAGATGACGGCCGTCAGCACCACGGTGAAGATCATGAACGGCCAGAACTTCATGCGTTCGGCCACGGCCCCCGAGACAATGGATGCCGCGGTGGCCACGAACACCACCTGGAAGAAGAAGTCGGCCATCAGCGCATGGTTGCCGTCCGACATGCCGTTGAGCAGGAAGCCGAAGCCCATGAAGGCCCCGCCCTGGCCGTACATGATGCTGTAGCCGATCAGCCAGTACATGATGCAGGCCGCGGCATAGAGCACCAGGTTCTTGGTGAGAATCGTCACCGTGTTCTTGGTCTGCGTCAGTCCTGCCTCCAACATGGCGAAGCCGGCGGCCATCCACATGACCAGGGCGCCGGTGACCAGCAGCCACATGGTGTCCAAGATATATTTGGTTTCCTGCATGTTACGTGCTCCTGGAAAAATGCCTGAGAGAAATGACCACCGCGCGCTAGACCGCCGCCTCGTCGCGCTCCCCGGTGCGGATGCGCACCACTTTCGTCATGTCGGAGACGAAAATCTTGCCGTCGCCGATCTTGCCGGTGTTGGCGGCCGTGATGATCGCCTCGACGACCTTGTCCTCCATGTCGGAGGGAACCACCGTTTCCAGCTTGAGCTTGGGGACAAAGTCGACGGTGTATTCGGCGCCACGGTACAGTTCCGTGTGGCCCTTTTGCCGTCCGTGTCCGCGCACTTCGTAGATGGTCAGCCCGGTGATGCCGACCTTGCTCAGTGCCTCGCGGACCTTGTCGAGAGAATAGGGTTTGATGATGGCTTCGATTTTTTTCATGTGCAGGTGCCTCTATGCGGGTCAGTCATCGGCGCGGTTGGAAGATGCGCAGCTACATTGCCTTAAGGCACAAATGGTGCCATTCGTTAATTTTTTTGTAATTATCTGAAACGACACGACTAATTTGTTTATCGGGGTGTTGCGGGAAATTTGTACAGCATAAAATTTAGGCAACAAACCAGGACGGCGACCTAAAAATAGTGCACAAATTTGCGCCTGTGCCGGGCGGGCGCGGTTTGGCGCTCCGGAACGGGCGTGGTATCTTGAACGCACGTGGCCGGCCGTGCGCATGGCCGCCTGCATGCCCTTGGCGAGGAGATCCCACCGCTCATGACCGACCCCATGCTGGCGCTGCACGAGGCCCATCACGCCACCCTGCGCACCCTGCGCGGCGGGGTGGTGCCGCTGGGGTACGGCGACTTCGCCGCGGAAGCGGAGGCGATCTTCAGCGGCGTGGGCATTCTGCATCTGGGCGCCGGCGGCGCCATTCTGGTGCGCGGCCCGGACGCGGGAGTGTTCCTCAACGGGCTGACCACGAACAACGTCGTCAC
>JACQHH010000146.1 GCA_016199125.1 Candidatus Lambdaproteobacteria bacterium
GGCCTCGCCGGCCACGGCCCGCGCCAGCAGGGTTTTGCCGGTGCCCGGCGGCCCCACCATCAGCACGCCCTTGGGAATCTTGCCGCCCAGCTTGCGGAACTTGGCCGGGTCCTTGAGGAAGTCGATGATCTCGACCAGGTCCTCCTTGGCCTCCTCCACCCCGGCCACATCGGCGAAGGTGGTCTTGCGGGCGGTTTCGTCGATGCGGTGGGCCTTGCTCTTGCCCAGCGAGAACAGTCGGTTGCCGCCGCCCTGCATGCGCCGCATGAGGAAGATCCAGATGCCGATGATCAGGATGAAGGGCGCCCAGTGCAGCAGGATGGACACGTACCAGGGCGTGCCCGCGTCGGGCCGCACGGTGATCTTGACGTTGTTCTTTTGCAGCCGCGCGATCAGCTCGGCGTCCTTGGGCGCGGTGGTGGTGAAGCGCCCGCCGTCGATCTGCTCGCCGTCGATGCGGCTGTCCATGATCACCACGCCGACCACTTGGCCCACGCGCACGCGTTGCAGGAACTCGCTGTAGGCGATCTCCCGCGGCGCCTGCTGGCGCGTGGTCATGACGTTCATCACGACGATGGCCACGACGATGATGACCAGGCCGATCAGGAAGTTACGGTTGCGTGTGTTCACGCCTGCCTCTGGCTGGTGGTGCCGCGTGGTTCGCTACCGGGGACTAGAAGGCCGTCGGGGCTCGCCGCAGCGGCGAGCCCGCCTGCCCCCCGGTTGTCTCAAGTTTGGATTCGTTGAATCTGAGCCGCGTTCGAACCCGCAGGAATGCTTAATCAAATTATAGGTTTGCCCCCGGGCGAAGTCAACGCGGGCCGGTCGCCGCGCGCAGGGGCCGCGGGCGGCCTCAGGCGAAGCGCTTGAAGGCCACCACGGCGTTCTGCCCGCCGAAGGCGAAGGCATTGGAAATGGCCACGTCCACGCGCTGTGCCCGCGCCTCGTTGGGCACGTAGTCCAGGTCCAGGGCCGGGTCGGGCTCGTGCAGGTTGATGGTGGGCGCGATGGCGCCATGCTGAATGGTGAGCACCGTGGCCACCGCCTCGATGCCCGCGGCGGCGCCCAGGCTGTGGCCGATCATGGACTTGATCGAGCTGATGGCCAGCTTGCGGGCGTGGTCGCCGAACACGCGGCGGATGGCCTCGGTCTCCAGCGCGTCGTTGAGCGGCGTGGAGGTGCCGTGGGCATTCACGTAGTCCACCTGCTCCGGGTTGAGCCCGGCGTCGCGCAGGGCGCCCTGCATGGCGCCGATGGCCCCCCGCCCGTCCGGATGCGGGGCCGTGAGATGGTAGGCGTCGGCGGTCTGGCCCGCGCCGGCCAGCTCGGCCAGGATTTGCGCCCCGCGTCGTCGGGCATGGCTCAGGCTCTCCAGCAGCACCGCACCGGCGCCTTCGGCCAGCACAAAGCCGTCGCGGGCCAGGCTGAAGGGGCGGCTGGCCGTCTGCGGATCGTCGTTGCGCGTGGAGAGCGCGTGCAACTGGATGTAGCCGTTGAGCGAAAAGGGCGAGATCACCGCCTCGGTGCTGCCGGCCAGCATGGCATCGGCCCGTCCGTGGCGGATCATGTCGAAGGCCGCGGCGATGTTGTGGTTGCCCGTGGCGCAGGCCGTGGAGATGCACAGGTTCGGCCCCTGCAACTGGAAGCGCATCGCGATGTTGGCCGCGGCGATGTTGGAGATGATCATGGGCACGGTCAGGGGGTGAAAGCGCGTGTGCCCGCGCGTGAGGAATTTCTCGTGCTCGGCCTCGAGATTCGGGAAGCCCCCGATGCCGGTGCCCATGGCCACCCCGATGCGCTCCGGCACGATGCCGCCTGCCCCGCCTGCCTCGGGGGTCAGGCCGGCCTGCTCCAGGGCCTGCTGCGCACAGACCATGGCGAACTGGGTGAAACGCGCCATGCGCTTGGCCTGTTTGGCATCCAACGCGAAATCGCGCACTTCGCCGGCGATTTGCGTGGCGTAGAGCTGGGGGTCGAAGGCGGTGATGCGCGCGATGCCCGAGCGCCCCGCCAGCAACGAAGCCCAGAAGGACTGCGGATCGTTGCCGATGCAGGTCACGACGCCCGTGCCGGTCACGACGACGCGTTCCATGAGCGCTCATGCCTCCGCGGGGGGGACGCCTGCCGGCAGGATGGCCATGCAGTCGCCAAAGCTGAAAAACCGGTAGCCCGCCTCCACGGCCGCCCGGTAGGCCTGCATCAACGGAGCTTCGCCGTGAAAGGCCGCGATCATCAGCAGCAGCGTGCTGCGGGGTTGGTGAAAGTTCGTGATGATACCATCCGTGACCCGAAACGGATAGCGACCGCGGATGTAGAGCGATGTCCAGTCGTCCAGCGCGTCGGGCTCGCCGCTGGCGGCCCAGCTTTCCAGGGCGCGCACCGTGGTGGTGCCCACGGCGATCACGGGCCGGCCCGCGGCCCGTGCCGCGCGCACCTGCGCCACGGTGCCGGGCGGGATGAACACCCGCTCGCGGTGCATGGTGTGGGCCTCGGGGTCCTCGCCGGCGATGGGCTTGAAGGTGCCCAGGCCCACGTGCAGGGTCAGCGTGGTGCGCTCGATGCCGCGCGCGTCCAGGGACGCCAGCACGCCCGGAGTGAAATGCAGCCCCGCGGTGGGTGCGGCGATGGCGCCGGCCGCCCGGGCATAGACCGTCTGATAGGCGCCGCGGTCGCGCAAGGCCAACGCCTGCGCGCTCTGCGCGTCGCGGCGGATATAGGGCGGCAGCGGCGCCAGGCCGTGGCGCTCCAGCGCCTCGGGGAGCGCCTGGGGCGCCTCGAAGCGCAGCAGCCAGTGGCCCTCGTCCACCTGCCGTTCGGCCTGGGCGCGCAGGGCGCCCTCGCAGAACGCCAGCGCCATCCCCGGGCGCACGCGGCGCGCCCGGCGCAGCATGGCCTCCCACAGGCCCGGCGCGCGCTCCTCCAACAGCAGCGCCTCGATGGCCGTGCCCGTGGGCAGCATGCCCAGCAGCCGGCAGGGCAGCACCCGCGTGTCGTTGAGCACCAACAGCGTCTGGCGCGGCAGCAACCGCGGCAGCTCGTCGAAGCGGCGGTGCACGATGGCGGACTGGCCCCGCGTGAGGCTCATCAGCCGGGCGTGATCCCGGTGTTCCAGAGGATGTTGGGCGATCAGGCGGTCGGGGACTTCAAAATCGAGCAGACGGGTCATGAGGGGTCAGTTGACGAGCAGGGTCTCCTGCTCGTGGCCGCAATGCTGGCAGACCGTGGCCAGCAGCTCGATGGACTTGTTGCAGTTCTCGCAGGTCTTGGCGTCCCATCCCTTGTGCTCCTTGGGCTTGAGCACCGAGAGGACGCGGCTTTCCGGCTTGTGCGTCCGGGCGCCGCCGCTCTGCACGCGCTGCGAGTCGCGCAGGCGTGCCGAAATGGTCGCATAATTGTAAAGGTAGGTTTTGAATTCCTGGATCGTCCGGTACAATCCGAACAACAGCAGCGCCCCCACGATGATCATCATGTAGGCCACCCACACGGGGGCGTAGGGGTCGAAGAAGGTGAAGAGGGTGAAGCTGACGGAGATGACGAAGAAGGCGCAGAAGCCGGCGATGCCGATGCGGAAGATGCCCAGGATCACCCGATGCTGGGACTCGTACAGTTGCAGCAGCCCTTCGCTCTTCGCTTTCGTCAACCGTTCCGTGGCCCCCAGCAGGGAAACCGGCAGTACCAGATTTTTGATCCAGTTCACGTAACGGTTCACGAGCGGAAGAGCAGCCTTCATAGAAAACCGTGCCTGCAAAAGGATTTCAGCTTCGACGAATGAGGCAAGCCTTGGTCACTCGTCCAATTTACATCGCGTTGGTCTCACACTGCGAAGATTTGACTGTAGCGGGTAGGAACATCGACCGTATTATGGTAGCCGAAGAGCAAGTGATTCGCAACCACAGCCGATTTGCGGGCCATGGCGGACCGCGGGGGTGGGCGCTCGCCGGCGCGGCGCCGACGGGGGCTGACCCCCATCCCGCGCAATGCGCTGTCGGAGGGAGGTGATCATGAGCGAGCCGTCCGGCGTTGCCGGCCAGGTGCAGCACCTCGCCGGCGCCGAACGCCCACGCATCGCGCTGCTCGTGCCCTGCCTGAATGAGTCGCTGACCATCGGCAAGGTGATCGACGATTTTCGGGCAGCCCTGCCCGAGGCGGAAATCTATGTCTTCGACAACAATTCCACCGACGACACCGCCCGCATCGCCAGGGAGCGGGGTTGCGTGGTGTTCCACGAGCCTCGTCCGGGCAAGGGTCATGTGACCCAGGCCATGTTCCGCAAGGTACAGGCGGACCTCTTCGTGATGGTGGACGGCGACGACACCTATTCCGCCCGGGACGTGCGCAGGCTGCTGGAGCCGGTGCAGAGCGGGCGCGCGGACATGGCCGTGGGCACCCGGCTACAGGAGTTCAGCCAGGGGTCCTTCCGCGCGCTGCACGTCTTCGGCAATCGTGTGCTTACGGGCATCGTCAACTCCATCTTCCAGAGCAGGCTGAGCGACATGATGTCCGGCTACCGCGCCATGAGCCGCGAGTTGGTGTGCAGCACGCCGGTGCTCTCCTCCGGGTTCGAGGTGGAAACCGAGCTCACCATCCGCGCGCTGGAGCAGGGCTTCACCATCCTGGAGGTGCCCCTGGCCTATCAGGAGCGTCCGGCCGGCTCGTCCTCCAAGCTGCGCACGTTCCGCGACGGCCTGCGGGTGATGGCGAGCATCGTCAATATTTTCCGCAGCTACAAGCCCTTCACGTTCTTCGGCTCCATCGGGCTGTTCTTTCTGGTGGTGGGCCTGGGCGTGGGCACCGTGGTGATCCTGGACTACTTCGACGACCGCTACGTGGAGCACGTGCCCCTCGCCATCCTGGCCACCGGCTGCATGATCCTCTCCTTCTTCACGTTCGGCATCGGCATTCTGCTCAACACGATCAACGAGCGCATGCGCGAGATCGCGTACACGCAGCGCAGCCTCGTGCGTGGCGGACGCTAGGCCCATGGCCCATCCGCCATCGCCCAGACGACGCCGCAGGGGCCGCCAGGCCGCCGTGCTGGCGGCGCTGCTGCTCGTGCTGGGGCTGCTCACGCGCTACGACCTGGCGCTGGTGCTGTGGCTGGCCTACTATCCGGTGCAGCCCTGGGCGTTGGTGATGGACGCGATGCTGTCGGCGAGCCCGTTCACCGGCGCCCCGGCCATCGTGGTGCTGCTGTTCGCGCTGCCCACCCTGCTGCATCTGGCGACGCCCTCGCATGACCGCGGCCCGTCCCGCGGGGCAACGGAGGCGGGTCCCGACGGGCTGAACGAAGTGGCGGCTACCGGGCGGCCGGGATTCGTGAGGCGGCTGCTGCGCGTCCGCGCCGTCACGGGCTACCTGATGACCGCCGGCTGTTGCGGCGGCGTGAGCATCTACGTGGCCGAGCGGCTGCTGGCGCGCCCATTGCCTGGCGCGGTGCTGTCCGGCGAGGCGCAGTTTGTCCCCTGGCATGCCCTGCACTGGGACCGGCTGGCGCTGCCGCCGACCGGGGGAGCGGTGGGGTACGCCGGGGCCTTGGCGCTGCTGCTGGCCTATGCGCTGGTGCTCCGGCGCGCCGGGCGTCCGGGCCCGGCCACGGCCGTGGGCGCGTTCGCCTTGCTGCTGGGCACCCTGGCCGCGCTGGCCAGCGTGTCCCTGCAAACCGCCTGGCCCTTCGATGTCGGGCTTTCGGTGTTGCTGGGCCTGGGCGTGCCGCTCTGGCTCGGCGGCCTGCGCGTGGCACAGGCGCCACCGGGGGCCGGCGCGTTCGACCATGCGCTCACCGAGCTGCCGCCGGCGAGCCCTGGGGCCGGCCGGCGCGACCCGTGGGCCGAGCACCCAGCCGCGGAGGGGCATTGGCCCATGCGCTTCAGCATCACCTACCTGGGCCTGGGCATTGCGCTGCTGCTGGCGGCCGGCGGTCTGCGCGGCACGGCGGGCTCCAGTTGGCTGCACGGCAGCGTGGGGTTGCTGGGCCTGCTCTTCTTCGGCTGGCGCCTGCGGCGTCTGCTGCGCCCCCTGCGCTGGGCCGGCGGCGACGCGTGAGCGCCCGGCCCGCGCGCCGCCAGGGCGCTGCGGGGCGCATTTTGTTCGCGCCCGGCATCGTGTAGACTGGTGACCGTTCGTGCAGCGGGGGGCGCGCCGCAGCCCGACGGAAATCCGACCGCGCGATCGGTCGATGCCCAGCGAAAGCGATCGAGCCATGAAACGCTTGCAGCACATCATCCTCGCCCTGTGGGCCGTGCTCCTGGTGCTGTTCTTCGCCTTCAACTGGAGCTACGTCTGGCGGCCCGTGCAGTTCAATTTCCTGTTCATGGAATTCAATCTGCGCATCGTGTTCTGGATCGGCCTGGGCTCGCTGGTGACCGCGCTGGTGCTGCACCTGCTGAGCATGCTGGAATCCGGCGGGTTGCGGCGGCGCATGAGCCAATCCATGGATCAGCTTTCGGCTCAGGTGCACGCCGCGCGCAGCCGGGAGCTGGAGGAGCTGCTGGAGCGGGTGGAGCACCGCTTCCGCAGCATGCTGGGCAAATCTCCCTCCGAAGCGTCCAAGGCCGAGCCCTCCAAGGGTGGCAAGGACTGAGCGCCGCCCCGCCCGACCCTGCCCCCGTTCCAGGAGCATCCCGATGGCATCGCGCAAGCCCATGGCCTCCCTGGCCACGCACGAGGTCACCAATCAGCCGCCCCCGCTGGAGGACTACAATCTCTATGAGCTGGACCCGGTGATCCAGCAGGCCCTGGCGCGGGAGGGGGCCGGCTGGGCCGCGGACCAGGCCCGGGCGCTGGGGGGCGAGCTGGGCAGCACACAGGTGATCGAATGGGGACGCCTGGCCAATACGCACCTGCCGGAGCTGCGCACCTTCGACCGTTTCGGACATCGCATCGACGAGGTGGAATTCCACCCGGCCTACCATGAGCTGATGGCGCTGGCCATGCGCCACGGGCTGCCCACCGTGGCCTGGACGGCCCCCCAGCCGGGCGGGCACGTGGTACACACCGCGCTGACCTACTTGTTCATCCAGATCGAGCAGGGCGTGGCCTGTCCCATGGCCATGACCTATGCGGCGATTCCGCCCCTGCGGGCCCAGCCGGAGGTGGCGGCCGAATGGGAGCCGCGCATCCTGGCCGGCACCTACGATCCGCGCTGCATTCCAGCCCCGGAAAAAGCCGGCGTGACCATCGGCATGGCCATGACCGAAAAGCAGGGCGGCTCCGACGTGCGCACCAACTCCACGCGCGCCGTGGCCCTGGACGGGGGCGGGCCGGGAGCGGCCTACGAGTTGACCGGGCACAAATGGTTCTGCTCGGCGCCCATGTGCGATGGCTTCCTGACCCTGGCCAACACGGACAAGGGCCAGTCGTGCTTCTTCGTGCCGCGCTGGCGGCCGGACGGCACGCGCAACCCCTTTCTCATCCAGCGCCTGAAGGACAAACTGGGCAACCGCTCCAACGCCTCCAGCGAGGTCGAGTACCATGGCACCTGGGCGCAGATGGTGGGCGAGGAAGGCCGCGGCGTGCGCACGATCCTGGACATGGTGCAGCACACGCGCCTGGACACCTCCGTGGCGCCGGCGGGCATGATGCGCCAGGCACTGCTGCAGGCGGCTCACCACACGGCCCACCGCAGCGCCTTCGCCAACCTGCTGTTCCGCCAGCCCCTGATGCGCAACGTGCTGGCCGACCTGGCGCTGGAAGTGGAGGCGGCCACCACGCTGGTGATGCGCATCGCGCGGGCCTTCGACGAGGCGGCCGGCGACGAGTCGGCCCGGGCCCTGGCCCGCATCGGCATCGCCATTGCCAAGTTCTGGAACAACAAGCGCGCGCCGGGGCAGATCTACGAGGCCATGGAATGCCTGGGCGGGGCCGGCTACGTGGAGGAATCGCCTCTGCCGCGGCTGTTCCGCGAATCCCCCCTGAACTCCATCTGGGAAGGGTCGGGCAACGTGATCTGCCTGGACGTGCTGCGCGCGATGCGCCGCGAGCCGCTGACCACCGCGGTGTTCCTGGAGGAGGTCACGCGCGCCCGCGGGGCCGATCGGCGCCTGGACGGGGCAATCGAGCGCCTGAAGGCCCTGCTCGGCGGCACGGACGACCAGGAGCTGCGCGCGCGCCAGCTCACCGAACAGATGGCGCTGACCCTGCAGGGGTCGCTGCTGGTGCAGCACGCGCCCGCGGCCGTGGCCGATGCTTTCTGCGCCTCGCGGTTGGATCCCGAGCGGGGCTTCAGCTATGGCACCCTGCCGCCGGACGTGCAGTTCGACGCCATTCTGCAGCGCGCCCTGCCGCACCTGGGCTGAGCGCGCGCCGCCCGGCGACGCGCCGCACCCGGCGCAGGATGTGTCGTGACAAATCCGCTGCCGCGGGCCGCAGCGCACCAGGCGGCAGGGCATCTCCCATCCCAGCGGCGCCGCGCAGGCCGGCGGCACAGACCGACCCATGCTTCACCCTGGCCGCCCCACGCGGCGCACCCGCCCATGACCGCACCGCCCACCGACCGCGATCCGCTGCGCCGCCTGCTGGCCGTGATGGCGGCCCTGCGCGACGAGGGCGGCTGCCCCTGGGATCGCGCCCAGACCCACCGCTCGCTGCTGCCCTATCTGATCGAGGAGGTCTACGAGCTGGTGGACGCGGTGGAGCGCAGCGACACGGCCCACATGCGCGAGGAGCTGGGCGACGTGCTGCTGCAAGTCGTGTTTCACGCGCGCATGGCCCAGGAGGCTGGCACGTTCGACTTCCAGGCCGTGGCGGGCGGGTTGGCCGACAAGCTGGTGGCGCGCCACCCCCACGTCTTCGGCGGGCCGGCCCTGGCCAGTCCCGCAGCCGTGCGGGAGACCTGGGAGCAGCGCAAGAGCGCCACACGCGATTCGGCCATGGACGGCATTCCCCCGGCCCTGCCGGCCCTGCAGCGCGCGGCCAAGGCCGGCTCGCGCGCCGCTTCCGCCGGGTTCGACTGGCGGGCCCGTGGCGACATCGTGGCCAAGATCCGCGAGGAGATCGACGAGTTCGCCGACGAGCTGGCCACCTGCGCGGAGGGGGCCGACGGCGCCGCCCGGGAGGCCCTGGAGCTGGAGTTCGGCGACCTGCTGTTCGCCCTGGTACAATTAGGGCGGTGGGAGCACCTGGACGCCGAAATGGCCCTGCGCCGGGCCACGGACAAGTTCATGGCGCGCTTCCGGCACATGGAACGGGAAATGCACGAACAGGGAGAGCGACCCGACGCGCAGAGCGACGACGCGTGGTGGCGCCTGTGGGCACGGGCCAAGGCCGGCGCCAAGCCCTGAGCCATCGCCTGTCCCGATCCCCGCGCAAGGCGCGCCCGCCTGCACTCCTGACATGGACACGCAGCGATCCCATGGATCAGCAACGCTATTTCTGGGTGTTCGATCGCACGATCTTTGACCAGATCCGTTTGCCCGAGGTCACCTGGACCGAAGGGGCGCTGATCGCCGCCGCGCTATGCGGCTTCGCGGGCTACCTGTTCTTCATCCGCTACCTGGACCACCGCGTGCAGCAGCGCATGCGCCGCGAGCGCCATGCCGCGCACCTGGAACGCTTGCTGGAGAAGGCCGCTCTGGAGCAGCACGAGATGGACACCCTGGCCGATCTGGCCGGGGGTCGGGACTTTGACCATCTCTACCCATTCATGACGCGTCCGGAGCGCTTCGAGGCCGCGGTGCACGATGCCATCCGCCGGGGCCATGGGGGGCGGCTGGGCTTCATCGATGTCCTGCGCGGACGATTGGGCTTCCACTCGGACAACCTGCGCGCCCCGGTGGTGTCCACCCGCCAGCTTGAGCCGGGCGATTCCATGCGCATCACCATCTGGGAAGGGGGGTTGCCGCACCATTTCTACGGCACGATCCGGGACGTGGGATTGCACACGTTTACCGTGACCCTGCGCGAGGATGCACTGAAGGCCATCCTGCGCGCCCCGGGCGACTGCGAGCTGTATCACGTGCGCGGCCTGGACGTGGAATACCGCTTCCCCTGCCGCTTCATCCGCGAGAATCCCTCCGCGGGCGCCCTGCGCATCTACCATGCGCTGGTGCAGGAGGCGCACGGGGCCCGGCGCACCCGACTGCCCCTGTTGCGGGACATCGACTATCAGTTGGTGCAGCCGCACATGGACATGGTCTCCGACCTGGACCCGGAGTTGGCGCCTTCGCCAGCGATGCCGGCGCTGCTGTTCGATTTGAGCGAGGGGGGCTTTGCCATCGTGACGGATAACCCGGTGCCCGAGGGCCGGCTGGTGCGCATCAACCTGCCGCTCAAGAAGGGGCGCGGGCGGCTGACGCTCAGCGGGCGCATCAAGGAATCGCGCGCCTTTTCCGGCAACCAGTGGTTCACGCGCTGCGAAACCCGCGGGCTCAGCTCCTCCCAGCGCAACTACCTGCAGCAGATCCTGCGCATGGAGCACCAGCGCCGCCAGAAGACCATGGCCCCGGTGCGGCGCGCGGCCCGGGCCGACGCCACCCCGCCTGAGCACGCCGCCCCTGCGCAGCCTCCCGGACCCTCGGCTCATTCCTCCAATTGAATCAGCTCGATGGCGCGGTTGTCCGGGTCGCGGATGAACGCGATGACGCGGCCTCCGTGCTGCATGGGTCCGGGCTTGCGCGGCACGGGCACCCCGTTGCGCTCCAGGGTTGCGCACAGCCCGTAGATGTCCTTGACCCCCAGGGCGATGTGACCCCAGGCGTCGCCCACCTGATAGTCCGCTTCCTGCTCCCAGTTGTAGGTCAGCTCCACCTGGGGCGCATGGGGATCGTCGTCGTAGCCCACAAACGTCAGCGTGAATTTTCCGCTGGGATATTCCTTCTGGCGCAGTACCTTCATGCCCAGTTGCCGCGTGTAGAAGTCGATGGCCTTGTCCTGATCCTTGACGCGGATCATCGTGTGCAGAAACCGCATGCCGCTCCTCCGTGCGTGGTTTTGGTTGGCGTGCTCATCATACCAATTCCTCCCGCGCAGGGCACCCGCCTGCGGCGCAACGAGACCGCAGGCCAGGAACCAGTATCCACCTGTTAACAAAGAGCATTGCGCCCCGCACGTGAACTCCTGCCGATCCTTGCTTGCCTTCCGGCGTTATATACGTATAAAATATACATATATACATGATGTACAAGGCGCAGGTTCTAAAACAATGGAAAGCCCATGAACAAGCCATTGAAAAACACCAAGCGCATTCTCCCCCCGCGGCCGCCGCGCGGCAGCAACCAGGGCAAGCGCATCACGCGGGAGCAGATTGCCGAGGCGATCTTGCAGTTCCGGGAGCAGGGGGGGCTGATCAAGAAGCTCCCCTCGCAGGGAGACGACCGACGCAATGTGGTGGGGCACCGCTGGGATTCCATGTACGAGTCGGTGATCGAACGCTGAGTCCCGCCGCGCAGGCGGGTCAGGCCGGGTCGCCGCGGCCATGACCCTCGCGCCCGGGGGCCAAGCCGCCCGGGCGGAGGTGCGGCGCAGCACGTTGCGGCAGGCACGGCAGCCGGCCGGGATGGCGGCGCCGCGCCGTCATTTCCCCCCGGCAGAGACTGCGGCTATAATTCCCCCAAAGCACCATCCGGTACCGCCCCGTGCGCAACGACGCCTGCGGGCCGCGCGGCCGGCTATGCCCGCACTTCCCCGGCGATCCTGGCCATGGCCCAAGCGCATCACAATCCCGGCAACCCGATCGAGTTGAATTTTGCCCAGGAAACGGTCGTCGCCTTTTCCATCTCGGCGCTGGCCACCTATGCCCTGGTGCCGGAGCTGAACTGCGCCTTCGACATGGGGGAATGCCCGCTGGAGGCGGTGCCTCTGGAGCACATCTTCCTCACCCACGCCCACGGCGACCACTCGCGCTGCCTGTTGCGGCACGAGTCCCTGCGCCGGCTGATGGGCATGACCCCGGCCACCTATTACGTCCCGGACGAGACGCTGGCCGGCATGCAGGCCCTGGCCCAGGTGTGGAAGGAGCTGGAAAACGTGAGCCAGCGCAAGTTCGCCCCGCCGCGCTTTCATCCCCTGGCCGCGGGGGACGAGGTGTGGCTGCACCGGCAGCTTGCCGCGCGGGCCTTTGCCGTGGATCACACCCTGCCTTCGCGGGGCTACACGCTCTTCGACGTGCGCAAGAAGCTCAAGGCGGAGTACCAGGGCCGCGCGGGCGGGGAACTGGCGCGCCTGCGCAAGGACGGTGTGGAGTTCGAAGAGACCCTGTGGGTGCCGCGGCTGACCTTCATCGGCGACAGCACCATCCGCACGCTCTACCGCGAGCCGCACGTGGGCCAGTCGCGCATCCTGTTCCTGGAGCTGACCTTTCTGCTCGACGGGGAGCAGGAACTGGCCCGCAAGCGGGGCCACACCCACCTGGACGACCTGCTGAAATTCCTGGCCGACTGTCCCGACGTCTTGCAGAACGAGCACATCGTGCTCAAGCACTTCAGCATGCGCTACGACCGGCGCATGATCGTGCACACGCTCAAGGCCCGCCTGCCGCGGGAATTCCTGGAACGCGTGCACATCCTGATTTGAGGGGGTGGAGCGCGCGCTGGCGCCGGGGCTGCGCCCGGCCAGGGCTCGGGCGGTGGGCCGGCGCGTGCCGGGGAGCAGGGCGGGGGCCGTGCCCGGCCCCAGCGCCGCGCGGGTTCAGGGGGCCGGCTGGATGGTGCGCACCGCTTGCCCGTCGCCCAGCAGGGCGCGCTCGGCCATGCGCACGAACAGCCCCGATTCCATCACGCCCGTCACCGCGGCCAGGTGCCGCTCCAGAGCCACCGGGTCGTCGATCTTGCCGAAGAAGCAATCGAGAATGTAGCCGTGATTGTCGCTCACGAAGGGACCTTCGCCGCTCTGGCGCAGGGTCACGTGGGCGCCGAGGGCCGCAATCCGCTCCGCGGCCACCTGCCAGCCGAAGGGATTGACTTCCACGGGCAGCGGAAAGGCGCCCAGTTGCGGCACCAGCTTGGTGTGGTCGGCGAAGATGATCAGCCGCCGCGAGGCCGCCGCGACGATCTTCTCGCGGAACAGCGCGCCCCCGCCGCCCTTGATCAGGTTCAGATCGGGATCGATCTCGTCCGCGCCGTCCAGGGTCAGGTCGAGCCGGGTCACCTCGGCGAAGTCCACCAGCGGAATGCCCACTTCCCGCGCCAGCGCCTCGGTGTGGGTGGAGGTGGGCAGCCCGCGCACATGCAGGCCGGCGCGTACCCGCTCGCCCAGGCGCCGCACGGCATAGGCGGCCGTGGAGCCGGTGCCCAGCCCCACGGTCATGCCGTCTTCCACCAGCTCCGCAGCGGCTTCGCCAGCCAGTTTCTTCTCGTGATCCAGGTTCATGGGGGCCGCACGGCGGAAGGGTGAGGGAAACGTGCCCGCGGGGAGCGGCACGCGCGGCAGGTGTCAGCCGGAGCTGTCCGGCTTGCCGCCCGCATGGCCCGCGGCGTCGCTTACGGCCTGACGGCCGCTGGCCGGGGCTTCACCGGACCCGGCGGGGTCCTGCCCGGCCACGTGCGCCGCAGCGGCGTCCTTGGGCTCGGCGGCGGGCGCTGCCTGCCCGGCGACGGGCAATCCGCCATAGGGCACGCTGGCCGATGCGCTGTCCCCGGGGGACGTCAGCTTGCCCGGGTCCGCGAAATCACGGGTCTTGTCCTTGATGCTTTGGGCGCCTTCGTCGATGTAGCGCTGGGCCGTGTGCTTGAAGTCCCACAGGTCGTTCTGCAAGGCCGAGTGGGTTTTCTTGAGCTCATCGAGTTCCGCGTGCGAGCTGATCTCGTTGTTCACCGCGTCGCGCAGGTCGTTGGTGGCGCGACGGAACTGCGCCATGGCGCTGCCCAGCGTGCGGGCCACCGCGGGCAGGCGCTTGGGGCCGATCACCACCAGCGCAATGATGATGATGATCAGCATTTCATTCATGCCGATGCCGAACATGGCTCCCCGCTCCCGATATGGCCCGCCAACGTCCCGGTCGAGTGCCCTTGCGTGCCCGTGCCTGCCCGCGCCGCGTTGGTCGCCGGCGCCCGCTCGGCAGGCGCTGCCTCTGCCGGCCCCGCGGCCCTTCTACGACCTTACCGCCAGCGCCGCAATCCTGCAAAGGCGGCGCGGGCCGCGAGCCCGTGCGGCCGGCGCGACGTTGTGGCGTTCCCCCGATTGCGGCATACTGAAGACCGGCACGCGCACCGGGCGCTGCGCGCCGCCGCCGCCCACCCGTCGCCCGCACCATCACGGAGAAACCGGATCAGCATGCAGGAAAGGGCCATCGCCGAACGCATCGTCCGCGCAGCACAGGAAACCAAGGCGGAAGACATTCTGCTCTACGACATGCAGCAGCGCTCCGCCATCACCGACTTCATCGTCATCTGCAGCGGGCGCTCCCAGGCCCATGTGCGCGGCGTGGCGGACAACATCGACCTGAAGCTGAAGAAGGCCGGCGTGCGCAGCCTCTCCGTGGAAGGGCACACCGAAGGCTCGTGGGTGCTGCTCGACTTGGACGTGGTGATCGTGCACGTGTTCCACCCGGAAACTCGCGCCTACTACGATCTGGAGTCGCTGCTGGAGGGCTACCCCTGCCAGCGCTTCGCCACCCCCGAGGAATCCGCGGGCAGCGTGCAGTCCGCGGCCATGCCTTGAGGGCTGGGCGCTCAACGCACGCGTTCGTGGAACCAGGGAATCTGCTCCTCGCGGATATCCGAGACGAACATGTGCCCGGGGGCGTGGGTGATGGCCAGGGGCAGCTTGGCCTCCAGCAGCACCGCCTGAGGCGTGACCCCGCAGGCCCAGAACACCGGCAGCTCCCCCTCCTCCAGCGGCACGGCCTCGCCGTAGTCCGGCTTGTCCAGCTCGCGAATGCCGATCAGCCCCGGATCGCCCTGGTGAATGGGCGCCCCGTGCACCTGGGGCAGCTTGGCCGTGATCTGCGTGGCCCGCAGCGCCTCGTCCGGCGCAAAGGGGCGCATGGAGACCACCAGCGGTCCGGCGAACACCCCCGCCGGGCGGCAGGGGATGTTGGTGCGGTACATGGACACGTTGCGCCCCAGGGTGATGTTGCGAATCTCCATGCCGGCGTCCAACAGCGGCTTTTCGAAGCTGAAGCTGCACCCCAGCAGGAAGGAGACGAAGTCTTCCTGCCAGATGCCGGAGACGTCGGTGGGCTCGTCGACGAGGCGGCCGTCGCGGAACACGCGGTAGCGCGGCACGTCGGTGCGCAGATCCGAGCCCGGCGCCAGCCGCGCGGCCTCCACCGAGCCGGCCTCCACCACCTCCAGCAGGGGGCAGGGCTTCTGATTGCGCTGGGTGAACAGCAGGAAATCGAAGGCCACCGCTCGCGGCACCACCACCAGGTTGGCCTGCACATAGCCCGACGCCTGGCCGGAGGTGGGCCGCGTGTAGGCGCCCGAGCGGATGGCCCGGCGCAGGGAGGCCCCATCGTTGTAAGTGCTCATGGTCGCTGCTCCTGGCTGTGCGTGCCTGGGCCGTTGCCGCCGCGCATGCTGGCGTGGGGCGCCGTGTGGGCCGCCGCATGTCCGGCCGGACAGCCGCCGGACGTCGCCGCGCGATCGCCTGCATGTTGCGGCGAACGTGCCCCGGAAAGCAAAAAATTATGGCACGCCGGCGTGCCCGCCGCAGGTATTTTCCCCGATCCGATGCTACAATTCTAGGTGATCCGGGCGCGCACCGGTAGGGCCGGCACCGCGCCCGCAACAACGTACCCCGCATTGCACGATAGGACCAACATGCCCAACAGTCTCTTCAGCGCCGTCGAAACGGCCCCCGTCGATCCCATCCTCGGCATCACCGAATCGTTCCGCGCGGACAGCAACCCCAGGAAGGTCAACCTGACCATCGGGGTCTACCAGAACGACAAGGGGGTCAACCCCGTGATGTCCTCGGTCAAGCAGGCCGAAAAGCGCTGGCTGGAAGAGGAAACCACCAAGGCCTACCTGGGCATGGCCGGCGAACCCCGTTTCGGCGAGCTGGTGCGCGAGCTGCTGCTGGGCCCGGAGAATGCCGTGGAAGCGGCAAAGCGCGCCGTGACCGTGCAGGCGCCGGGCGGCACGGGCGCCCTGCGCGTGGCGGCCGATTTCATCCACACCCAGCTCCCCGGCCGCGGCCTGTGGATCAGCGATCCGACCTGGCCCAATCACAACGGCATCCTGGGCAGCGCGGGGCTGACCGTCAAGACCTATCCCTACTACGACCCCGCGGCCCACGGCATGCGCTTCGACGACATGCGCGCCGCGTTGGAGCAGGTGCCCGGCGGCGACGTGGTGCTGTTGCACGCCTGCTGCCACAACCCCACCGGGGTCGATCCCACGGCGGCGCAGTGGGCGCAGCTCGCCGAGCTGTTTCAGCGGCGTGCGCTGGTGCCCTTCTTCGACTTTGCCTACCAGGGGCTCGCCGACGGTCTAGACGAGGACGCCCGGGGCGTGCGCATCTTCGCCGAGCAGGGTCTGGAGATGCTCATCGCCAATTCTTTCTCCAAGAATTTCGGCCTCTACCGCGAGCGGGTGGGGTCGCTGACCGCCGTGGCCCGCGACACCGCAACCGCCGAGCGCGTGCTGAGCCGCCTCAAGCTCACGGTGCGCAGCAATTTTTCCAACCCGCCCGCCCACGGCGGCAAGATCGTGGAGATCGTGCTCACCACGCCGGAGCTGCGCCAGCTTTGGATGCGGGAGCTGACGGAAGTGCGCGAGCGCATCGCGGCCATGCGGCGGCTGTTCGTGGAGACCATGGCCAAGCTGGACGTGCGGCGCAACTTCGGGTTCCTGCTGGCCCAGAAGGGGATGTTCTCCTTCTCGGGTATCGGCCGCGAAGAGGTGCTGCGCCTGCGCAAGGATTATGGCGTGTACATGGTGGAAAACGGGCGCATCAACGTGGCCGCCATGACCACCGGCAACATGGACTATCTCTGCAAGTCCATCGCCGCCGTGATCGGCAAGTAGGCGACGGTTCCGCACCGGTCAGCGCGCTGGACCGCCGCGCCCGGGCATGACCGGCCCGTTGCGCCTTGGCAGGTACACGGCCCGTCGCGCCCGCAGACAGTCGCACGGCCCGCCGGTGCGTACGGCTTGCACATGCCGAATTCCGCGCGCTATCATGGGGATGACCTCGCAGCGGCATCCGGCGTATGCTGTCGCGTCCTACGGGGTCGCGGAACGCCGTTGAACACCTCCCAGCGTCCTGCTTCCGAAACCATCCTGCCCGCAAGCCATCCGCATTGGGCATCACCCGCCCCTGGGCGGCGTGGTACGGGTTCTGCAAAACCAATCATCTCAAGGAGAATGCTGCATGAGCATGGATCCGACCAAATGGATCTCCTTCGACAAGGTGTCCGCCGAGGCGCAGAAGCGCATCGAGACACTGTATCCGTACCTGAAATTCGACAACTGCCAGTTTCAGGAGAAACACTCCGGGGTGTTCATGCGGCAGGGCAACAGCGTGAAGATCGAAAAGCTGCTCGATCCGCCGGGTTACGGCCCCAAGCGCCCAACGCCCACCACGACCACCACCGCGACCGCGACCCGCACGCGCAGGGGATGACATGGAATTTCTGGCGGACACCTGGGTCCTGTGGCTCATCGTTTCCATCGTGACCCTGTTCGCCGTGACGCTCTACCGCGGCAGCCGCGGCCAGGAGCCTGAAGGCGTGATGACCACCGCCGACGATTTTTCCATCACCAACATTCTCTTCGGTGTCCGCAAGGGCGAAGGCGACCTGTTCATCGGCTACATGATCGCGATCGTCTCGTTTTCCCTGTTTCTCGCCGGCATCATGCGCTGGGTGCGCACCATCCTTTAGCGGCCGGGGCCGGCGCCCCGCGACAGCACGCTCCACGGGCCACGGCCATGAGACGGCGCCGACTTGCGCGCCGCTCGCGCCCGCGACAGGGGCGCGTGCGCGCGGGCGCCTCCGTTCGCAAAGCCGGCACTTCGATCGTTGGATTTTGACGGACGGCGCAACAGGCTCCGTGCCTGGCCCTCGGCGGAGCGGCCGCGTCACGGCATGCTGAAATGCAGTCGCACGCTGGAGGGAGGATCAGGCACGCCGCGTGGGCGGTCTCACAGGGCCTGGCCCACGGCATTCTGAAGCTGCAGCCGCTCCTGATAGCAGCGCGTGGACTGCTCCAGCGCGCCGATCTGATAGTAGAGCCCCCCCAAGATATCCAGCACCTGCACCACGCCGCGCGTGTCGCCGCGCCGTTCGCGCACGTGGCGCAGACATTGGTAGGTTTCCGCGGCCAGCGCCGCGTCGCCGGCATGACGGAACGCATCGCAGATGCGCGTGAGCACCGTGTCCTCGTCGGCGTCGTTGCGCTCGCCGTGGGCGGCGTACAGCGCCTGCTTGTAGTGCTCCAGCGCACGCTGCGGCTCGGTTTTGGCCAGGGCCACCTCGGCCCGCCCCAAGTGGATGCGGTACAGCCCCGCCCCGCCGGGCTCGCGCTGCAGAGAGCTCAGCGCCTCGCCAAACAACACATCGGCCTCGGAGACGTGGCCGCTGTGCAGCGCCACCTCGCCCAGCATGGCGCGCAGCAGCGCGGCCGGCACGGCCTGGGCGCGCGCCTCCAGATCGCCGATCTGCTGGGTCAGCAGGTGCATGGCATGCTGCAGATCCTCGCCGCGGGCCTTGGCGATGTCCAGCATGCCGCGCATGGCCTGCACCACGTAGTCGCCATTGCCCAGTTGCCGGGCCAGCTCCAGCGCGGCCTGCAGCAGGTTCGCCGCGGGCTCCAGCCGTTGCAGGTCGATGTAGCAGCGGCTGAGCAGCAGGTAGGTGTCTTCCAGGATTTCCCAGTGCGTGGCGGCCTGGCTGGCCAGCGGCAAGGCGCGCTCCAGCAGCGGCAGCGCGGCGGCCAGCCGGCCCTGGGCCAGCAAAGGCCGGGCCAGTCCGTTGAGCGCGCGCGCCTGCAACACCGGATTGGCGGTGGCCTGTCCCGCGCGCAGCAGCGCCCCGTCCATGGCCTGGGTCAGGTCCGCCATGGGCGGCAGATCGTGCAGCGGCGCGGCGGCGGTGGCGAGCTGGGCCAGCTCGTCCCAGGCCGCTTCGCCTTCCAGCAGCGCCACCAGCTCGCCCAGGTTCACGCGCTCCACGCCCAGACGCTGCATGCGCCGCGCGACGGCCACGGGCGGGGGGTCGTCCTGGGGCCGCCAGCACCAGGCCGCGTCGCCGGCGGCGGCCGGGGTCGTGTCGTCGCCCGCCGCCGCGGAGCGCAACTCGCTCAGGTAGGCCGCATAGGCCCGCAGAAGGCGCGGACGCAGACGCTCATAGGCGCGGGCGTCCAGCACGTGCCGGGCCAGCAGGGGCTGCAGCCGCGGGGGCACGGCCAGGTACAGGTCGTCCTGGAAGCTGTCCAGCAGCCCGAACCATTGCAGCTCGATGAGGGCCTTGGCCAGCACCCGCGCCTCCAGGCCCGTGAGCACCGCCAGCACCTCGCGGTGCACCAGGTCGGCACACAACGCCAGCGCCGCCAGGGTGCCGCGCGCGGCGGGGCTCAGGCCGGGCACCAGCCGCGCCACCAACTCGTCCAGCAACGCGCGGGCCTGGGCTGCATGGGCCTCGGCGGGTTCCGGGGCGTCGCGGCCGGCGGCCAGGGCCCGGGTCAGCGCATCGTCGCCGGGCCACACCGCGCAGCGCGCGAAGATGCGCCCCAGCAGCAGATCCTGCGCGCACAGCGGCTCCAGCGCCGGCGCATGGGGCGAGGCCAACAGGCGCTCCACGAAGTCCGGGCCGTAGAGGCGCGCCATGTCGGTGCGCAACAATGGGCCCAGGGCAAACTGGACGCGCCCGTCCGGCTCGGGAAGATGTCGCGCGGACACCAGCACGCGGCAGGTGGGCGGCAGGGTCTCCAGGTAGGCGCAGAACGCGCTGAAGCCCGCATGACCCTCCAGGCGGTCCACGATCAGCAGGCGCAGCCCGCCATCCCGCGGCGCCCCGCGCAGGGCCTGTTGCAGGGCCTGGGGCCAGGTCTGCGGAGGCTGGTGCAGCACGTCGCTGCGCCCCAGGTGCCGTGCCAGATGCCCCACCAGCGCCTGCACGGGCGTAGGCTGATGGGCGGCGGCCTCGGGAGGTAGCCCCGCGTCGGTGCCCACGGCCAGGTCGCGCGGCCCCAGGTAGACGATCTGCGCAAAGGCGCGCCGCAGGCGCCGCGCCAGGGCCAGCGCCAGCATGGTCTTGCCGCTGCCCGCCGGGCCGGTGAGAACCACCGGGTGAGCCCGCGCGCCGGTCTGGGGCTTGAGGGCTTCAGCCAGGCGCGCCAGCTCGCCGAAGCGCCCGAAGACCCGTCGCCGCCCGCAAAAGCGCGGCGGTGCAGGCACGTGCGAGGCAAAGTCCGGCCATTGGCGGCCGTCCAACACATAGGACGGCGGGTAGGCCGTATCTCCCCGCGCGTCGCGGATGATGGTGTCCAGTGTCAACTCGGGGTTGGGCGCCACCGCGGAGGTGTAAAGCCGGAAAAAGCTCCAGTCCCAACCGTGCTCGAAGCGCCGGTGCAGGCGTCGCACGGCGGCCAGGTGCCCCTCGAACACGCCGAAGCCCTCGGACAGCGACTGCGCCAACGTGCGCAGGTAGTCCTGCTCGCGCAGCCGCGCCGTGCGTCCGCAGGTGCGGATCAGCGCCGGCAGGCCCGTCTCCAGGACGGCGCGCGTGTGCGCCGCGGCGGCCGGGGTCTCCAGCAACCCCTGGGAATCGTTGAGCAGCACCACGCGCAGGCCGCTACGCACCGCGCGGCGCAGCCGGTCGCGCAGCCAACTCAGCTCGCCGCCCTCGGCGTGCAGACCGGCGCCCTCGAAGAGCCAGCCGCGCGCGTCGGAAAAGCCGGAGAAGTGCAGCAGGTGTGGCGCCAACTCCAGGGCCGCGGCAAATTCATCGCGCGAGGCGTGGGCCACCGCGCGGTAACGATAGCGCGGCCCGCGGTGCAGGCCGGCGCCATTGGCGCCGTCGTCGCCCGGCTCCGCCCAGGTCCAGGGCACCGAAACGAAGCGGCTGCCCAGCGCCGCTTCCTGGCGCGCCAACTCCGGCGCCTCGTCGCCCGGCAAGGGCACGGCGGTCACCGCCAGCATGCGCAGCGGAAGCGGCGAGGCCACGTAGCCCTCCGGCAGCGGCACGGGCGGAAAGGGCATGCGGATCACGCCGGGCCCCAGGGCCAGCCAGTGTTGCCCGTCGTGCAGCAGTTCCCAGGGATAGGCTTCCCAATCCGCAGGCACCTGCAGCAGCAGTGGCGCGCGCCCATCCAGCCGCCCGAAGCGCCCTTCGGGAAACAGCGTGCCGAACAGCATCTGCCCGAATTGCCGCAGAAAATCAGTGACTTCGCGGCGCCGTGCCAGGGGCAGGGATTGCAACGCGAGATCGA
>JACQHH010000140.1 GCA_016199125.1 Candidatus Lambdaproteobacteria bacterium
GAACCGGCGCCTGCGCGTGCGCTATGAAAAACGCGCCGACATCCACGAGGCCTTCATGACGCTCGGCTGTGCAATGATCTGCTCAAAGGCGCTTCATTCCAGGTTTTGTTAGAGGCTCTAAAAAATAAAGCAAAATTCGTTTCTGTACCATCGACAAGGTAGAACCCTATACGATCACGATATTTTGCGTCTTTGCGTACCATCGATTGCGTCAGTGCGCGGCGAGCCAGTTGTCGCCCGTGCCGAGCTCCACTTTCAGGGGCACGGCCAGGGGCATGGCCTGCTCCATCTCCTCGGTGACCAGGGCCGACAGCGCGTCCAGCTCGTCCTTGTGCGCGTCGAAGAGCAGTTCGTCGTGGATGGTGAGCACCATGCGCGAGCGCAGGCGCGCCTCGCGCATGCGGCGGTCCACGCGGATCATGGCCAGCTTGATGATCTCGGCCGCCGTGCCCTGGATGGGCGTGTTGATGGCCATGCCCTCGGCCGTGCGCGCGGCAAAGCTGTCGCTGCTGTTGATCTCGGGCAGGTAGCGCCGCCGGCCCAGGCGCGTGAGGGCATAGCCCTCCTTGCGCGCCTTGTCCATCAGCTCGTCCTGCAGGGCGCGGATGGTGGCGTATTTCTCGAAGAAGCGGCGGATGAACTCCCTGGCCTGGTCGCGCGTGGTGTTGGTCACCTGCGCCAGGCGGTCGGCGCCCATGCGGTAGATCAGACCGAAGTTGACCTCCTTGGCCACGCTGCGCATGTCACGGTCCACGTCCTGCGGCTGGACGTCGAAGATGGTCGCGGCGGTGAGGCGGTGGATGTCCTCGCCGGTCTTGAACGCCTGCACGAAGGTCGGGTCGCCCGAATAGTCCGCCACCACCCGCAGCTCGATCTGGTTGTAGTCGGCCGAGAGCAGCACGTGCTCCGCGTCGGCGGGGAGGAACAGCGCGCGCACCTTGCGCCCCTCGTCGCTGCGCACCGGGATGTTCTGCAGGTTGGGATTGTCCGAGGCCAGGCGCCCCGTGGCCGCCACCGCCTGGCGGAAGCTGGAGTGGATGCGCCCGGTTTTCGGGTTCACGAATCCGCTGAGCTGGTCCAGGTAGGTGCTCTTCAGCTTGGCCAGCAGGCGGTAGTCCAGCAGGGTGCGCGGCAGGGGATGGCGCGCCATTTTCTCCAGGGTTTCCTCGTCGGTGGAAAAGCCGTTGCCCGTCTTGATCTTCTTGGGGCGGATCTTCAGCTCCTCGTGCAGCTTGAGCCGGTCGTAGAGCACGCGCTGCAGGTCGAGGATGGAATTGATGTTGAAGTCGCGCTCCCCGGCCAGCTCGTAGATCTTGCCCCGCAGGGTTTCCAGCTTGCGGGCGGTCTCCTCGGAGAGCCGCTCGGCCCCGGCGCTGTCGAAGCGGATGCCCGCGCGCTCCAGGCGCATGAGCACGGGAATCAGCGGCACCTCCAGCCCGTCGAACACGGCGAGCTGGCTGGTTTCGCGCAGGCGGGGCATGAACACGTC
Source organism: Candidatus Lambdaproteobacteria bacterium (assembly GCA_016199125.1). Lineage (GTDB taxonomy): Bacteria > SAR324 > SAR324 > SAR324 > JACQKK01 > JACQHH01. The sequence continues at coordinate 1,490 of JACQHH010000140.1, forward strand.
GTAGAGGCGCATGGTGATGTCCGCGTCCTCGCAGGCGTAGCGGGCCACCTGGGGAATGGGCACCTGGTCCATGGTCACCTGGGTCTTGCCCTTGCCGATCAGCTCCTCGGTGGGAATCTTGGTGAACCCCAGCCGCCGCAGGGCCACCGAATCCAGGTCGTGGCGGCGCTCGGCGGGCTCGGTGAGGTGCGAGGCGATCATGGTGTCGTGGCGCACGTTTTCCACCGGCACGCCCTCGCCCTGCAGCATGTGCATGTCGTACTTGATGTTGTGACCGCACTTGGGCGGCCCCTCGGGCCCCAGCAGCGGCCGCAGCAGGGCAAAGACCTTGGCCCGCTGCCCGGCCAGGTTGGGATGGTTCAACGGAATGTACCAGGCCTGCCTGCCCTCCACGGCAAAGGACAGACCCACGATGCGGTCGCCGATCACGTCCAGGCCCGTGGTTTCCGTGTCCATCACCAGCATCGGCGCGGCGCGCCAGCGGGGCAGCTCGGCGCGGATGGCCGCCGTGCTGTCCAGGGTCACGTAGCGCACGTCGTCGCCCGGGGTGGGCACGGCCACGGCGGCGCTCTTCTTGATCAGCTTGTCGCGCAGGCTCTGGAATTCCAGCTCGGTCAGCAGGTCGATCAACGGCTGGTTTTCCGAGAGCACCGTGGGGTGCATCCTGAGCGCGTCGAAATCGCCCTCCAGCGGCACGTTGAGCTGGATGGTCACCAGCTCGCGGGAGAGGAAGGCCATGCCCTTGTGCTCGGCCAGGTTCTGCCGCAGCTTGTCGCCCTTGATCCCGTCCAGGTGCTCGTAGATGCCCTCCAGGGTGCCGTAGTCCTGGATCAGCTTGGCGGCGGTCTTGGGCCCCACGCCGCGCACGCCCGGCACATTGTCCGAGGAGTCGCCCATCAGCGCCAGCAGCTCCACCACCTGCTCCGGGGCGCAGCCGAACTTCTCGCGCACGCCCTCGCGGCCGGTGAGGGTCACCTCCTCGCCCCGGGCGCTGTACATGCGCACGCGGTCGTTGATGAGCTGCATGTAGTCCTTGTCCCCGGTGACCATGTAGGTGTCCAGCTTGCGGCGCTGCGCCTCCTGCACCAGGGTGCCGATGATGTCGTCGGCCTCGTAGCCCGGCAGCACCAGGTAGGGCAGGCGCAGCGTCTCCACGATGCGCGGAATGTAGGGCAATTGCTGCACCAGGTCGTCGGGCATCTTCTCGCGGGTGGCTTTGTAGTCCGCAAAGCGTTCGTGGCGGAACGTGGGTTCGGGGCTGTCCGAGACCACGGCCAGGTAGTCCGGCGCTTCGCGCTCCAGGATGCCGATCAGCGTGTTCACCAGACCGTGCAGGCCGCTGGTGTTCACCCCGCGCGAGTTGATCAGGGGGTTGCGGATCATGGCGAAATACGAGCGGTAGAGCACCGCCATGGTGTCGATGGCATAAAAGGTCGCCATGTCGCCGTCCGTCAGGTGGATGGTCTTGGGCTTGAGGGGCCGGGCGGGAAGTCACGGGCCGGACTGCCGCAACCGGATGGGTCGCCGCGCGCCGCGCACGGCGGCCGCGACCGCTCCCCCGCCGCGCGGGACATCCCCCCGCTCCTCCCGCTGGCGAGCGTGCGGCGCGGCCCTCAAAGGGTTGCCCCATTGCCCGCAAAATGCAAGCCGGGGCGGATCGCGCCGGGCGCGCGGCATGGGCCCGCGGCCCGTTGTCCCCGGGGGCGGCCTTGGCTACAATGCCGGCAAAGGGCCGTGCCCGCCCGGGCCGGCGCACCCCAGGGGAGCCCAGCGGCGTGCCCAGAATCCTGCGCAACTATCTCATCAGCTTCATCATCATCGGGCTGTTCTTCCTGGCGGCGCACCTGATCAACCGCGCCGTGAATCAGCGGTCCCCCGCGCCGGGCGCGCCTGCCGGAGACGCCGCCACACCCCCGACGAATTCGTCCACGCATTCCTCCGGCGGCACCGTATCCTCCGGCGGCACCGTGGCGCCCGATCCCCCGCCCGGCGGCAAATACTGAGCCCCGCCGGGCCGCACACCCTTCCTTGCCCCGGATTCAGCGCGGCGGCGCCGGGGTCTGCTCAACGCCCCGCACGGCATCCGGCTGGGCGATCTCCAGCGTCAGCAGCCGCCAGCGGCCCCGGGCGCGGTCCAGCGCCAGGCGCACGGTGACCTGCGCCGTGCCCGCGGCGCCCTGGGCAGCGAGCCGCACCACGGCCTCGCCGCCCTCGGGCGTGAGGGCCAGTTGCAGCTCCGGGGAGCGGCCGAAGCCCAGCGCCGCGCCGGCGGCGGCCTGCACGCGGGCATCCTGCCGGGCCAGCTCCACGGCGGTGCGGTAGGCCGCGCTGCGGCGCAGGTTCCAGGGGGTGATGACCAGCGAGGCCAGCAGCAGCGCCATGAAGAACGCCGAGAGCAGCAGCAGGCGCCGCGTGATGGGTGGCGCGCCCGGCGGGGCCAGCACGACGGTGCCCGCCAGCCGGTCGCCGATGCGCCGGCAGAACGGATCCACGAACATCAGCGCGCCGTCCAGGGGCAGCACGGCCAGGGTCACGTTGCGCAGGCACAGGCGCCAGAGGGCCGGCACCGTATCCAGCGCGTGCAGCCGGCGCACCGCCGTGCCGGTGAACCATTTGCCCAGGCTGCGCCCGCCCAGGCCATCCTTGACCACGATCAGCACCGCCAGCGACGCCACCCACAGCAGGGACAGGGACGAACCGTCCGCGGCCACCGGGCGCAGGTCCCACTCGGCGCCCAGGGCGGCCTGTTCCACGATCTTGATGATGCTGACGGCCAGCAGGTAGTCGATGATCAGCGCGAACAGGCGCAGGTGATGCGGCGCCAGGGCCATGGGCTCGACGGCGGGCAGGCCCGCGCCGGCCGGGGCTGCGCTGTTGCGGGCGGACGCACCGGGCATGGGCTCGTTGTGGGGCGGTGTCGCTGAAGCCATGGGCCGGGTATCGGGCGGGGGCGCGGCGGCCAACCCGCCGGAGAATCACGCGGGGCGCGTCACGGCCGCCCGCGGCCGGCGCGTGCGGCATGCGGGAGGTCGTGCCGCGGAATCCCCGCGCAAGAGACCCTGCGCCGCGGCGCAGGCTAGTTGACGGCTCCCAGCACGCCAAGCTGGCAGTGCAGGTGCTGCAGCTCCACGTCGGAGGGCGGAGGAATAAACGCCTGGGCGGCGCAGCGCCGCTCGCAGCCCTGGTGCCAGGGATAGCGGTAGTGGGCGTCGGGCCAGACCAGGCGCAGGCGCCCGCTGGTCATGGGCGCCCCCTCCGGGTCGCACGGATTTTCCACCAGGAACAGGTCGTAGCCTGCCGCCAAATCGGAGACGAAGTCGCCGTTGCGATAGCGCATGCCGTCCTGGATGCGCTGCACCAGCGCCGTTAGATACGCGCTTCCCCGTTCCTCGTCAAGGGCGAAGGTCTCCAGGTCCTGATGCCGCCAGCGCAGCGGCAGGCCCAGCGTGTAGTGGTGCAGATAGTCCCCGTAGGGCGTGACGATGAGCGCCCAACCGAACTCGTGAATCTGCCGGGACACATGGACCAGCAGGGACGAGATGGAATCCACGCGAATGGGATGCATGGCCGTTCCTGGAACAAGGTGCTGCGGACCTGCGGCGCAACTCCGGATACCTTCACGAAATGAAAGGAACGTGCCACTGCGGGGGGCGCCCGGCCGGCGGGAACGGCCGCCGGCGCCCGCGGGAGGTCAGGCGGGATTGTCCGTGTAGGCCGCCAGCAGCCGGCGCGCTGCCTCGGTCGGGTTAAGCGCATGATATTGCTCGGCAAAGGACTGCATCGCATCCCAGTCTTTGCGCGCTGCGCAAATTTTCACCAGCCCCGCCACGGCGAACAGGCTGGTCGCCTCATCGCTGAGCATCTCGCGGAAATCGGCTTCGGCCCCGTCCGCGTCGCCGCTGAGGAACTTGGCGTAGGCACGGCATTCCCGCAGGTCCTGATAGGTCTGCCACTTGGCCGTGGACGCCAGCAGGGTCAGCACTTCCTTGGCGTCGGCGATGGTGCCGCGTTGCAGCAGTGCCCGGCACAGGTACAACGTGATCCCCAGATTGGTGGGTCGGCCCCGGCGCAGCTCGCGCAGGGTCTCCAGGGCCCTCTCCACGTCCCCCTCGGCGATGTCCAGTTGCGCCAGGTTCACGCGGCTGATGACGAACCCGGGGTCCTGCGCCAGCACGGCCTCGTATTCCCGGCGCGCATTGTCGGTCTCCGCCATCAGCTCGAAGGTGTAGCCCAGGTTGTGGCGCGCGGCCAGATGGTCGCTCCGGGCATGCACGGCCTCGGTGAAGTAATAGTGGGCGTCCAGCACCTCGTCGCGGAAGAGGGCAAAGCAGCCCAGATTGTAAAGCACGGTGTCGCGCTGCTCCGGCGACGACGACTCCAGCAGGGCCAGGTGCCGTTCCACGGCCTGGTCGATGGCCTCCGTCTGCCCCGGCCGATGGGTGCCGAACAGCGCCCGGTTGATGGCCACCACGCCCGTGGCCTGAGCCGATGCGCGGCCGAAGAGCAGCTTCATGGCCTCCAGCGTGTTGCCTTCGCGAATCTGGTCCAGCACCGATTGGTTGAGCTCCGTCGCGGACATGGCCGGCGGCCTCCGGAATGGGGTTTTGCGGACGTCAGTTGATCTGCTTGACCACGTCGTTCTCGAATTGCACCACCACCATGGCGTATTGCCAGAATACGCGCCGGATGTCGCCGGCGGTCTCCTCGCGCACGTGCAGGGGATCGCCCAGGCCCCATTCCACGTCGCGCTTGCTGTCGCCCACCTGGATCACGCCGGAGAGCAGCCGCTTGACCTTGTCCACCTTGATGTTGCGAGCCACCATGTTGGCATAGACGCGCGTGATGAACTCGGCGCTGACGCCGGGCCGGTAGATGCCCGTGGCCGCCCGGATCCAGGGGGTCAGCGGGATCTTGGCGCTGTACTGCACCTTGTACCAGGTGATCTCCGCGAAGCGCGTGCTGGGCTCGGTGATATTGAGCTGCTTGATGGCCTGGGTGGGCACGGACACGGTTTCGCCGACGGCGGTGCGCGCGCGCGGAATCTCCTCGTACACGGTGACGTTGCCGCCCTGGCGCTCGAGAATCTCGTGGGGCGCCTCAAAGACCCACCCCACGCCTTCGAGCCTGGTGTCCCGCTCCGGGAACACGATGCGGTACCACACCGTGCCGTCGGCGGTATTGGTCAGATCGATCACCGTGAACGTCTGCCGCGCGCGCACCAGCACCCGCGCACCCGCGTTGGGGCCATCGCTGTAGAGGTAGGTGTTGACCTGGGTGAAGAACGCGCCCAGCGGCTCGTCGGCACGCGCGGCCGGCGCGAGACCACCCGCCGCGCCCAGCAGCAGCGCCGCCACGCCCAGGGCGGTGCGGGCCGGCCACCGTCCGTGCCGCGCGTCGCCGCGCAGAGAGTGTCGCTCCCCGCGCCGCGTCCGCGCGCAGGACCGCGCCGTCGCGCCGGGCGCCTGGCCGCCAGGGGCGCTGTTCAAAGCGTTTTGCGACATAGGATCACCTGGGTGTCACCATAGCGATTCGCCTGGATTTGCTCAAGGCCCGCCGGCAGCGCCGGGGGGTCGCCGGCCGGACATTCCACCACCACCAGCGCCTGCGGCGCCACCCGCGGGCAGACGGCCAAGGCCCGCAGCACGCGGTCGTAGGCCCCGGCGGCGTAGGGGGGGTCCACGAAGATGGCCCGCCAGGGCTCGCCCGGCGGCAGCTTGTCCAGGTAACGTTCCGCGCTCCCGTCGATCACCGTCCAGCGGGCCGCGGGCAGCGCCAGCGCGCGCAGATTGTCGCGGATGCCCTGGGCGGTGCGGCGATGGGATTCGACGAACGTGGCATGGCGCGCCCCGCGGCTGAGCGCCTCGATGCCGTAGGCGCCGCTGCCGGCAAAGAGGTCCAACACGCACAGGCCGTCGAAGTCCAGGCGATGGGTGAGCATGCTGAAGACCCCCTCGCGCACCCGCTCGGCCGTGGGGCGCGTGCCCCGGCCCGGCGGGGCCTTGATGCGCCGCCCGCCCAATGCGCCCGCGACGATTCTCAGCATCGGCCCGCGCTCCCGCGTGCCGGCGCGGGGCCCCACGCGCGCGCGGCCACGGCGCGCCGGGCCGGTGTGCGGGGCATTGCCCGCGGCTGCGCGCCGGCTCGGGCCGCGCCGCCGCGGCGCCCACTGGACGCCCCGCCGGGTGGATGCTTAAATGGCCTGGCCAACCTCCTCACCGTGACCGCCGCATGGCCCGCTACATCCGCTTTTCCCGCAGCGCCTACTACGGCGTGGTCGCGGCCATTCCGCTGCTGGTGGCCTATGAGCTGCTGCTGGCGGCCGGCGCCGGCGCGGCGCCCGTGGCGGTGCGCAACGCCGCCGATGCCTGGCTGCGTATGGTGCTGGCGGGCTTCGGGCTGCGGCCGTCCCAGGTGACGCTGGGCATGATCCTGGTGCTCATCCTCTGCGTGCCGCTGCTGCGGCGGGCGCACACGCCCCTGCACTGGCGTTACCTGCTGCTCATGCTGCTGGAGGCCGCGGCCTACAGCCTGGTGCTGGGCCTGCTGATCCAGGGCATCCTGCACCTGCTGCTCGCGCCGCTGCTGCGGGACGCCGGCGTGGACGCCACCACGGCCTTGCAGATGCTGCTGCCCTCCGGCGTGGCGGCGGGCGGGCCGCTGGCGCAGGGCGGCTGGAGCATGGAGTCGGGGCGCATGCAGGCGCTGGCGCTGTCCCTGGGCGCGGGGCTGTTCGAGGAATTCGTGTTCCGCGTGCTGCTGCTGGGTATGTTGATGGCCGTGCTGCGGCTGGTCTTCGCCGGCTGGCTGTGCGCCGCGCTGTCCATCGTCACGGCCGCGTTCCTGTTCGCGCTGGCGCATCATGTGGGGCCCCTGGGCGAGCCCCTCACCGCGCAGGCCTTCCTGTTCCGCTGGGTGGCCGGGCTGCTGTTTACCCTGCTCTACTATGCGCGAGGCTTCGGCGTGACGGCCTATGCCCACGCGCTGTACGACATCCGCATCCTGCTGTTCTGAGCGCACGGAACGGCGCCGGTCAGGACTTGAGCATGGCCCCGGCCTGCTGGATGGACTGCTGGCCGGCGTTGACCACGGCCTCGGCGGCGCCGTGCAGGTCCAACGCCGGGTCCAGCGTGGCGGCCGCGATGGCCATGGGCAGGTTGACCCCGGTGACCACATCCACGCGTGCGGGCTCCACCAGCGACATGGCCAGCGACCCGGGCGTGCCGCCGAAGAGATCCACCAGGATCAGCACGCCGCGGCCGTTGTCCGCCTTGCGCACCAGGTCCTGCAGGCGGCGCGAGGCGCGCTGCGGATCCTCCCGTTCGGCAAACGCGAAGGTGAAGAAGTCGGTGCGGCCCTCGACAATCAGCTCGACGGTGCGCACCATCGACGCGGCAAGCTCGGCGTGGCTGGCGAGAATGATCCCGATCCTGGCTGCACTCATGAGCGACGACCGCGTGGGGCGCGGGCCCGGTGAACGTTCGGATGGCGCAAGCCGGCTGCTCACTCCACAATCGATCATCTCTACCACGATCCGCCCGGCCCGTCGATGCGGAGCCCGGCGCGAACAGGGCTGCAATCCGGCAAAACCGGGGCAGCTCACGGCCGTGCGCCGCGATGTGAGCGGCGACGCGCCGGAGCTCAGCGGCGGTCCTGCTCGCGCAGCAGGGCCAGCACGTCGTCGGGCGTCTCGACGGTCATCAGGCGGTCGCGGGTGTGGGCATCCTTCATCAGCCGCGCGATGCGCGCCAGCAGGAACAGGTGATCGTCCCCGCCGTTTTCCGGCGCCACCAGCAGGAAGAACAGTCGCGTGGGCTGGCCGTCGATGGCATCGAAATCGATGGGTTTGAGCGTGCGGCCCAGCACCACGGTGGGATGCGCGATCTCCGCCGTGCGCCCGTGGGGAATGGCCACGCCGTGGCCGATGCCCGTGGAGCCCAACCCCTCGCGTTCCAGCAGGGCGTCGAGCAGGCGGTTTTCCGCGGGCAGCAACGCATTGCGCACCAGCACGTCCACCAGCCGACTCAGCACCTCCTCCTTGGAGGAGGCCTCCATTTGCAGATCGATGGTGGGGGGCGACAGGTATTCCAGCAGCTTGATGGGCATGGGGGTTGCTCGGCTGCGGCTGCGCGGCGGCGGGGCAACCCCTGCGGCGTCGCGGTGAGTTGGTTGTCGTGTGCCGGGCCGGTGCGTGGGACGCCGGCCCGCGGGGGCCGTTTGCAGCCGCCCGCATGGTTCTCTCCCGGGACGTGCGTCCCGGAGCGTTCATGTCAGAACAACTGCTTGCGCTTGTTCGAGGGCAGCAGGTTCAGCGCCTCGCGGTATTTGGCCACGGTGCGGCGCGCCACCTTGATCTTGCTCTGCTTGGACAGGATCTCGGCGATCTGGATGTCGGTCAGCGGCTCGCGCGCGTCCTCGCCGCCGATGATGCGCTGGATCATGTCCTTGATCTTCTTCGACGAAATGACCTCGCCGTGCCCCTGGTCGATGCCGCTGGTAAAGAAATACTTCAGCTCGAAAATGCCTTGGGGCGTGTGCACGTATTTGTTCGTGGTGATGCGGCTCACGGTGGATTCGTGCACGTCGATGTCTTCCGCGACGTCCTTGAGCACCAGCGGGCGCAGGAAATTGATGCCCTGCTCGAAAAACTCGTACTGATGCTTGAGGATGCTCTTGGTGACGCGGAAGATGGTTTTCTGGCGCTGCTCGATGCTCTTCATCAGCCAGTTGCCGGCCTTGATCTTCTCCTGCAGATATTCCTGGGTCAGCGAGGAGTCGACCTTGCCGCTTTCCCCGAGCTGGCGGTAATAATCGTTGATCTTGAGCCGCGGAATGCCGCCGTTGTTGAGCGCCACGCGATACTGCCCCACGCGGTCGTCCCCCTCCTCGCGCTCCGCGGGGGACTTGTAGATATAGACGTCCGGGATGATGTGCTGGGGGCGCTCGGACGTGAAAGGCCGGCCCGGCTTGGGCTCCAGGGACATGAGCAGCTTGTAGGCTTCGATCACGTCGTCCAGCGGGGACTTCTGGCGGCGGGCGATGCGGCGCAGGTCCTTCTTCTCCAGCAGCTTCAGGTCGTCGCGCACGATATTGTAGGGCAGCTTGCCTTCCAGGCCCATGGCCGCGAGCTGGATCAGCAGGCATTCGCGCAGGTCGCGCGCCCCCACGCCGATGGGATCGTAAGCCTGGATATGCCGCAGCACGGCCTCGACCACCGCCGCCACGCGGGGCTTCACGTTGAGCGGCGCCCCGCGGGACTTGTGCGCGGCCTGATCGTGTTCCAGGTCCTCCTCGAACACCGGCGGCGCCTTCTTCTTCTTGCCGCGCTCCACGAGCTGGGCCGCCTGGTGCCGGCCGTCCATGAGCTGCTCGGCCAGGGTCTCGTCCACGGGCAGGGACAGGCTGCGCTTGCCGCGGGCCTTGTCGATGCGGCTGTGCAGCCCCGGGTTGGCCTGCAGCAATTCCCGGATGCTCATGCTCAGGTAGCCGTCGTCGTCGAAATTGCCGATGAGCTGCTGGCCGATCTCCCGTTCCAGGGGCGTCAGATTGGACATTTCCAGTTGCCACAGCAGGTGCTGCTGCAAGGTGGCCGCGCTGGCCAGCGTGGCCTCCAGGCTCAACTCGTCGTGGTCGCCGCCCACGTGCCGTTCGGGGATGATGCCGCTGCCGGACTGGATGTATTCCTGCCAGTCCTGGTCGTTCTCCGGATGGGACTCGTTGTGGATCAGGTCGCCATCGTCCGGCGCCAGCTCCACCGCCGTGTCGGCCGCGGTCTCGACGCCGCCGCTCTCCTCCTCCTCGGTGGTCTCGTCCAGCACGGGGTTTTCCACCAGCGCCTGCTGGATCAGCTCCTCCAGCTCGTTGCGCGAGAGCTGCAGCAGCTTGATCGCCTGCTGAAGCTGCGGCGTCATGATGAGCTGCTGGCTCAGCCGCATCTGGAGCTTCAGATTCAACGACATAAGCGGCCCGGCTGGCTGCGCGGCTGTAGGCGCGAGGGGTTGGGGAGCAGGGTGCGGGTTCGTCCCGCCGCGGCGTCCGCGCGCGGGATGGCACCTTTCTTGCCGTATCTCTAGGGAATACAGCACGGCATCGCTAATGCCAAGGGCATTTATCATTCCGCCAGGGCCCCGGCACTACAGCGTGAACTGTTCCCCCAGGTAGATCTTGCGGGCGATCTCGTTGTTCACCAGCTCGTCGGGCACGCCGTGCACGAGCAGCTTGCCCGCGTTGATGATGTAGGTGCGGGAGGTGACGCCCAGGGTTTCGCGCACGTTGTGGTCGGTGATGAGGATGCCGATGCCCTTGGTGCGGATCAGGCTGATGATCTCCTGGATGTCCAGCACGGCGATGGGATCGATCCCGGCGAAAGGCTCGTCCAGCAGGATGAAGGCCGGCTGCAGCACCAGGGCCCGCGCGATCTCCACGCGCCGGCTTTCCCCCCCGGAAAGCTGAATGCCGATGGAATGGCGCACCTGGGTCAGCCCCAGATCCTCCAGGCCCTCTTCCATGCGCAGGCGCTGCTCGGCCCGGCTCAGGCCGCTGTGCTCCAGCACGGCCAGCAGATTTTCCTCCACGGTCAGGCGGCGGAACACCGAGCGTTCCTGGGGCAGGTAGCCCAGGCCCATGCGGGCGCGGCGGTGGATGGGGTAGCGGGTGATGTCCTGCAGGCCCAGGTAGATGTGCCCATGGTCGGGGCGGATCAGCCCGGCGATCATGTAGAAGGTGGTGGTCTTGCCCGCGCCGTTGGGCCCCAGCAGTCCCACGATCTCCCCGCGGTGCACCTCGATGGAGACCCCGTCGACGACCCGTCGGCCGCGATAGGCTTTGACCAGTCCGTGCGCCTGCAGCGAATCGGCCGAGACCACGGGCTGGGGCAGCTCGCTGGCGGGCGTGGCGGCGGAAGGCGTGGCGGATTCTTCGGTCATGGGCGGGTCAGATCGGCGCGGGCGGCGTGGGCTTCAACGCTTGGCGGCGGCCCGGATGGCCACCAGGTAGTTGCGGGTCTCTTCGGCGCTCAGCCGCTCCCGGACGGCCTGGTCAAAGACCTCGGCGCTGGCATAGGGCTGGTCCACCAGCGGCTTGAGCTTTTCGCGCACGGCATTGGGCAGGCCCTGCGTCGAGAGCTTGTCCAGCCCAGGCTCGCCCAGGCGATAGGCATCGGGCTTGTCCAGCGTCAGGTTCAGCGAGAGCGGCTTGTGCTGCTCGTCGCTCTGCACCAGGCCCTTGTCCACGCTGTTGTACATCTCGATGCGTTCCGAGGACAGGTCGAACTGTCCGTCCTGCATCACGCGGGCGTTGCCCACCAGCAGGATGGTCTCATTGCGGTTGCGCGAGACGGCCGAATCGGCGCTGGCGATGCGTCCGGGCTGCTTGACCACCACGGACCCTTCGGCGCGGAAGAAGTCCAGCGTGCGCTCGGGCGTGAACACCAGGTGCACGTCCTGCGCGGTCAGCTTCCAGTTGCGCTCCACGCGGAACACCTCGGTCTGCCCCTGCAAGCGCACGTCGCGGCGCAGATTGTCCAGCTCCGCGCGCTGGGTCTTGATGAGAAAGGTATCCGTCGCCGGAGCCGCCGGGTCGCCTTCCTGGGTGGGTGGCGCGTCCATGTGAGCCAGAAATTTGATGCGCACCAGCTCGTTCCTGCGCGCCGTGAACACGCCGAACTCGGTCTCGCGGTCGATGCGCGCCTCGTCGGCATAGGCTTCCATCTGCTCGTCGTGCAGGCTCACGTTGCCGTAGAGCAGAATCTCCTTGCGCTCCAGAATGCCGTGATCCGCGTCCACGAGCCGCGCGTCCTGCTCGATGTGCACGTCACGGTCCAACTCGAACTTGACCCATTCCCCCGCCGCGTTGCGGAAGGCCTTGAGCGTCTCGCTGGTGAACGCGATGCCCTCCTTGCGCAGGAAGCCCATCACGTTGCCTTCCATGAAGGCCGTGCCGGCCTTGAGGTCGATCCCGCCGGTGCGGTCGGCCTGCAGGCACAAGGTCTGGGCCTCCGGACAGTCGGGCCGGGGGGAAGCGGCCATGACGCCGGAGAGGGGCAGCGCCAGCAGCGCGCACAGCACCCACGGCGCGCGCCACGGACCCACCACGCCGCGGGGGCGTGGGGGCCGACTGGGCGGGGATTCAGGCGGTTTCCCGCCGCAGGGCCGGTTCCTGCTCATTCCGTTTTGCGCGATCAGCGGCTGCCTTGATGAACGAGGTGAACAGGGGATGCGGTTCAAAGGGCTTGGACTTGAATTCGGGGTGGAACTGGCAGCCGACGAACCACGGATGGTCGGACAACTCGATGGTCTCCACCAGATCCGCGTCGGCGTTTCTGCCCGAAACGATCAGCCCTGTCTTTTCCAACTGCGGCAGGAAGGCGTTGTTGACCTCGAAGCGGTGCCGGTGCCGTTCGCTGATGTTGCGCTGGCCATAGGCGCGGCGCACCTTGGTGTTCTCCATCAGTTCCGCCGGATAGGCCCCCAGGCGCATGGTGCCGCCCTTGAGCAGCACGGCATGCTGCTCGGGCATCAGGCAGATCACGTTGGAGGGGTTGTTGGGCGTGAACTCCGCCGAGTTGGCGTCCGCGATCCCGGCCAGATTGCGCGCAATTTCGATCACGGCGGCCTGGAGCCCCAGGCAGATGCCGAAAAAGGGAATGCGCTGCTCGCGGGCAAACTGGATCGCCTGGATCTTGCCTTCGATGCCGCGCTCGCCGAAGCCCCCGGGCACCAGCACCGCGTCCACGTTGTTCAGCAGCACCTGGGCCCCCTTCTGCTCCACGTCCTCGGAGTTGATGAACAGCGCTTCTAGCTCCACGCGATTGGCCAGGGCCCCGTGCTTGAGGGCCTCGTTGAGGCTCTCGTAGGATTCGCGCAGGTTCACGTACTTGCCCACGATGGCCACGCGCACCTTGCCCTGGGGATTGGCCGCGCGGTCCAGGATGTCCGCCCAGCGCTGCAGGTTGGGGCGGCGGGTCCACATGTCCAGCCGCTCCACGATGCGCTCATCCAGCTCCTCCGCGTGATAGCGCAGCGGCACCTCGTACACGCTGGCCACGTCCTCGCCCGGAATCACGCAATCCTCGTCCACGTTGGTGAACAGCGCCAGCTTGCGCTTGAGTTCGGTGGGCAGGGGTTTGGACGTGCGGCAGATGAGGATGTCCGGCTGAATCCCGATCTCGCGCAGCTTGTTCACGCTGTGCTGGGTGGGCTTGGTTTTCAGCTCCCCGGCAAACTCGATGTAGGGAATCAGCACCAGGTGGACGTAGAGACTGTCGCGCCGCCCGAAATCGTAGCGGAACTGGCGGATGGCCTCCAGGAAGGGCAGGGATTCGATGTCGCCCACGGTGCCGCCGACCTCGACCAGGGCCACGTCCACGTCCTCGGCCGCCTGCAGAATCTTGGTCTTGATCTCGTCGGTGATGTGCGGAATGACCTGCACCGTCGCGCCCAGGTAGTCGCCCCGGCGTTCCTTCTGGATGATGTTGTAATAGATCTGCCCGGTGGTGAAATTGTTGCGGCGGCTCAACGTGGCCGTCGTGAAGCGCTCGTAATGCCCCAGATCCAGATCGGTCTCGGCCCCGTCGTCGGTGACGAACACCTCGCCGTGCTGGAAGGGGCTCATGGTGCCCGGATCCACGTTGATGTAGGGGTCCAGCTTGGTGATGCTGATGCGCATGCCCCTGCTTTCCAGCAGGGCGCCGATGGAGGCCGTGGCAATCCCTTTGCCCAGGCCCGAGACGACACCACCGGTGATGAAGATGAACTTGGTTCTCATTTCCCTCCCTGGATTCCGTTGCGCGTCACGGGAACGCTCCTCCTGTCTGTCCTCACTGCTGTCTGTGCACGGAAACACGGTCTGGCGTGGCGGAAAATCCGCCGCGGCAGGCCCCGGAAAGCGCGGCAGATTCCCCGTCCAACGCTAGCCAAGCGGCCGGGGGATGTCAATTTGAAACGGCCTCCGTGTGCCCAGGAGGCCGGCCCGCGAAACCGCTGCCAAAGCGCCCTGCCGGGCCGAGGCGGGGGCGACGGGCGGGAAGGAAGCAGCGGCGGGGGACGAGGAAAAAGTCGGGTCGCCGGGCGACGTCAGGGTCGTCCCAACGCCGTGAGTTCCCGCTCCACCAGCCCCGGATCGCCCAGGTTGAGCTCCATCAACCGGCGCAGATGGGTCATGCTGTCCACGTCGATGCTCATGCAGCGCAGGCCGGTGCGCTCGCGGGTGTGGTGGGCAGGCACCACGCGCATGCGGATGGTGACGTCGCTCTGCGCCAGGCGCACCTCCAGCATGCCGGTGGCCTGCTGGGGCCGCAGGCCGCGCGGCGTCTCGATCAGGGCGCCTTTCAGCGAGATGTCGATCAGGTGCGTGGGGTGGGCCGTGCGCCCCACCACAAGGACACAGCCGGTGAGAAATGGTACTCTGGAGTGCTTGCGGTGCTCGCTCATGGCCCATGTGCGGTGAAGGTGACGGCCGCCGGGGTAAGGCAGCGCGGGGTGCCCGCACGGCGCAGGTCGTCCGCCGTCGGGGCGAAGCATGCCGCCCCGGTGCCGGCGGCGGGCGAAAGGCGGGCCCTCCCGGGCAGGGCTCTCCACAGTTGCTAACGTACCCCCTCGCCGGGGGTCCTGCCACTCGCGATTTCCGCTCCGCGCCCGCGTGCCCCGGCGTTCCGTCTTCCGCCACCGCTGCCCTCCGGCGCCCAGCCCGGCCGCGGAAGCGGGCGTTGCGCGAGCCCGGGCGCGGCGGCCTGCACGGGGTCTGGTTGTTGCATTCTGCTCATCACGTCACTTCGCGTCGAAGCCGCGCATGAAATCGCGCCCCGAACCACCCTTCCCGCGCCGCCCCGCTCCGCGGCGCCGGGCCACGCCGTCCGCCCGGAACGTACCGATGCCCCGACGACCCCGCCTCCACACCTTGCAGCGCGCGCAGGGTGACCGCCTGTGGCGGATCGCCTTGTGGAGCACCGGCGGCCTGGCTTCGCTGGTGCTGGGACTGATCGTGGGCTTCCACATCTGGGCCCCGCAGGTGGTGCGCCAGTTCAACCTGGTGCGCGCCAACACGGCCGAGAACACCATCATCTACGACCATGCCGGCGCGGCGCTGGCCACTCTGGAAGGCACGGAGGATCGCCACACCGTGCCCCTCGCCCGCATCAGCCCCTTCCTGCAAAAGGCCGTGGTGGCCATCGAGGATCGGCGCTTCTTCGCCCACCGGGGCATGGACCCCGTGCGCCTGGCCGGCGCCGTGTGGGCCGACATGAAGGCCCTGGGCTATCGCCAGGGCGCCAGCACCATCACCCAGCAGCTCGTCAAGCTGACCCTGCTGTCCTCCGAGCGCACCCTCTCGCGCAAGGTGCGCGAAATCTTCATGGCGCTGGCCCTGGAGTGGGAATTCCCCAAGATCGAGATCCTGGAGTTCTACCTCAACCGGGTCTACCTGGGCTACGGCGTGTATGGGGTGGAAAAGGCCGCGCGCAGCTACTTTCACAAATCCGCCGCGGAGCTGACCTTGCACGAGGCCGCCTGGCTGGCCGCGTTGATCAAGAAGCCCGAAGGCTACCTGCAGCTCCCCAGCGGGGTGAAGGACGCCGGAGGCGCGACCCTGCCCGTGGAACGGCTGGCGGAGCTCGCCGAGCGCACGCGGCAGGTGCTGGATGCCCTGCTGGAGTTGGGCTGGGTGAGCCTGGCCGAGTACCGGCAGGGCCGGGCCGAGCCGCTGCGGGTGTACCGGCCCGAGCCGGAGGACACCCGCGCCGCATATTTTGTGCAGCAGGTGATGAAGGAGATGCGCGACACGCTGGGGGTCTCCCAGGTGTCCGGGCGGGGCTTCCGCGTCTATACGACGCTCAACCTGGCGCAGCAGGAGGCGGCCGAGGCCATCATGGCCGAAGCCATGCTGGACCACCCCACGGCGGAGCAGGCGGCGATCGTGTCCATGGACACCCACACGGGCGCCGTGCGCGCGCTGGTGGGCGGCCTGGACTTCAGGGCGTCCCAGTTCAATCGCGCCACCCAGGCCCTGCGCCAGCCCGGCTCGGCCTTCAAGCCCATCCTGTTCGCCGCGGCGTTGGACGATGGCTTCCGCCCCGATTCCACGTTCGTCGACGAGCCGGTGCGCTATTCCTGGGGCGAGGGTGTGGCCATGCCGCGGGAGATGGGCGCCGCGCTGTACCTGAACGACGAAAGCGAGCAGACGGAGGGCCCCCCCGAGACCTATGCCCCGCGCAATTTCAACGCCCGCTACGGCGAGCCGCGCTCGGTGGAGGATCCGCGCTATGCCCTGGACACGCGGCTGGTGCTGCAGCGTGCCCTGGAACGCTCCAGCAACGTGATCGCGGTGCAGTTGCTGGATCAGATCGGCATGAACCCCCTGCTGCAGCTCACGCGGCGCTACGGCATCACGCTGCGGCCGCAGATGGGTCTGTGCGTGGCGCTGGGCTGCTCGGAAGTGACCCTGGCCGAGCTGACCTCGGCCTACGCCTCCTTCGCCAACGGCGGGCTGCGCATCGCGCCCACCACCATCCGCAAGATCACCAACAGCAGGGGCGACCTGCTCTACAAGGCGGCGCCCAATCTGCCGGAGCAGATCGTCTCGCCGTGGACCGCGTTCCAGATGCGGCGCATGCTGACCAACGTGGTGCTGTACGGCACGGGCGCCCGCGCGCGCATGGACCGGCCCGTGGGGGGCAAGACGGGCACCAACGACGGCCCGCGCGACGCCTGGTTCATCGGCTTCACGCCCGACGTGGTGACCGGGGTCTGGGTGGGCAACGACGACAACCGGGTCATGCCGGACGAACAGGGCGGGCGCACGCCGGCGCGCATCTGGGTGCGCTTCATGCGCCAGGTGCTGGCCGATCAACCGCTGCGCGAGTTTCCCGAGCCGGACGAGGAATACACCGAGGCGGACATCTGCACCGTGACGGGCCAGCGGGCGGGACCCTGGTGCCCGGTCACGCGGCGCGTGGCCTTCCGCGCGGGCGAGTTGGGCGATGCCACCTGCGACCTGCACAAGGGCGACGCGCAGTTCGCCGCCGCCAGCCTGAACGAAGATGAGGAGCGCCTGCTGCTGCCGCCGTGGGAACAGCCGGCCGGGGCGGGCACGTTTGCCCGCCAGCTCGAAGGCGCCTTCGCCGGTGCCGAGGCTCAGGCGGCGCAACGCGCGCCCGGCCGCGCTCCCGACGCCAAGCCGGGGCCGAGCCCGCGCAACGTGGCACCCGCGGTCGAGCCACCCTTCCCTTTTTCCGCTCCGTAGACGCTCCCGCGGCCGCGGCCGGGCCCGCCCGGCTCGCCGCGCTAGGCCATGGTGACGCGCTGCTGGAGGCGCTCGCGTTGCTCGGTGTTGATGGTGCTGGCCATCTTGTTGCGCGCGGTGGCGGAGACCGTCAGCTCGGGCACCAGCTCGGTCAGGTTGAGGTTCTGCATGCGCTCCTTGAGCAGATCGTAGCTCTTCATCAGCCGCAGATAGTCCTCGTAATATTGGAAGCGCTGCCCGATGGTGTTGTTGATGTTCTCCCAGCGGCGTTCCGAGCGGCGCAGGCCGAACTGGACGATCTGCACCTGCGT
The DNA here is from genome assembly GCA_016199125.1 of Candidatus Lambdaproteobacteria bacterium. Classification (GTDB taxonomy): domain Bacteria; phylum SAR324; class SAR324; order SAR324; family JACQKK01; genus JACQHH01. The sequence goes on from JACQHH010000140.1 coordinate 19,033, forward strand.
GTCCACGAGTCGCACCGCGCTGCTGTTCCTGTTGTTGAAGTAGAGCGCCTCGGCATTGAGTTCGACGGAACGGTCCAGGTTGGCGTGATTCAGGCTGATGTCCTCCTCGTCCGTGTCCTGGCTCAGGGAGAGCGACCCGTAGGCATGGGCGATGTAGAACAGGATCGCCGAGTGCAACTCGTCGTCCGCCAGGTCGGCCACGAATTCCTGATCCTTCATGCGCAGCGCCGTGCGGTACTCGTTGAGATAGGCCGCGGAGAACTCGTGGGCGTTGAGGATGTAGAGCGTCTTCAACTCCTGCAACATCTTCTTGGCGTGGGTCTGCTCGCCGCCCATGCAGAACTGCGAGAGGATCAGCCATTTGTAGAATTCGGGCGAGGTGGCATTGGAATTGGCCGTAAATTCCAGGAAGGCGCGGTTGCGGTAGGCCAAGCCGTTGATCTGCGCGAAATCCCGCTGAAAATTCCCCAGGTACATCTCCTCGATGGCCTCGGTGTCCTGTTCGCCCATCAGCACCAGCGCCATCATCAGGTTGATGTAGCCGTGGTGATACGTGGGCTGCAGCACCAGCGCCTGCGCCAGCGCGGTGACGCTCTTGCGCAGCAGGGTCTGCTCCTCCTCGCTGAAGGGCTTCTGCGCCCGGGAATGGCGCAGCAGGCTGGTGCCGATCATGAAGGGAATGTCCGGAAATTCCTTGTAGCGGAACTGGCGGAACTTCTTGTCCGCCGGGTCGATGTGCTCGCTGACGCGCAGGGTCTGCACCAGCGCCTGCACGGCCTCCGGATTGTCCCCTTTGAGGAAATTCAGGATGCCCTCCTGCATCAGGGACGTGGTGTACTTCTTCATGTCCTTGGCCGCGCGGGCCTCCTGCACGGTGTTGGCCATCTTGGCGATGGCCGCGTCCAGCATGCCGCCGGTGATGCCCTTGGGCAGCGACACGTCGGTGGAAATCTGCAACAGCGCCGGCACCACGTGCTCCAGCCGTCCCGCCACCGCCTTGGCCTGGGACAGCAGCAGCGTCTTCACCTTGTCCATGCTGCGCAGGGTGGCGGCGTGCTGGGTCAGGTAGCGCTTGGCCTGGATCACGCCCGAGATGATCGTCAGCTCGCGCTGCACCTGCTTCAGGATGCCGGTCAGCGGCACGATGCGGTTGTCCTTGATGCGATCCTTGTAATACATCAGCACGTGGTCGCGGAAGGACGGAAAGATGGGGATCAGCGAGGTGTACCAGGCGTTGGGGAGCGGTTCCAGGCTGGGCGGAAAATTTTTCAGCAGCGTGTCGCAGATGGACAGCGCCCGCTCGTCCTCCTCCTGGAACAGGTGCTTCAGCGCATCGCGCTTGTCCGCCTCCTGGAAGGCCAGCGCGGAGGTGTGCATGAGCAGGTCCACCTCCAGCCGCAGCGCCAGCGTGTAGAACACGCGGTCCTGGCGAAAGCTCTTCACCTCGCGCAGGATGCGCGAGGCCTGGCGGATGGACCCGCGCACATCCCACAGCTCCGCCTCCACGGCGTTGTAGTAGGCGAAGGCGGCCTGGGTCAGGCGGATCAGGTACCAGTCGCGGGTGCGCGGCGTGGCGGCGTCGGCCATTTCCTGGAGCTGCTGCTGCGAGCGGCGGTCAAAGAGCAGCAGCGTCGAGGCTTCGTTGATGGCCTTTTCGAATTCCATGGGCTGCCGTTGGCTGCTGGGGCGACGCCGCCGACCGGCCGCGGGTCCGGACGCGATGGGGATGCGCGCTGTGGGTTGCGCCCAGCATAGCGAATCGACCCGGGAAAAAACAATCCGCTGCGGCCCGCGCGGCGCGGGCGATGCCGCGTGCCCTGCGCCGGAGCCGCGGCTGCGCGCCGGCGGGGACTTTCCCAGCCCGGCCCGGCGCGGAAGCCCGCTGCACGACCCCCCGCGAAAAGCAGGCGACAAAAGCCGTATTTCATGCCATGATGACGCACAACCACACATTGCGTCGCGGATGCAGGTCGTCCCTGTCAGGGGGGGTGCCTTATGCAACAGACCGTTATGCAAATGACATTGCGAGCCGTCATCGCGTTGAGTCTTGCGGGGGGGTTGGTGGCCGGATTCGCGCCCGTGCGCCAGGCGGCCGCGCAGGTAGAGGATGCGCTGCGTGCGTATCGCAGCCAGCTCGGCAGCGCGGACGAGGATCTGCGCCACTCGGCGCTGCTCTGGCTGGGGCAGCACGGGGACGAGCGGGCCGTGCAGGACATCCTGAGCGTGCTGCAGCACAGCGACGAGCTGTCGCGGCGGCTGGCCGAGCGGGCGCTGTGGTCCATCTGGAGCCGCTCGGGCGACGACGAGGTGGACCAGATGCTGGCCATGGGCAGCGGCATGCTGGCCACCGGGCGCCTCTCGACCTCCATCGACGTGTTCAACGAGATCATCCGCCGGCGGCCGGATTTCGCGGAGGGGTACAACAAGCGGGCCACCGCCTGGTACTACATGGGGGAATACGAGCGCTCCATGGAGGACATCGTCAGGACCCTGCAGCGCAATCCCAACCACTTCGGGGCGCTGAGCGGGGCCGGGCTGTGCCTGACGGCCCTGGAGCGCCCGGAGCAGGCCCTGCACTACATCAAGCGGGCGCTGTCCATCAATCCCAACATGGCGAGCATGCGCGACCTGGCCCATGACCTGGAGGCCTCGTTGAGCAAGCGCATGATGTAGCCGGCAAGGCGGGATGCTTCGTCTGCGGGGGAGCACCGCGGATGCCGGCGGATCGCACGATCCGCCGGCCGCGGCAGGAGGATGAACGTCTAGCGGTTGGCCTGGGCCGTGTCGGAGACGATCGTGGCCATCTCCTTGTGCGCCTTGATTCCGGCCGAGGATTCGCTGAAGCGCTCCGCCACATTGGCGAAGTAATAGGCCGCGCGTTCGCTGTTGCGGCGCTTCAGGTAGGTCTGGCCCAGCCGATAGATGGCATCCGGAGTCTTGTAGCCTTCCAGCGTGCTGCGGTGCTCGTAGTTGCGCAGCACCAGGCGATAGGCGTTTTCCGCCTCATCCAGGCGGTTCTGGTAGAAGTACGCTTCGGCGATCCAGAACTGCGCGTTGTCGCTGTAGATATCGGTCGGGTATTTTTCCAGAAAATTGTTGAAGATCTGCACCGCCGTGTCGTAGTCCCGGCGCGCAAAGGCGGCAAAGCCCTTGTCATAGAGCGGCTTGGCGGCCGGATGGGCTTCCAGCTTGACCGCTTGGGCCGGCGGCTGCAGGTCCTGGTCTTCGCGGAAGGCCGAACCGCCCTCGGTGGCCGGGCTGTTCATGGCGACCGGCCGCGGCGCGGACGCGCGCACGCTGCCCGTGCCGGGCGCCGGGCTGGCGCTCTCACGCGAAACGGCGGCGGCGTTCTCATGCGGGGCGGCGGCTGCGCTTGCCGCGGGAGCCGGCGGATTATAGAGCCGCGTGGGCACGCTCGCGGCGGCCGGCGTGGCGGGCTTGCCCGGCGCGGTCGCAGCGTCGGCGTGCTTGGACAGGGTCATGGAGACCGACTGCTCGAGCATGTCGAAGTTGGTGGCCATCATTTCCTGGAAGCGCCGCTGTTCCTGCGCGCGCTGCAGCATGGCCTTGTCCATCTCGGACACCTTCTGTTGCAGTTGCGTCTGCTGCTGGCGCAGCTCGTCGTTGTCGGCACGCAGCTGCTCCACGTCCGTCTTGAGCTCGGTGGCCGCTGCGGCCTTGCTGTCCGGCGCGCCGGGACGTTGCGCCAGGCTGCAGCCGGAGAGCAGCGCCGCCACTCCTATGGCCGAGAGCACAACCATTCGCTGAGTTGCGGTCATCATCGTTCCCTTTCCAAAGGCCCGCTTCGATTCGGTCGATCTGGCAACCTGAGCCCATCCAAGCAATTTGCAGACCGCGCGAGGGTTTCCGAGGCCAAAAATCCTCCCGAGCACGGGGCGCTCCCGGGTCGGATGCGCCTGCCGGGGCGGCGGGAACGACGAATGGGTGCGGACTCCGCAAGGCCGGGCGCAGTGCGGAGCGGGGGCGGGGTGCCTGCAAGCCGCCGGGATGCGCCGGGGAAGCCAGCGCGGAACCGGCAGCTTCGGCTCGGTCGGGACGGTGCTGGAACAAGGCGACAGGCTGCGCCGGAGGCGGACGGCGCGCGCCGGGCGCCGCGGCGTGGGGTTCGAGTGTGGGGCGCTGCTACTTCTTGCTCTTCATCATGCCGCCGGGGCCGGCGCCCATCATGGACACGGGTTTGCGGCGGAACTGGTTGTGGCAGTTCACGCACGTGGTGACCATGTTGGAGTAATGCCCGGCCACCACCACGCGCAGGTAGTCGATGTTCATCATGCCCGGGCTCTCCGGGCTCTTGTCGTGCTTAATCAGTTCCTGGGTCACCAGCAGCAGGTGCTCCGTGGAGTTCTTCAGCGTGAAGGCATAGGCATTGAAGCGGTCGATGTTCACCTGGCCGGTGATCTCGGGCGGCCGGTTCTTCTGGATGTCCTCCGCGTGGGTCTTCATGACCTCCGCCGACTTCGGAATCTGCTCGTAGGTCGAAGTCATCAGGCCCACCAGGATGTTCTGCATGAGGGCCAGGTTTTCGCCCATCAGCTCCTTGATGGGTGGCCGCGCGGCCTGCTGGGCCGGCAGGGTCGGGACGGATACGACGGCGACCATCAGCGCCACCAGGACAGACATTAGCATTGCGCGAATCATGACTTCCTCCTCGAACCGAGGCCGCTGGTTGGCTCGGAGTGAACCCCCACGTGCAGCGTGCAGCCTCCGCATCGTCCGCAGTTGCCCCTGCGCATCATAGCACAGACGCCGCGCGGACCCGCTGCCCGGCCTGCGCTTGATTTTCCCATAACGAAATCCGGGATAATTGGCAAAAACCAAACATTGGCCGCTGCGCGCCGGGGTCGCGTGGGCGCGGCCGGGCGGCGCCATGTTCCGCCGGGCCGGCCGGCCCGCACCCACGCCAGGGCCCCCGGCCCGCCGGCGCGGCGCCCGTTCCGCGCGGCTAGAAGAAGATGAACGTCACCAGCACGAACACCGGGAACAGGATGATGACCGAATACATCAGGTAGCCGAAGAAGCTGGGCATGCGGATGCCCTGTCCTTCGGCGATGGCCTTGACCATGAAGTTGGGGCCGTTGCCGATATAGGTGTTGGCGCCCATGAACACGGACCCGACCGAAATCGCCATCAGGATGTGCTCGGGCTCGCCGGGGGCGGTCATCTGGATGGCGTGCTCCAGACCCAGCGACCCCATGGCCGTGGCCAGGAACGTCAGGTACGTCGGGGCGTTGTCCAGGAAGCTGGAGAGCAGTCCGGTCAGCCAGAAATACTTGGCGGGGCTGTCCAGGCCCAGTTCGCCGCCGCGCGCGTTGAGCAGCATCAGCGCCGGAATCATGGTCGTGAAGATGCCCACGAACAGGTAGGCCACCTCCAGGATCGGCGCGAAATTGAAATGGTTGGCCGCGCGCACGGGCTTGGGCGTGGTGCGCAGCGAAATCAGGGCCAGCGCGATCATGATGCCGTCGCGCAACAGGTTGGGAATGTGCAGCTCGCCGTACATGCCGAAGGTGAACACGGTCTCGAAGTGCAGCACACCGCTCATGATCACCGAGCCCACCACGCCCAGCAGCAGCACGAAATTGAACAGGCCCTCGATGCGCACGGGCGCCGGATTGTCATGCCGCGCATACACGGCCGGATCTTCGCGGCGAGACAGGAACACGTCCATGCCGTAGAACACGCCCAGCACGATCGCCACGGCGAAGGCCCAGATGGGCGTCAGCACGAATGTCCATTCGAAGGGAATGCCCTGCAGGAAGCCCAGGAACAGGGGCGGGTCGCCGATGGGCGTCAACGAGCCGCCGATGTTGCACACCAGAAAGATGAAGAACAGCACCACGTGCGCCTGATAGCGCCGCTCCTTGTTGGCGCGCAGGATGGGCCGGATCAGCAGCATGGCCGCGCCGGTCGTGCCGATCACGCTGGCCAGGATCGTGCCGATGAAGATGATCGCCGTGTTGATCGCCGGCGTGCAGCGCACGTCCCCGGAAATGTAGATGCCGCCGGAAATGACGAACAGCGACCCCAGCAGGATGATGAACGAGATGTATTCCTCGTAGGAGGAGAAGATGCGCGCGCCGTAGGCCACCAGAAAGCCCGGCTCCCCGGCCGCCGAGAAGTACATCAGCAGCAGCCCGACCGCCATCCACACCGCGCTGATCTTGCCGAAATGGTGCTCCCAGAAATGGGGCGCAAACAACGGGAACAGCGCGATGGACAACAGAATGCCGACGAACGGCAGGATCGTCCACACGGGCGGCACAAAGCCCGCCGTGCCCCCCTCCCCGGACGCGAACGCCACCGAAGCGCCGAGGGTCAGCAAAACCGGCAGCAGCAGCCCCGGCCTGAAAAATCTAGAGCGCATGTGGAGTTCCTTCGATCGGGAATGAATACGGGCTGGGGTGGCGGGCGCGGCGCGCGTCAAGCAGGCACAACCATTCCCCGGCGGAGCCCGGCACCGCCGGCCTTCCCCTCGTGGGCGGCCCGGCGCGCCGCTGCACCCCCATCCCACCGCTGCCGCGGAGACCAGTGCGTGCGCACACCCGACCGCCGCGCCCGGCTTCCCGCCCGCTGCGCGCGGCCACGTGCGGCCGGCTGGCGCTCCATGGCAGATCGTACCCGTTGACGGCACACCCTAAATACCGGATTCGGGCGGACCTCGCAATGGATGCGCGCCGTGAGCGCGGCAGGCGGAACGGCACGCGTGCGGGCGGCCTCCCCCGCGCCGCCCCGCGGCAGGGCGCGGCGCCGGCACGAAGTACTGGACGCGCGGCGGGGTGGAACCTGCGTGGCGCCGCGGCGATCCAATGCATGTCGCCCCGCGCGGCGCGGCGCGTGCCTTGACCTCTCCGGGGTGTTCGGGCGACATTTGAAGTGGGTCGACGCGCCGCGCGGGCCGCACCTGCCGTGAATTCCCAGCACGAACCGCCGCCTGCCGGCCAGGACACGCACCGGTCAGCGACCACCCGCAGCCAGCGGTCGCGCGTCGATCATTCCCTCTCACAGGCCCTACCGATGCTGTCCAGACTGTTCAGAATATTCGTGCCCTCGGAGAACGATCGCCTGTTGCGGCGCTATGCGCAGACGGTGCAGGCGATCAACGCGCAGACGGACGCATACCGCACGCTCACCGACGCGGAAATTCCGCAGCGCACGCAGACCTTCCGCGAGCGGCTGGCGGCCGGCGAAACCCTGGACGAGCTGCTGCCGGAGGCCTTTGCCCTGGTGCGCGAGGCCAGCGGGCGCGTGATCGGCGAGCGGCACTTCGACGTGCAGCTCATGGGCAGCATCGCGCTGCACGAGGGCCGCATCGCGGAGATGAAGACCGGCGAGGGCAAGACGCTCACCTCCACCGCGCCGGTGTACCTCAACGCGCTGACCGGCCGCGGCGTGCACGTCGTCACCCCCAACGACTACCTGGCCCGCCGCGACAGCGAATGGATGGGCGCCATCTATCGCTTCCTGGGGCTGAGCGTGGGGCTGATCCAGCACGGCCTGGAGGATCCCGCCCGGCGCGTGGCCTATGCCGCCGACATCACGTACGGCACCAACAACGAATTCGGCTTCGACTA
>JACQHH010000033.1 GCA_016199125.1 Candidatus Lambdaproteobacteria bacterium
TGATCGTGGACGACGAGGCGTATGTTCTGCATGCACTGAAGCGCGAGCTTGAGGGCGAGGGATTCCGCGTTTCAATCTTCGACGACCCCCATGCCGCGCTTGACGCCTTCAAGTCGAATCCTTTTCCGCTGATCATTGCCGACCATCGCATGCCGGGGATCGTGGGCACGGAACTGTTGGAACAAGTCAAACAGATCGCGCCCGACACGGCGCGCATCCTGTTGACGGGGTATTCCGATCTGGACGTCGTGATCGCGGCCATCAATCAAGGCGCGGTGCACCGCTACCTCGTCAAGCCCTGGAACAAGGCGGCATTGCTGGCCCATGTCAGAGAGTGCCTGGAGATGAGCCGGCTGTGGGCGCAGCATCACCAGTTGTTGCGCGAACTCGAGGACAAGACGGCCTTCCTGGCCCATGCCAACGAGGAGTTGCGCCGTCTGGCCAGCCGGGACAACTTGACCGGGCTGTTGAACCGCCGGCAGTTCGAGCTCGACCTGGAGAGCCAGAGCAGGCTTCACGCGCGCGACCGCCAGCCGTTCTGCCTGGCGATGTGCGACATCGACGATTTCAAGCGCGTCAACGACACGCACGGCCATCCCATTGGCGATCTTGTGCTCAAAACCATTGCGCAGGGGTTCGTTGCGGCGATGCGCGATGCGGTGGACTCGTTCTATCGCTTTGGCGGCGAGGAGTTTGCGATCCTGATGCGCAACACCACCTTGGCCGGCGCCCGGCATGCGTTGGAGCGCCTCCTGCATGCGGTTCGGACATCCAAAGTGCCCACCCCAGGCGAGGCGCTCACCGTGACCGTCAGCATCGGATGCGGCGAGTTCCAGTCCGGCCAGGCAACCGCACATTTCGTCGCCGCCGTCGACCGCGCCCTGTATCAGGCCAAACGTGCCGGCAAAGACCGGTACGTCGTCGTCGACAATCCCACGCAGCCTTGATGGCGGAATGCCGCCGCGGCGCTGCGAGGCAACGCCCATGGGGCGCGGCGCCTATTTCTTCTTTTTGCTGTCCAGGGCGCCGTGCCCGGCGGGCATCTGCATCTGGTCACCGCCCTGCTGGCCGGCGGGCATCTGCTTGTCGCCCATGGCGGCGTGATCCGTCGCGCTCCCGAGGGGAATCTGCACGCGCGTGACGACGACATCGTTCAGCGGGCCGCTGATGTTGAGCCGCAGGGTCCACTCCCCCGCCATCGCCAGCATCATGCGCAGCCGGTACATGCCCGGCGGGCCGCCCGGTTCCGCCACCACCGGAGGCACGTTGTGCGCCATGGGCATGGACGGCATATCGGCGTGCACGCTGACCCGTGCCCCTTCCAGCGGCGCGCCGCTGCGGCGGTTGGTCAGGCGCAGCGCGCAGTCGAGCATGAGTTGCTCCTGGGCCGGCTGGCACGTCAGTTCCGCCTTGGCGCGGTCGGCCTGTGCCCGAGCCTGCGGCACGGCCAGACCCAGCGTCAGGGCTCCCATCGCGAGCCCCCTGATGAGCGCTTTCATGATTGCCCCTTTCCATGCTGAGTGATGCCCAGGTAGGACGAGACCAGCAGATCGTGCGCCAGCAGTGCACGTCCTGTTCCACTGAGAATGACCGTGCCGCCTTCGAGGACATAGCCGCGGTCGGCGATCTGCAGGGCCTGGCGCACGTTCTGCTCCACGAGCAGCACGGTGATGCCCTCGCCGCGGAGGGTGCGCACCAGGCGGAACACGGCCTGCACGGCGCGCGGCGCCAGGCCCAGGGAGGGCTCGTCCAGCAAGAGCAGTCGTGGCCGCGCCATCAGGCCCCGTGCGATGGCCAGCATCTGCTGCTGGCCGCCGCTGAGCGCCGAGGCCGGCTCATCCAGGCGCGGGCGCAGCTCGGCGAAGTTGTGCAACGCCTGCTCCATGGCCTGCGCCGGGTCGCCCCGCTCCTTCACGCGGTAGGCCCCCAGGCGCAAGTTTTCGCGCACCGTGAGCCCCGTGAAGATCAGGCGCCCCTCCGGCACCTGCACGATGCCGCGGTCGATGACGCGATGCGCCGGCAGGCCCGTGATGATCTCGCCCTGGAACGAGATGAATCCGGCCGCCGGGCGCACGATGCCCGCGATGGCGTTCAGCATGGAAGTCTTGCCCGCGCCATTGGCGCCGATGAGCACCACGATTTCACCGGAGCGCACCTCGATGGACACCCCCTGCACGGCGCGCACATTGCCGTAACGCACATGGAGCTCGCGCACTTGCAGCACGTCACACCTCGTCCGATTCGTCCTGGCCCAGATAGGCCTCCAGCACCTGCGGCTCCCGCAGCACATCGGCGGGCGTGCCGGCGCCGATCTTGCGCCCAAAGTTCAGCACGCAGAGCTGTTGGCACAACGCGGCAATCAGGTCCAGCTTGTGCTCGATAATGAGCACCGTGCGGCCCGGCAGGGCCACGCGCCGGATCGTCTCGGCCATGGCCATGGTTTCGGCGGGCGTCATGCCGCCGGCGGGCTCGTCCAGCAACAGCAGCCGAGGGGCCGCGCTGACCGCGCGCGCCAGTTCCAGGCGCCGCTTTTCGGCCAGGTTCAGCTCGCGCGCGAGGGCCTGGGCACGGCCTTCCAATCCCGTCTCGGCCAGCAGGCGCTGCA
>JACQHH010000036.1 GCA_016199125.1 Candidatus Lambdaproteobacteria bacterium
AGCTCGCGCACGTTGCCGCGCCAGTTGTAGTGGCAGAGCATCTCCATGGCGTCCCCGGAGACGCCCACGGCCTTGCGCCCGTTGCGGGCGGCGTGTTTGCGGATGAAATGGTCGGCCAGCAGCGGAATGTCCCCCTTGCGGTCGCGCAGGGGCGGCAGGTGCATGGGGATCACGTTGAGCCGGAAGTAGAGGTCCTCGCGGAAGCGCCCCTCTTCCACCATGGCGAACAGGTTGCGGTTGGTGGTGGCGATCACGCGCACGTCGACGGCGATGGGTTCCTTGCCGCCGATGCGGTCCACCTCGTGCTCCTGCAACACGCGCAGCAGCTTGGCTTGCAGCGGCGCGGCCATCTCGCTGATCTCGTCCAGCAGGATCGTGCCGCCGTGGGCCTGCTCGAAGCGGCCCTTGTAGTCCTGGATGGCCCCCGTGAAGGCCCCCTTGCGATGCCCGAACAGCTCGCTTTCCAGCAGGGTGTCGGGCAGGGCGGCGCAGTTCACGGCCACGAAGGGACCGTCGGCGCGGTCGGACTGGTCGTGGATGTAGCGCGCCAGCAGCTCCTTGCCCGTGCCGCTCTCGCTCTGGATGAGCACGGTGGCCTTGCTGCGCGAGATGTTCTCGGCCACGCCCAGCAACTGTTGCATGTGCGCATCGGCTGTGACCAGCTCGCGTCCGCTCACGGGGGCCGCGTCGGCCACGGCGGCCTTGTGCCGGCCGTTCCTGTGCGCGGCGTCGGCCTTGGGCGTCTCCCGGTGCGACAGGGCCCGCTCCACCACGAAGGTGAACACGTCGAACTTGAAGGGCTTGAGGATGTAGTCGAACGCCCCCAGCTTCATGGCCTCGACGGCCGTTTCGATGGTGCCGTAGGCCGTGACCATCAGCACGGGCACGGCCGCATCCAGGGCCTTGATGTCCTTGAGCAGGTCCAACCCGCTGCGCTTGGGCATGGTCATGTCCGTGATGACCATGGCGTACTTGTTCTTCTTGAATTTGTTCAGCGCGTCGATGGCGTTGTGCGAAATTTCCACCGGGTACCCGCAATGTTTCAGGGTCTCCGACATGGCGATGCGCATTTCCACTTCGTCATCGACGATGAGAATGGGGTGTTCCACGGGTCTCTCCTTGGGGGTTGATCCTGCCCCGCGCCATCCCTGGTCGGGGCACCGCAACGGCCGCGCATCCGCCCTGGGACGCTAGCGGGTCACGGGAAACGTCAAAATCATGTTGGTGCCCACATTGGGCGCGCTCTCCAGGTCGATGGTGGCGCGATGGGCCTCGATGATGTTGTGCACGATGGCCAGCCCCAGCCCGGTGCCGCGGGCCTTGGTGGTGAAAAAGGGATCGAAGACCTGCTTCTGGATCTCCTCGGGCATTCCGGCGCCCGTGTCGCGCACGCTGACCTCGATCACCTCCTGCGCCGCGGGCGTGGGGCCGTGCACGGGCTGGAAGCGCGCGATCTGCCGCGCGTCCGTGAGCTTCAGGTTGCGCGTGGCGATGGTCAGCGTGCCGCCGTCGGGCATGGCCTGCACCGCGTTGAGAAACAGGTTGTGCACCACCTGTTTGAGCATCTCCTCGTCGCCCAGGATCTGCGTGCGGCGGGCCTTGAGCTCCAGGTGCACGGTCACGTTGTGCTTTTCCGCCAGGAAGCCCAGGAACTCCGCGCTGTCGCGCAGCAGGTGCCCCAGGTGCATCCTGTCCCGGTTCACCGGGCGCGGCTTGGTGTAGGCCAGCAGGTTGGAGATGATGTGGTTCATGCTGGCCACGGCCGAGGAGATGTGGTTGATGAGCTGCGCCGGCTCGGTGTTGGGGGGCAGGCTCTTGCGCACCAGCGACGCAAAGAGCTCGATGCTGCCCAGGGGATTGCGGATCTCGTGGGCGATGTTGGCCGCCATCTCGCCCATGGCCGTGAAGCGGTTGCGGCGCTCGGCGGTCTCCTCCAGGCGGATCAGTTGGGTCACGTCCTGCACGTTGAGGATGAACCCGCCGGGCATGGGCGAGACGGAAATCTTCAGCTTGAGCGTCTCGCGGTCCACGCGCACGAAGGAGACCGGGTCCTCCAGGTCCGCGCGGGACTGGCCGCTCGTCGTGCCGTGCACGGGGGCAATGCCCAGCAGCTCGTGCACCGGCTGGCCGATGAGCTGCTCGGCGCCCAGCCCCAGGATCTGCACCCCCCGGCGGTTCACCGAGGTGATGTGCCCTTCCACGTCGGTGACCAGCACGCCCACCGCCAGGCTTTCGAAGATGTTGGCCAGGTAGGTCTTGACCTTCTCCATCTCCGCCAGGTTGCGCTCCAGCTCCTGGTTCTTGGTTTCCAGGCGGTCGTTGAGGTTCTCGATGATGCGGCCCAGCTTGTCCGCCGTGACCTGGAAATTGTTGAACCCCTGGTCCAGCAGCAGCTTCATCTGCGAGCGTTCCAGCTCCAAGGTCCTGACCTTGACGCGCAGCGAATCCAGCTCGTCGCGTTCCGGGCGCGCAGCGGGGGTCTCGGCGGGCTTGGGGTTCATCGGCTCAGGTAGTCCTTGTACTGGAGCGCATTCACCAGGTCCCGCTGGTTTTCGCGGGCCAGCGATTCCCACAGCTCGCCGGGCCGCGTGCGCGCCAGTTCGAGCAGCTGGTTGAAGGTGTCCAGCGCCCTGCGCTCCTCGCCGTTGCGGCGGTAGATGAGCCCGATCTGGTAGCGCGCCCAGGGGGCCTTGTCATGGCTGGGGTAGAGGCCGATGGCCTTCTCGTAGGCGGCGATGGCCTCCTGGTCCTGTTGCAGCTCGAACAGCGCATCGCCCTCCAGGAAGTGCGACAGCACGATGTAGTCCGGCACGTGGTCGCCCTGGATGGGGTGGTGGAAGTTCTGCACCGCCGCCCGGAACGACTCGGCCGAATCCTTGAGCTGGCCCAGCTCCTTGTAGATGACCCCCAGGGCATAATACACCTCCCCGGCCGCCTCGTTGAGCCGAGGGTCCTTGTTGGCCTGAAAGTCCTGCTCCATGATGCGGAAGGCGTTCAGCGCATCGGCATAGCGCCGCCCGCTCAGGTACACCTGGCCCAGCTTCATGCGCACGTCGGTGAGATAGATATCGGCCTGGTGCTGCTGGATGAAGCGCAGCAGCGCCTCCTCGGATTGCACCAGGTCGTCCTTCTCCGCGTAAGCCGCGGCCTGGCGGTATTCCACCAGGGTGCGCAGATCGCCCGGGGCGGCGTCCAGCAGCTTCTGGTACAGGTGGATCGCCTCGTCGTAGAGCCCCAGGTGCTGGTAGGCGTTGGCCACCTGGAACAGGGTGAACTTGAAGCGGAAGTCCGGGAAATACGTGTCGCGGTAACGGGTGTAGACCTTGGCGATCTCCCAGTATTCCCGCGCGGCGAAGTGCTCGTCGATCTTGGCCTTGAGATTCTCCTCAATGTTCGCGCGCACGATGTTGGGGCGCACGAACGGGCTGTTGGGGAAGTCCCTGGCCAGCGCCTCGAAGGCGCCGACGGCCTCCAGGAAGCGGTTGTGCAGGGTAAGGGCCAGGGCCTTGCGCAGCCCGGCCTCCTCGGCCACGGGGCCGCCCTGGCCTTCGCGGATCACCTCGTCGTAGAGCCGCACGCCGGTCTTGTAGTCGTCGCCCGCCGGGCGCTGCACCAGCAGGTTGGCGATGCGCAGCTTGCCGCGCAGGCGGATGGGCAGGGGCGCGCCCTTGATGACCATGTTGTAGATTTCCAGCGCATCGTCCTCCTTGCCCTCGTCGCGCAGAAAGTCGCCCAGGCGCAGCGCCACCAGCTTGGTGTAGGGCTTCTCCGGGTAGCGCTCCAGCAGGGTGCGGTAGAGCAGACGGGCCACGTCGAAGTCGGCGTTCTCGTAGTACGCCTCGCCCATGTGGAACAACAGCACGGGGCGCGTGTTGGGATAGTCCGGGTCGATCTCGCGGCCCTTGTCCAGCGCGGCCTTGGCGTCCGGATAGCTCTTGAGGTTATAGAACGTGTCCCCCATGTGGTAATACGCCGCCGCGATCAGCGCCGGATCGCCCTCCCGTTGCAGAAAAGCCTGGAAGGAGCCGATGGCTTCCTCGTACTGGCGGATGCCCAGAAACGTCTGCCCGCGGAAGAAGTAGGAATCCGGGGTGTACGGCGTGTTGTCGGCGAAGCGCTCCTGCAGGATCTGGTAGTTGACGTTGGCCTCGTAGTCGAAGCCCATGCGCTGGTAGCTGCGCCCGACCTGGAACAGCGCCGCCGGGATCAGGTCCGAGTCGTAGTTGGCCGTCTCCGCCGCGCGGATGGCCGCCTGATAGTTGTTGATCACGCGGTGAAAGTTGCGGCCCCCCTGCTGCAACACCAGCGCATACTGGGAATCGGCCGCGCGGAAGAAGGAGCGGATGCCCAGCCGCGTGCGCGGCGAGGCCTGGTACACGCGCATGAAGATGCTGTCGGCGGAATCGTAGCGCCCGCCGCGGAACTCGCGTTCGGCCAGGATGTAGTTGGCCCGCACCACGGGGCTGGGCTCGCCTTCCAGCAACTCCTCCAGCGACTCGCCGCGCGGCGGCGGGCGGGGCAGGGAGCCGGGCACCTCGGGCGGCAGCCTGGGCTCGGCCTGCGCTTCGGCCGTGGCCGGGGCAGGCGCCGCGGCGGGCGTGAAGCGCACTTCCAGCCGCGCCGGATTGTCTCCCGTGCTCACCACGGCGTGCAGCTCGCCCTGCTTGAGCTGCACGCGCAGCAGGAGATCCTCGCCGTCCTGGTCCAGCGCCACCAGTTGCACGCGCTCGTCGCCCCCGGAAAGGGGCTGCGCCAGTTCCGCCCGGGCGCTCTTGATGCGCACCAGGAAGAAGTTGCCCTCGCGCTTGTCCTCGTAGGCCGGCACCGCGCTGGCCTCCAGCACCAGCGTCGTGCCGTCGGGCTGGGAGTTGAGCCGGAAATCCTTGATCAGCGCACCCTGGGGCGGCGGGGTGCGCATGAAGGCCACCACCACCTGGCCCTTGGGCGCCTCGGCGAGGCGCTGGAAGGCGATCTGCGCGTCGCGCAGGCGCACCTTGGCCCAGGTGACATTGGGCGCCACCTCGTCGAACACCACGCCTTCGATGAAGGGATCGTTGAAAGCGAACACGCGCTGGCCCTGGGCAAACGTGGCCCGCGCATGTTCGAACTTGACCACCACCACCTGCCGCCGGGCATTGCCCACGATGGACACCGGGGTGTTGCCGGTCATCAGGAAGTGCAGTTGCTGGCCCCCGCCCGCCTTGCGCAGTTGCAGGCTCTCGATGGCCGCCGGCGGCTGGTCCAGTTGCGCATCGCCACTGGACGCGGCCGGCGCGGAATCCGCGGCCTGCCCGCCAGCCGGCGTCTGACCCGCGGCCGGCAGGGGCCGCCAGGCGGCCAGCAGCAGCAACGCCAGCAGCGCCGGAGCCAGCCGGGGGCGCAAGGTGGCCCGACGAGCCGGGCGCAGGAATGCCGGCGCCCGGCGCGCGACCCGCGGCCGTGGAGGGGTGTGGTGCGGTACGTCCATGGACCTGTGTGGCATGATTCCACCTTCCGTCCGTGGAAGGGCGTGACCGGTGAGGGTGCGGCGGCGCGGCAAGCCGTGGGGCGCCGCAACCCCTGTGTGGTGATGGACGCGCGGGGCGCGCCTCGCTGCTAGGTTGTCGTCGTGCCGGCGGCGGATTCCACCCCTGCGCCCGGCGGGGCGTCGCCCGGGGTCTGTGCGGCGGCGGCCGCGGGTTCGCCCCGCCCGCCATCGCGCAGCATGTG
This sequence comes from Candidatus Lambdaproteobacteria bacterium, assembly GCA_016199125.1. Lineage (GTDB taxonomy): Bacteria > SAR324 > SAR324 > SAR324 > JACQKK01 > JACQHH01. The sequence continues at coordinate 5,710 of JACQHH010000036.1, forward strand.
GCACTGGCCCTGAAATTCCGCCCCGCCCTCGATCATGATGTCCCCGGTGTGCATGTCCCCCCGCAGGTAGCCCGTGCGGAAAATCTCCACGCGGTCACGGGCCTGGATGTTGCCCACCACCCGCCCGCTGATGAGCACCGAGTCGGAGACGATGTCGCCCTCCACCACCGCCTGGGCGTTGACGATGAGCACCGATCCGCTGCCCGCGGGCGAGGTGATGTCGCCCTTGATTTCGCCGTCCACGCGCAAGGTGCCCGAAAAGCGCACGACGCCCTGGAATCGCGAATCGGTGCCCAGCAGGCTCACCTCTCCCGAGGCGCCTCCGTTGCCGGACTCGTTCTTGCTTGCCACAGCCGATGTCCTCAGATGCTGGGTTACGTCAGCCGCTGGCGGGAGGGCGACGATTGGTTGAACAGCTCCCGGTCCAGCTCGTAACGGTCGCGGATGATCAGCCCGCCGCGGATGGAGAAGAGGTACAACGTGACGTGCGTGAAATACTCGTCCTCGGAATGCCGCCGCACCTTGCGCCGGATGGTGATGTCCGACCGCACGCGCGTCACGCGGATGCCCGCCTTGTACATCTGCGGAAAGCCGTCTTCGTTGAGCTCGACGCTCGGCGTGGCCATGAAGCTGGGCGGATCGGAGGCGCGATTCTCGAAGATGGCGAACAGAAAGCCCCCGTGGTTGTTGCTCGCGTCGCCTTCGCGGGAAATGTGGAAGATCAGCTCCACCGAGCTGTGATCCACGCGCGTCGTGACGTCGCTGAACTTGATGGGCGGAACGTAGCTTTCGTCCTCGTCGCGCAACGGCCGCGACCGGCCGGTGCTCTCCTCGGGCGGTTCCTCGCCGCGGCCCTCGGCCAGCAGACGCTCCTTGTACGCCAACGCCTGCTGATTGGCGGCGTGCAACTGGTCGCGCAGGGCATCGCGCTCGCGCAACAGCTCCTGCTGTTCGCGCTCCAGGCCGCGCAGGCGCGGATAGAACACGAGGCTGGCGATGCTCAGCGTGAGCAGGGTCGCCAGCAGCACGATCCCGGCCCCCACCAGGCCATAGAGGCTCCAGGCGGGCAGGCTGAAGCTGATGGGCCGCCCGAAATTCTTCGAGACGATAAAGGTATACGTCTTTTGTACCTTCATCCCGTTCCCTTGCCTCCCTGCGTGGCGGGGTGGTACATAAGGTGCCAAATCAGCGGGTTGCGGAATTCGCGCCCAGGACCTGCCACGACACTTGGCGGCCCGGGCCGCATTCCGCGCCCCACCCGAATTCGGTCATATATAAAGGACTTTTCTCAACAAATCAATGATTTGATCGGAACGCGGCTCGGGAGCCGGGCCCCAAGGCGAGGCACCCGCCGCGGTCCCGCAGACCACCCGCGCCCCCCTCTCGGAACGCCAACCGGCCCCGGACCGGGCCGCACCTTGGAGAATCCCATGCGGATTGCCGTCCTGCAGACGGGCCGTGCACCCAGGGAAGCGCGCGCGCGCCGCGGCGACTACGGCCGCATGTTCGTGGAGTTCTTCCACGCCCCCGGGCAATGGGACGTGCTGGACGTGGAGCACGGCGAGTTTCCCGCCCGCGTGAACGACTACGACGCCTACATCGTCACGGGCAGCAAGTATTCGGCCTACGACGACGTGCCGTTCATCCACCGCCTGCTGGAGCTGATCCGGGAGCTCGACCGTGCCCGCGTGCGCACGCTGGGCATCTGCTTCGGACACCAGGCACTGGCCCAGGCCCTGGGGGGGTGGGTGCAGCCCAATCCGCTGGGCTGGGCGCTGGGCGTGCGCGACCTGCATTTCACGCCCGCGGCGGCGGCTTTTCCCGCCCTGGACGCGGTCCCGCGGCCGCTGCGCATCTTGCAGACGCACATGGACATGGTCACCGTGCTGCCGCCCGGGGCCGTGCACCTGGCCCACAGCGCGGACACGCCCGTTGAGATGTTTGCCCTGGGCGGGCACCTGCTGGGCCTGCAGGGGCATCCCGAGCTCGACGCCGAGGTGATCCGCGAGACCCTGCGCAAGCTGGGCAACGTCCTGACGCCGTCGCAGGTGCAGGCCGCGCAGTCCTCGTTGGCGCTGGCGCCGCACGACGCGTTCCTGCACGATTGGCTGCTGGACTTTCTCACGCACGGCATGGCGCAGCGCCAGCCGCAACCACGTCCGCGCACGGCCGTCACGTGACGGCCGTCGCCGCGTCGGCTTCCCGCGCCGATGCGCCGGCCCCGCCCGGGCCATGCATTCACCCTCCCGCCAGGAGCCGCCGTCCCCCCGCCCATGAACCGACAGTTCCTGAGAGTCGCCGCCGCCTACGACCGGTTCCGCGGCCACGAGCGCGTGTTTTCCCTGGCCGTGGCGGTGGCGATCGGGGTCGTGGCCGGATTCGGCGACGTGGTGGTGCAGTTGTCCATCCATTACGCCACGCTGTTCTTCGGCCTGCTGCCCCAGTTCGCCGAGCGCGTGCTGCATGTGCGCGGGGTGGGCGTGGTGCTGGCGCCGGCGCTGGGCGGGCTGATCATCGGGCCCATCATTTTCCGCTTCGCCCGCGAGGCCAAGGGCCATGGCGTCCCCGAGGTCATGGCCGCGGTGATCCGCCGGGGCGGGTTCATCCGCCCGCGGGTGGCGTTCGTCAAGGCCTTCGCCTCGGCGGTGTGCATCGGCTCCGGCGGCTCGGTGGGCCGCGAGGGGCCGATCATCCAGGTGGGCTCGTCCATCGGCTCCACCATCGGCTACCTGCTGCACATGCCGCCGCGCATGATGCGCACGTTCGTGGCCTGCGGGGCGGCCGGGGGCATCGCGGCCACGTTCAACGCGCCCATCGCCGGACCGCTGTTCGCGGTGGAAATCATCCTGGGCGACTTCGGCTTCATCCAACTCGCGCCCATCGTGACCAGCTCCGTCATCGCCACGGTCATCTCGCGGCGCTTCCTGGGCGACGAGACGGCCTTCCATGTGCCGTCCTATGCACTGCTCAACCCGGCGGAGCTGATCGCCTATGTCGGGTTGGGCATTGCCTGCGGCGTCTGCGCCGTGCTGTTCATCCGCACGCTAGACCGTGCCGAGCGGATCTTCGAGCACCGCATCCGCTTCCCCGAGCCCCTCAAGCCGGCCCTGGGCGGGCTGGTGGTGGGGGGCATCGGCCTGTTCCTGCCCCAGGTCTTCGGGATGGGCTACGCGACCATGGATCAGGCGCTCTTCGGCAAGCTGCAGGGGATGCTGCTGGTGCTGCTGATCTTCGCCAAGATGCTGGCCACCTCGGTCACGCTCTCCTCCGGGGGCTCCGGCGGGGTCTTCGCGCCCTCGCTGTTCATGGGCGCCATGACCGGCGGGGCGGTGGGCGAGGCCGCCAAGGTTCTCTTTCCGGCGGCCACGGCCAGCAGCGGGGCTTACGCCCTGGTGGGCATGGGGGCCATGGTGGGGGCGGCCACCCATGCGCCCATCACGGCCATCGTGATGATCTTCGAGATGACCAACGACTACGCGATCATCCTGCCGCTGATGATCAGCACCATCGTGGCGGTGCTGCTCTCCAACCACCTCAACAACGAGTCCATCTACACCCACAAGCTCAAGCGCATGGGCATCGACGTCGGCAGCGGCATCGAATCGAACGTGTTGCGCGGGCTGACCGTGCGGAGCATCATGCGCCCGGACTACGACCACGTGCCCCACGACCTGCCGTTCAACTTCCTGCTGGATACGCTGCTGCAAAGCTCGCGCTCGCGCATCGCCGTGGTGGACGACGAGCAGCGGCTGGTGGGCGTGATCTCGCGCGAATTGGCACAGAAGTTCCTCTCCGACAGGAACCTGCTGACCGACATGATCATCGCCCGCGACGTGGCCACGCAAGACACCTCGGCGCTGGTGCCGGAGGATTCGCTGGAGACGGCGCTGCTGCGCTTCACGGAGTTCAACTGCCGCGAGCTGTATGTCATAGCCTCCCGCAACGATCCGCATATTGTAGGGATGGTGCGCAAGGGCGACCTGCTCGACGCCTACCAGCGCGAGATGGTCAAGCAGGAAGCCGGCGCCACCTTTGCCTACAACATCAACCGCCCGCGGCGCATGGAGACGGTGCAGGTCATGGACGGCTACGCCATCATCGAGGTCGAGGCGCCGCACCGGTTCAGCGGCAAGGCCATCCGCGAGCTGGACCTGCGCAATCGCTTCGGCATCAACATCCTGGCCATCAAGCGCTTGAGCGGCAACG
>JACQHH010000141.1 GCA_016199125.1 Candidatus Lambdaproteobacteria bacterium
ATGCGCGCCTCGCGGTACCAGCGCTCGAAGGGGAATTCCTTGGTCACGCCGTAGCCGCCGTGAATCTGCACGCAACGGTCGATCACGCGGCCCAGCGCCTCGCTGGAGTAGAGCTTGGCCATGCTGGCGTCCACGCGGGCGTCCTCGCCGCGGTCGGCCTTCCAGGCGCCGGCCCAGACCAGCAGGCGCGCCGCGCGGAGATCCATCTCCGAATCGGCCAGCATCCACTGAACGGCCTGCTTGTCGGCCAGGTAGCTGCCGAAGGTCTGGCGTTCGTTGGCGTAGTCCACGGTCAGGCGGTGCGCCGCCTGGGCCACGCCGACGTTGGCCGCGGAGTAAGGAAAGCGCTTCTTGGTGAGATGATCGAAGGCCAGGAACAGGCCCTGGCCCTCCTCGCCCACGCGCTGGGCCACGGGCACCGCGCAATCCACGAAGCTCACCTCGCTGGGCGGGGCCGCATCGCGCAGCACGCGGAAGGGCCGCGCCGTGAAGCCCGGCTGCCCCTTCTCGATGATGAAGCAGGTCACGCCGTTGCGGCCCTTGGCGGGGTCGGTGGAGACGAAGGCCACGCCCCATTCCGCTTCGGCCGCGTGGGAAATGAACGTCTTGGTGCCGTTGAGCACGTACACGTCGCCCTTGCGCACGGCTCGGGCGCGGATGGCCCCGGCCGGGTCGGAGCCGCCCGTGGGCTCCGTGGTGGCGTGGAAAGTGTGCCAGCCGTGGCGGATCGCCTGCACTGCGTATTTCTGGATCTGCGCCTCGTTGCCGGCCCAGATGGCCGGCGGCAGCGCCCGCCCGAATACGCCGCAGCCCGGGTTGTAGAGCCCCATGCGGTGCTGCACCATCTCCTCCAGCAGCACGCACTGCGCGAAGGTGCCCATCCCGCCGCCGCCATGGCGGGCCGGCTCGCCCAGGTACCACAGCCCGGCGGCGCGTGCTTTGCTGGAGATGCGCAGCCAGTCGTCGTGGGGAATGTCCGGGGCGTCGGGGTCCAGCGACTTCTCCAGGGGAATGATGTCGTCCTGGATGATGCGCCGGATCTGCGCGCGCACCAGCAGCAGTTCCTCGGACAGGTGTGGACCCTGCATCGCTCAATCTCTCCCCACGCCGGCGCCCGCGGCGCCAGCGGATGCGCCCCACCGGCCTTGCCGGCACGGCGCCGGCGGGGCGGTGCCTCACGGCAACGGCTGCGCGGAAACGATGACGTCGGGAACGGTGCGGGCACGGCCCCGACGGCTGCATGCAATCGCCGCGACCACGCCCCTGCCGCCCGCGCGGGGATCAGGCTTTTCCCGCGGCGCGCTCGCGATCCTTGCGCTTGGCCCGCCCTTCGCGCAGCAGGTCGCGCGAGATGACCATGCGGTGCACCTCGGAGGGGCCCTCCCCGATGCGGCGGATGCGCGCCTCGCGGTACCAGCGCTCGAAGGGAAATTCCTTGGTCACCCCGTAGCCGCCGTGAATCTGCACGCAGCGGTCGATCACGCGGGAGAGCGTTTCGCTGGAATGCACCTTGGCGATGGAGGCCTCCACGCGCGCATCGCCGCCCTGGTCGGCCTTCCAGGCGCCCTCCCAGGTGAGCAGGCGCGAGGAGCGGATGTCCATCTCCGAATCGGCCAGCATCCACTGGATGGCCTGCTTGTCGGCCAGGTAGCTGCCGAAGGTCTGGCGCTCATTGCAGTATTCCACGGCCATGCGGTGCGCCGCCTGGGCCACGCCGTAGTTGGCCGCCGAATAGGGGAAGCGCTGCTCCGTGAGCAGGTTGAAGGCCAGGAACAGCCCCTGGCCCTCCTCGCCCACGCGCTGCGCCACGGGCACCTCGCAATCCTCGAAGGTGACCTCCGTGGGCGGCGAGGAATCGCGGATCACGCGGAAGGGCTTGGCCGTGAACCCTGGCTGGTTCTTCTCGATGATAAAGCAGGAGATGCCGTTGCGGCCCTTGCTGGGATCGGTCACGGCAAAGGCCACGCCCCATTCGCTCCAGTGGGCGTGGGAGATGAAGATCTTGGTGCCGTTGATGATGTACTTGTCGCCCTTGCGCACCGCCCGCGTGCGCATGGCCCCGGCCGGGTCCGAGCCGCCGTGGGGCTCGGTGATGGCATAGAAGGTGTGCCAGCCATTCTCGATGGCGGGAATCGCATACTTCTTGATCTGCTCTTCCGTTCCGGCCCAGATGGAGGGCGAGATGGTGCGCCCGAACACGCCGCAGCCCGGATTGTAGAGCCCCATGCGGTGCTGCACCATTTCCTCCCACAGCACGCACATGGAGAACACGTTCATGCCGCCGCCGCCGTACTTCTCGGGGATCTCCAGGTACCACAGCCCGGCGTCGCGGGCCTTCCGGGAGATGCGCTGCCAGTCCTTGTGGGGAATGTCCGGGGCGTCGGGGTCCAGCGATTTTTCCAGGGGAATGATGTCGTCCTGGATGATGCGCCGGATCTGCTCCCGCACCATCACCAGTTCGTCCGGAAGTTTGAAGCCATCCATGTCCGTCTCCTGCAGATTCCTGGCCGGCGCGCGACTGCGGCAAGGCCGATGCGCGTCATTCCCGTCCCCCGTAGTCCGCACCCTAGTGCGAAGCCCGAACGGGGTCAAGCGGCGCGGCATGCGGCGCGCCGGGAGCGCCCCGGGGGGTGCGCACGTCGGCCCGCGTGAGGCCCGCCGCGGCCTGCGACGCGCGCTGGCGCGCGTATTGCGGATGACGCCCAAATGGGATAACAGGACCCTGCACGCGCGGCCGGCCGGCGCCGGCCCATGCACCAATCGACCTGCTTGTGGAGCCGGGCCCATGGATTACAAGAAGCCTCTGCCGATCGTCACCGAGACCAACCGGCCGTTCTGGGACTCGCTCAAGGCCCACGCCATGCGGCTGCCTCAATGCGACGCCTGCGGAAAATTTCATGCCCCGCCGCGGGACTTCTGCCCCCATTGCCTCTCGGACAAGCTGACCTGGAAGCCGGTGCAGGGCACAGGCGAAGTATACAGCTTCATCGTCATGCACCAGCTCTATGACAAGACGTTCGCCGACGACGTGCCCTATAACGTGACCATGGTCAAGCTGGACGAAGGGCCGCGCCTGGTGAGCAATGTGCGTGGGCCCAACGATGCCATCCGCATCGGCGACCGGGTCAAGCTGGTCTACGACGATGTGAGCGCGGAGATCACCCTGCACCGCTTCGTGCGCCTGTAGCCCGCGCCCACCGGCGACCCCCCCGCACCGCAGGCCATCCCCCCAACCGAGGACGTTCCATGCCAGCCCTGATCTACGAGAAGCGCGGTCACATCGCCTACCTGACCTTGAACCGGCCCGAGGCGATGAACGCCATGAACCACGAGATGTACCAGCAGCTCTCCGAATCCTGGATCGAGGTGCGCGACGACTACGACGTGTGGGTGGCCATCATCACCGGCGCGGGCGAGCGCTCGTTTTCCACCGGCGCGGACCTCAAGACATTCATCCCCAACGTCGAAGGCGACGTGGGCAAGGCCAAGCTGTGGCAGACGCAAGCCGACAACCTGCTCAACCGTGGGCTGGAGGTGTGGAAACCGGTCATCGCGGCGGTCAACGGCTACTGCGTGGCCGGGGGCATGACGCTGCTCATGGCCACGGACATCCGCGTGGCCGCCGAGCACGCCCAGTTCGGCGTGGCGGAAGTGAAACGCGGCATCCTGCCCGGCAATGGCGGCACCCAGCGCATCATTCGCCAGTTGCCCTATCCCATCGCCATGGAGCTGCTGCTCATCGGCGACCGCATCGACGCGCAGACGGCCCTGCGCTATGGGTTGCTCAACCGCGTGGTGCCCAAGGAAAAGCTGCTGGAGACGGCCGAGGAATATGCCTCGCGGCTGAGCGAGAACGCGCCCCTGGCCGTGCGGGCGATCAAGGAGCTGGCGGTGCGTGGCACCAACATGGCCCTCCCCGACGCGCTGCGCATGGAAGAGGCGATGAGCCACATCCTGCGCTCCACCGAGGACGCCCAGGAAGGCCCCAAGGCCTTTGCCGAGAAGCGCAAGGCCGTGTTCAAGGGCCGCTAGCGGCGCGGACGGACTCACGAGCGATCGCATCAGCGACCGCATTGCAGCACCCCAGCGGGAGAGACGCATGAGCATCGCGGGCAAGTACATCATCGCCGGCGTGGGCAACACCAAGTACGGCAAGCTACCGGGGCGCTCGTCGGAGAGCCTCACCGTGGAGGCCATCCGCAACGCCATCCAGGATGCCGGCATCGACAAGTCCCAGGTGGACGCGGTGCTGACCAAGGCGCCCACGTCCAACTTCGAGCTGCTCTACAGCACGCGCATCTCCGAGCACCTGGGCATCGTGCCCAAGGTCACGGCCACCATCGACAACGCGGGGGCCAGCACCGCCTCGGCGCTGGTCTACGGGGCCATGTGCATCGAGGAGGGGCTGTGCTCCGTGGCCGTGGTGAGCTACGGGGACAATCCGCTGACGGGCTCCCGCGACGTGTATGCCAAGCCCGCGGGCGACACGGACGCCTACGGTATGTTCGGGGCCGTGTCGGGCTATGCCATGATCACCCAGCGCTACCTGCACAAGTTCAACAAGACCAGCGTGAACCTGGCGCCCATTCCCATCGGCGACCGCAAATGGGCCTCCATGAACCCCAATGCCCTGTTCCAGAAGCCCATCACCCTGGACGATCACCAGAGCTCGCGCTTCGTGGCCGAGCCGTTGCACCTGCTGGACTGCTGCCCCGTGACCGACGGCGCCGCGGCCGCGGTGATCATGTCCGCCGAACGCGCCAAGGACCTGCCCAAGGCGCCCGTCTACCTCAACGGCTTCGGCCAGGGGCACACCGCCTGGGAGCTGGTGACGCGCGAGCACTACACCACCAGCGGCGCCCTGCAATCGGGCAAGGTGGCCTTCCAGATGGCGGGCATCACGCCCAGGAACGTGGATTTCCTGGAGCTCTACGGCCCCTTCTCGGTCGTGCCCATCATCACGCTGGAGGACTACGGATTCTGCAAGAAGGGCGAGGGCTGCGACTTCGTGGCGGACAATAAGACGCATCCGGGCGGGGCGCTGCCCATGAACACCTCCGGCGGGCTGCTCTCGGAGACGGGCATGCCGGGCATGCAGCTCATCGTGGAGGCCGTGCGCCAGTTGCGCGGCGAATGCGGCCAGCGTCAGGTGCCCAAGCACGACGTGACCGTGGTCTCCAACCAGGGCGGGCACATGACCACCCACTCCACCCTGGTGCTGGGCACACATCCGCGCTGAGCGCAGGCGACAGCATACGCCATGGGCTCTGCGTGAGCGCGGCGCGGGCCCCCGGCGCGCATGGGCACTTCCGGCCGACCCGCGCGGCGCGTCAGTTCATGCCCGTCATCTTGTAGTGGGTGTAGCGGTCGATGGTCTGCACATTGACCGCGCGGACATCGCTGCCGTGCAGGATTTTCAGGCGCACGGTGACGCCCGCCTGCCCCAGGCCCCAGAGACTGCGGTAGAACTGGGCAATATCCGACACCTGCGCATCGTTGATGCCCAGGATGATATCGCCCGTCTCCAGGCCCGCCCGCTGGGCCGGCCCTTCCAGCGACACGTCGGTGATCAACACCCGCCCGAACTGCTCCACCACGTAGACGCCGATCCAGGGCTTGGCCCCGGCCTCGGGGCGGCCCAGCCGCTTCATGGAGTCCAGGATCGGCTTGAGCGCGTCGATGGGGATGAACATGTTGCCGGGCATTCCCGCGCCGTCATTCAGCGTGTCGCGCACGAACAGCGAGCCGATGCCCACCAGCTTGAACTCCTGGTTCACCAGGGCCGCGCCGGCATAGTTGGGCGCCGGAGGCACGGTGAAGATGGCGTTTTCCAGCAGATATTCCCAATATCCGACGAAGGTGCGCCGCATGGCCACCACGGCCGGGGCAATGCGCGCGCCGGGCCCGAAGCTCACGATGGCCACGGGATCCTGCGCCGTCAGGCCGGTGGATTCCCCGATGGGCAGGGGCGTCTCCTTGAGCGGCACCGCGCTGCGCAGCAGGCCGAAGCCGTTGGCCGCGTCATAGCCCACGGCGAAGGCGGGCGTCTTGCCGCCGCTGCTGGTTTCCACCTCGATGGTCGCGGCCTCCAGCACGATGTAGCCCACGGTCAGGATGTGCCCCTTGTCGTCGATGAGCACGCCGCTGCCCTCGCGTTCGGTGCCCAGGAAGCGGGCGCTGTGGGCCGTGGTGGGAATTGTGGCGCGCACACGCACCACCGCGTTGAGGATGTCCCGCACGCGGTCCTGGGTCGTGAGCCCGGGCGGCAACGTACGGTCGGGCGTCCGGGAATTGGCCGGTGCGCCGTCGCCCGGCTTGTCGCTGGATTGTCCCCACACGGCGGGAATGGAGAACAGCAGGACTGCCAGGGCTACCGCCAAGCACACGCGCATCATGGTCGCTCCTTCCACGAAGGTGGGGCATGCTGCGAGGCCGCGCAGAAATCGAACTGTCTTGATGACGCCATGCTAGCACGCCGGCTGGCCCGCGCGGTAATCCCCGGCACCATTTGGCGAGGCACCGCAACGCGCCCGGCGCCTCGCATTCCCGTCGCGGGAATCGGCGCGGGGGTGATTTTGGCAGCAGCAATTTGCCGCGACTTTTGATAGGGGAGAGCAGGTCCGGGGGAGGCAACACGATCGGCATTGGCGCGGCCGCGGCAGGCGGCGCGCACACCGACATTTGTTTTCAGGATCGACCACATGACGCAATACAAAGACATTCTCTTCAGCATCAAGGACTACGTCTGCACGATTACAATCAATCGCCCCAAGGCGCTCAATGCCTTCACGGGCGATACCATCAAGGAGCTCGAAGACGCGGTGCTGAGCACCTATCATGACAAGTCCATCGGTGTGGTGGTGCTCACCGGGACGGGCGACCGCGCCTTCAGCGCCGGGGGCGACGTGCGCTGGGAGGCCGCGGGCGGGCTCGAGGACTCCGAATGGCGTCTGGGACGCTACATCGTGGAGTGCCCCAAGCCGGTCATTGCCCGGGTGCCGGGCTATGCGATCGGCGGCGGCAACCATCTGGCCTACTGCTGCGACTTCACCATCGCCGCCGAGCACGCGCGCTTCGGCCAGACGGGCCCGCGGGTGGGCTCGCCGGCCACGGGATACCCGGTGAGCCATTCGGCCAACATCATCGGCCACAAGCGCGCCCGGGAAATGTGGATGCTCACGCGCCAATACACGGCCCAGCAGATGCTGGCCTGGGGCCTGGTCAACTCCGTGGTGCCCATGGACAAGCTGGATGAGGAAGTCGCCCAGTGGTGCAAGGAGCTGCTGGCACTCAGCCCCACCTGCCTCAAGGTGCTCAAGGAGGCCTTCCGCATTCACATGGAGCCAATCCTCAAGGACAAGATGGTGGACATCGTCAACCGGGTGGCCCCGGGCTATCACGCCAGCGGCGAGCAGCAGGAAGGCGCGGCGGCCTTCCTGGAAAAGCGCCCGCCCGATTTCGCCCGCTGGCGCTGAGTGCTGCGGGGCGAGTGGTAAGGGAGGCCGCACCCATTGCGGCCCTTCCGCCAGGCGTGCCGCGTCGCGGTCACCCGCAGCGAAGCCCCGCCGATCCACCGGTCCGCGCAGGCCTGCCTCAAGGCTGGGTCGGCACCGGCATCCGCACGCCCAGACGAAAGGCCAGCGCGGCCAGGAGCAGCAGCAATGAGATCGCCGCGAACGCCGCGCGGTAGTCCTGGTCGCCGCTCAATCCGATCAGCACGCCGGCCAGCAGCGGTCCGCTGGCATGCCCCACGTCGTATATCGTGCCAAAGGCCCCCATGGCCGAGCCCAGATGCCCTGCATCGCACAGGTCGGCCACCAGGGCGGCCGCGGACGAGGTGACCAGCGCTTCGCCCAGCCCAAAGACGGCCGCCAGGCCCAGCAGCACCGGGAATGCGGTGAACCAGGGGATGAGGGCGAAGGGGATTGCACAGGCAAACATGCCCCAGAACAGCATGGGTTGCCGGCCCGTGCGGTCCGAGCGGGCGCCCAGCAGGGGCTTTGCCGCGATGGTGACGGCCACTTGCACCCCCCACAACAGCCCCGCCTGAAACGCCGTCAGTCCGGCCACCAGAACGACGTACACGGGCAGGAACGCCTCCAGCGCGCCGACGGAGAGGTTCTGCACGCCTTCCATGTTGCTCGTCAGCAGCACGCGCCGGTCCAGCAGGATCTCCCGCACGCCCACGCCGAAGCGGGCCCACCGGCCCGCCAGGGAATCCCCGGGTGCGGAATCCGCCCCGCCGGGGCGCGTGCGCAGCACCCACAGCGCGAGCAACAAGGACGCCATGCCCAGGGCCGCCACGACGCCATAGATGACGTGAAAATGCGCGATGCGCTGCTCTCCGCCGCCGGAAAGCGTGGTGATCAGGTAGCCACCCAACGGCGCGCTGATCAGGTTGCCAATGATCGTGAGCGAGGAGAACCAGGAGAGCGCCTCGCCGCGGCGGGTGCCGGCGGTTTCCACCACCACCGCCATGGAGACCGGGCCGAAGATGGCCGTGGCGAAACCGTGCAGAAACCGCACGGCCAGCAGTGCCTGGAACGAGGAGACCCACAGGTAGGCCAGGGGCACGAATGCGAACACGGCCAGGCCCAGCAGCAGGGTGCGCGTGCGCCCGATCACGTCCGAGACCATGCCGGCGGGCAGCTTGAAGAAGATGCCTGTCACGGTGGACATGGCCACGGCCAGACCGATCGCCTCCGGCCCCGCGCCCAGGGCGGCGGCGAAAAGGGCCAGCACCGGCGTGCGGGCCAGGCCGTAGGAGGCCCGGGCCAGGAACCCCACGCCACATAGGCCCCACAGCGGCGGCCCCGCGGTGGCGGGCGCCTGCGGTTGCATGTTCATCCGGGCCTCGATTCAGCGTTGGCGCATCGCGCGAGCGCCTGGCGGGCGTCTGCGCCGCTTCAGGTGCGCGGGGCGATGCCCAGCTCGGCCATGAGCTCCTGCTTGAGCTTGTATTTCTCGACCTTGTTGGTCGGCGTGCGCGGAAAGTCGTCCACGAAGCGGATGTGCCGCGGCCACATGAACTTGGGCATCCGGCCGCTGATCCAGCCGCGCAGCGCCGCTTCGTCCAGCGCGTTGCCCGGCTGGCGGATGATGTAGGCCACCACGTCTTCCTCCTCGCCCTCCCGGGCCGGCACGGGAAACACGGCGCTGGCCATGATGGCCTCGTGGGAATTGAGGATGTCCTCCACCTGGTAGGAGGAGATGTTCTCGCCGCGGCTGCGGATGAAGCCCCCGATGCGGTCCACGAAGCAGAAGCTCCCGTCGGCATTGCGGATGGCCCCGTCGCCGGTATGGAACCACTGGTTGGCGAACACCTTGCGCGTGGCCTCGGGCTTGTTGAAGTACTCGTGCATGTACATGTGAGGCAGCTTGGGACGGAAGCACAGATGGCCCAGCACCCCCGGCGGGCATTCTTCGTCCTCGTCGTCCAGCACCGCCACCTCGTGGAAGGGCGTGGGGCGGCCCATGTAGCGCTCGGGAATCCGCTGTCCCACCGGGATATACGGATAGCCATAGCGCTCGGCCACCGCGCGCAGCTCGACCCGCGCATGGCCCTTGTAGAGTTCGGGCGGTGTGCCCTCCCCCTCGGCCACGCCTTCCAGCAGACCCAGCAGCGGATTGCCCGATTCGGTCTGGCCGAAGCCGCAGGTCACGATGTCGAAGCCGAAGCGCCGCGCCACGTCCCGGAAGTAGTTGGGCAGGGGCTGCATGTGCACCTTGTTCAATCCGTTCAGGCGATCCTGCGGGCCGGCGGGGGCGTTCATCAGCCAGGGCACCATGACGTCGAGCAGGATGCAGTGCGACGCGCCGCAGTCGCGGATGCGCTGCCAGAAGAGCGTGGGGCTGAACTTGTCCCACAGGGCCATGGTGCAGCCGGCCCACACGGCGCGGTTGAAGTTGAAGAACGCGCCGCCCACGTGGTACATGGGCAGATCGTTGTAGATCACGTCCTCCGGCGTCATCAGCTTGCGGTAGTTGAACGTGTACTGGTTCATGTAACGATAGGGGTGCACCACGCCCTTGGCCGGACCGGTGGTGCCGGAGGTGTAGACGATGTTGGCCGCATCCCTGGCGCGCAGCGCCAGGCCCACGTTGTCCCGCGGACCGCGCAGCAGGTCGCCGAACGCCGTGACGCTGAATTTGCGGTCGGGCGCGGTCGCGTCGGCGCGGTGGTCGTGATCGCCCGGTGCCGGCTGGTGCAGAATCAAGGGCAGCGCGGGCAGCTCGTCGCGCACCTCGTTGACCAGCGGAACCAGCGACGACTCGGTGAGCAGCAGCTTGGGGTTGGTGTCGTTGATCTGGTAGGAGAGCAGCCGGCCCTTGTAATTGAAGTTGATCGGGCAATACCATGCGCCGATCTTCCAGATGCCCACCATGGCCAGGATCGCCACCAGCGGATTGAACAGGAACAGCGACACGCGGTCGCCCTGCCCGATGCCCAGCGTGCGCAGGCCGTGCCCGATGCTGTTGGCCAGCGCATTGAACTCCGCGTAGCTGATGTGTCGATCCTCCTCCCCGTAATAGACCAGCGTCTTCTGCGGGGTCTTCTGTGCCCAGCGTTCCAGCACTTCCGTGACGATCTCCCCGTCGGATTTAAGCTCCCGGATCATCTCCTGCAAATTCATGGCGGGCTCCCCCACAGGTCGTCAACTGGATCGGATTGCCGCGAGGCAGCAGCGCCCCACGGAGTCCTGATTTTTCACACGCGCCGCGGAAAATCAATCGCCGCTTCGCCCCGCTCCCGATCCGTACCTGAAGGCCGCGCGCGGGGTGCGGGGCCAAGGGATGACGCAAAGGGCCCCCTTTACAGCGAGGCGGGATCAGTCTATAGCCGAAAGCACGCCACTGCTAATCACCAACAGGATCACGTATGGCCTACAACACGCAGTCGTCAGGAGCAGATTTTCTCAACGATGTTGAACGAATGGCGGGGGAGGGATTCGGCAAGGGCGAAATCGCTCAGCGGTTGGGTTTCAAGAACACGACCACCTTCAGCAGTTGGCTCGTGAGAGCATCTCAAAAGACCGGCAAACCCATTCCCGCGTTCCGGGAGGGATTCAAGTCCAACGCAAGATTGCGCGTCGAGGCGGTGGAGATCCGGCCGCGCGGCCGGGGACAGGCCTTCGGCGTGAACATTCCCCAGGAGCCCCTGGAGCGGCTGGGCGCCAAGCCCGGCGACACCTTGAGCGTGACCGTGGGCCGCCGGCGCATCAAGCTCGCCCTGGCGCGGGCGGGGGACGCCAAGGCGGCCCCGGCGGCACCGCGCAAGCCACGCCTGATCAAACGGCGCACCGGCGATTGATGGCCGCGGCCTACCCATACCCCTCCTGCAGATGCACCGGTCTCGTCGGCTGGGCCGCAGCCGCGCAGCGCACAGGTCTGCGCCGTGCGCCCCTGGGCCTCCGCGCAGTGGGCGGCGCGGGCGTCTGACCATGGCGGCAGTGCGGCATTCAGTTGCCGGGGTGCCGTGGCCGCCGGTGCCCTGCGCGCCTACTCCTTGTAAAGCCAGCCGGCCAGCAGACTGGCGCCGAAGGCCTGCACGGCCGCGATGACGAAGGACCACGATTTGACGTCGATGGTCATCTTGCTCCAGGCCGCCTGGGACAGGTTGGGCGGAATGAGCACCAGGAACACGGCCAGTCCGATGAGCAGCGCCGTCTTGGGGCCGGGGCCCAGGCGGGGCCGCACGGCCGCATACAGGCAGGCCAGCGCCAGCCCGATGGCCAGGTTGGCGATCAGCAGCAGGGGCAGGAAGGGAATCTGCGGCTCGGCGTGGATGATGCCCTCGGCGCCCAGCTTCGCATACGTGTTCATGAGCATGGTGCCATGACCGACGAAATCGATGACGATCCACAGGATGCCGGCAGCCAGGCCGGCCAGAATGATGCGATTGCGGTTCATTGTTCAGCCTCCCTAGAGATGTCCCTGCGCCGCGGGCCCGTCCATCGCCCTATCCCGTCTATATAGGCCATTTGCGCCCGGCGGTCATGCCAGGACCCTTGCGCGGTCCGCCGCCGCTGCGTTCCGGGGCTCGGCCCCCGGTGTTGCGCGACGGCCAGGTGCTGGCGGCCGATGCGCCCGGCCTGGGCTTCGACGACGACGAGCAGGTCGTCGCGCGGCATGCGGTGATCCTTTGGGCGCAGACCCCCTCAGCAGTCGGACCGGTCCCGGCCGCAGGCTGTCGGCGCCTATTCCGCGTCGGGCTGGGCGGCCGGGGCGGATTTCTGGAAGGCCTCCAGGGCCATGCAGCGCTCGTGGATGCGGCGGATGGTGGGTAGGGCGCCATGTCCACAGCGAACCGCGTGTTGTTGAGCACCTGCGCGGAGAGGCAGATGTCGGCCAGGGTGGGCGCATCGCCATGGCAGAAGCGCCCAGTCTCCGGCTCGCGGGCCAAGCGCTGTTCCAGGGGCCCGAAGGACGCGGCGACCCACTTGCCGAACCAAGCGGCGATGGCCGCCTGGTCCGCGCCGAAATCGGCGCGCAGCGCGTTGAGCACGCGCAGATTGTTCAGCGGATGGATGTCGCAGGCCACCGCATAGGCCAGGGCCCGCACGCGCGCCCGGCCTGCCGGGTCAGGCGGCAGCAGCGGCGGCTGGGGCCGCACCTCCTCCAGGTATTCCATGATGGCCATGGATTGGGAAAGCACCCGCCCGTCCATCTCCAGGGCCGGCACCAACCCCTCGGGATTCAGCCGCAGATAAGGCTCGCCGTGGTGCTCGGCCTTGCGCAGGGACACGGCGCGGTACTCGTAAGCGATGCCCTTGAGGTGCAGTGCCGTGCGCACCCGGATGGACGTGGAGCTGCGAAAGAAGTTGTGGAGCACGACCTGGGACATGGCGCGGCCTCGCGGCGGCAGGGTGAAGGGGGCAGGGGACGCTGGGCGGGACCTAACGCAATCTCCCGCGCAGCGTCAATCCGCCGCGCGCCGCACATTTTCAAACGCGATAAATTCCAGTTAAATGAAGAGTGGGGGGTCACTCCGAACGTATGGCAGGTGGCGCGGCGCATGGCCCCGTGCTCCGGCCGGCAGGGCGCGTCGCGCCGGGCACGTTCGCGCCAGACGAGCCGACTCCCATGAATGTCGAACACTGGATGAAGCGCAAGCTGCACGCCATCGCGGCCAACGACAACCTGATGCGCGCGTGGCGGCTGATGATGGCCTACAACATCCGCCACCTGCCGGTGCTGGACGAGGCGGGCCAACTGGTGGGGATTCTCTCCGACCGCGACATCAAGAAGCATGCGTTGCCGCTGGAATCGCGCGAGACGATCCTGGCACGCCAGGAGCACCTGGAATCGATCAGGGTGGGCAGCGTGATGATTCGCAATGTGATCACCATCGCCCCGGAAGCGCCCATGCAGGACGCAGCGTTCCTGCTCAAGAAGCACCGCATCGACTGCCTGCCGGTGCTGCGCGACAAACGCCTGGAAGGCATGGTGACCACGACGGACTTTCTGGATTATTTCGCCCAGACCCAGGGCCAGCCCGCCGAATAGATGCATCCGCGGCGCATGTGCGGCCGGCCCGCCGTCATCCGGATGCCGAGCTGGCGTCCCGTGTCGCGCGCCGGCCCACGCGGGCTCCCGCCCTGCGGTCATCCCTCTCGCGCCAGCGTGCCGGGCGACCAGCCATTGCGCCGACGAGGCCATGAACATCAACGACAGCCCGGAACAGGCCCGCTTCCGCGCACAGGTGCGCGCCTGGATCGACCAGGCCGTGCCGCCGGCGCTGAAGGGCCAGCGGCTGGGCATCGCCACGGGCTCCGGGCCCACGCCGGAGGAGCTGCGCCCCCTGGAAGCGGCCCTCGCGCGGCAGGGCTGGCTGGCCCCCGCCTGGCCCTGCGAATACGGCGGCGCGGGCTTCGATGTGGTGCAGATGGTGATCTTCGAGGAGGAGCTGCTGCGCGCCGGCATCCGCCCCAGCCGAAACCTCAATGGGATCAACATGCTGGGCCCCATCCTGATCAAGTGGGGCACCGAGGAGCAGAAACGGCGTTTTCTGGGGCCCACGCTGCGGCGCGAGATTTTCTGGGCCCAGGGCTATTCGGAGCCCAACGCCGGATCGGACCTGGCGAACCTCGCCCTGCGCGCGGATGCGGTCGAAGGCGGCTTCCTGCTCAACGGCCAGAAGACGTGGACCTCGCGGGCACACTTCGCCGACTGGATTTTTCTGCTGGCGCGCAGTGACCCGCAGGCCCGGCCCAAGCAGAAGGGCATCAGCTTCCTGCTGGTGGAGCGGCGCAGTCCGGGGATCACCGTGCGCCCCGTGCCCATGATCGACGGAGCCCACCACTTCAACGAGACGTTCTACGAGAACGTGTTCGTGCCCCACGAGAATCTCGTGGGCCGACTCCACGAGGGCTGGCAGGTGGCGAAGGCGCTGCTGGGCTATGAGCGCTTTACGCAGCTCTATGCCAATCCGGTGCTGATCCAGCAGTACATCGACGACGTGAAGCGCGCCGCGCGAACCACCCCGCAGGGGGACGGCGTGGTGTGGGACGACCCGCGGCTGCGGCGGGTCGTCTCAGGCCTGGAGATGGACACGGCGTGCATGCACGCCACGCGCCTGCGCGCCCTCAGCCGTATCGCCCGCGGCGAGGCGCCCGGCCCGGAGACCATGATCTTCAAGCAGTTCGGCGGCGAGCTGCTGCAACGCGTGGTCGATCTTCACCAGCGCGTGCTGGGCGGCCACGGCGTGCTCTGGGACGGCGCGTCGGGATCCCTCGACGTGGTGGAGGTGGGGAAGCACAGCGCCCACATCCGTCAGGTGACCATCGGCGGGGGCACGGCCGAAGTGCATCGCAACATCATCGCCAAGCATGTGCTGGGGCTGCCCGACTGAACGGCAAGCACAGCCAGGCATTGCTGGAGCGCGATGCGCCGCGGCACCCCGACGGGACATCCCGTCCCGGATTGGCAGGGGCTCACCTGTGCGCCCGATCGGTGTCGATTGCGGACAAGCGAATTTGCACACCCGGGGAACGGGACGCCCCAGGCCGGGGGCCGGATGCAATTGGCGGCCCAGGTTGGAGGAGCCTGGCTCAATTTTTCCGGTGGCGAAAATTCGGGCTGGAAATTTTTGCCTCGGAATATTAGAAATGAATTAGAGGGCGGCTGTCGTCTAGCGAGGCCTCGTGAACCTTCGACACGCTGATCAGGTCAAGATGGATTCAAGATCTGCTGAACGACGTGGCACGGACCGCCGTAACGGTGAACGACGCATCAGTGCGCGCGGCGAATATGACCGGCGGGCAAGCGATCGGCGCGCCGGACAGGACCGGCGCACATCGGCTTATGTGATGGTCTGGTAGGCGGTGCGCCTGACCGGCCACGGGGGATTTGCCGCACACCGCGGCAGGGAAAATCTGTATCCACATCGATTGGCTCGCCTGCGGCGCAAAAAGGCCGTGGGCAACCTCGGCGTACGCGGCGCGTCTTCGCCCGGCTTAGCCGCTCTGCGCCACCCCGCAACGGGCGTATGACTTTGCGCGCAGCGCCGCGCCTACTCCCACGACCACTTGGGTTTGCGCTTGGCCAGGAAGGCGGTGACGCCTTCGCGGAAATTGCGCGTGCCCGCCAGCCGCACCACCCACTGCTTTTCGATGCGCAGGCCGTCGCGGAAGGGCAGATCCATCCCCTCGGTGATGGATTTGCGGATCGCTTCCAGGGCCTCCGGAGGCTTCTGCGCGAGGGTTTCGGCGTAAGCCTGCACCTCGGCCCGCAGGGATTCCGGTGGATGCAGCGCATCGACCAGGCCCATGCGCAGCGCGTCCTGCGCGCTCACCAGCTTGCCGTCGTAGAGATAGCGGATAGCCCCCGGGCGGCCCAGCAGGCGCACCAGGGCCTGGGTGGCCCCCACGGGCGGAATGAAGTTGATGTCGATCTCGGGTTGGCCCAGCCGCGCATCCGTGGCAGCGAAGCGCAGGTCGCAGTGCAGGGTCAGCTCCAGCCCCCCGCCCACGGCGGTGCCGTGAATGGCGGCCAGCACCGGCTTCGGCGCCTGGCGCACCAGGAACACCATCTCGTGGCAGGCGCTGGCCCAGTGTCCCATGCCCTCGGGCGTGATGCCGTCGAACACCTTGAGGTCCGCGCCCACGCAGAAATATTTCTCCAGCGCGCTGGCCAGCACGATCACCCGCACGTCCGGATCGGCGCTCAACTGTTTCAGCCCGGCGATGATCTCCAGCACCATTGGTGGGTCGACGGCATTGACCGGCGCCTTGCGGTATTCCAGCCACCCCACGTGGTTGACGGCCTTCAACGCGATACTTTCGTAGCCCATGATCGTTCACTCGACGCGCGGCGTCGTTTGCCGTGGAGTCTGATAAGGAAGTGGCGAGAATGACAGTGCGGCTGCCCGTGCAAGGGTCCGCCGGCCCCGCAAGAATCGCGGGGAAGCGCCACCGGAGGGACGCTATTGCACGGTGTCCAGCTTCTTCTTGATGGCGCGGGCGTTCCGCAAATCCTCGTTTGCCTTGGGATGGTTTGGATTGAGCACCAGGGCCGTCTCCCACGCGCGGATGGCATTCTCCAGGTCTTCGTCCAGGAAATACTTCACGCCCGTGATGTACAGCTTCTGCGCCTCGTCGGCCTTCCCGGCGGCGATGGTCGCCTTGAGCTCCACCACGCGCTTTTCCTTGGGATTGGAACGCTTGAGCACTTCCAGCGCCTCGTCGAATTTGCGCTCCTTGGTGAGAAACTCGGCATACTTGAAGTTCGCGGTGTCCACCATGTCCAGCGCTTCGGCGTAGCCCTTGTATTGCTTGGCCAGGGCCTCCGCGGAGGTCAGCGCCTCCGGGAACTTGTTGGCGTTGACCAGCTCCTTGACGACGCGCAGGCTCTCGTCGAATTCGGCCCGGTCGGCCACGTCGGACTCGAACAGGTCCGCGATCACGGGCACTTTCAGCGACTGCCCGGTCTTCAAGGCGGCGTCGGCCTTGAGCTCATTGTAGTCGGCCAGGAAGGCGGCTTTGCTCGCGTCCTTGTACTTGGACGCGGCGATACGGGCCAGCGTATCGCCTTCGGCCACCTCGTAATTCTCCACGCTGGCCCCCACCAGGTCGCGCTTGACGTAATCCAGGGCCACCCGGTTGGTGGGCTCGTAGATCAACACCTGGATGAAGCCCTTGAGCGCGCCGCCGCGGTCGCCGCGCTTGTAGCTGGCCAGGGCCATCTTGAAATTGGACACAGCCAGGCTCTGCACCTTGCTCTGCAGGGCGGGAATCTTGCCTTTGGCGGTGCGGTCGGAGGGGTCCAGGGCACTGACGATTTCCCAGCGCTGCAGAGCGCGCGTCAGCTCACCGGTCTTCTCATAGGCCACGGCCTGCTTGCGCATGGCCTCGACGAGCGGGGCAAATGTACGGTCGGCTTCGGCCGCTCCCAGTTCGCGCGTGGCCGTAAACGCCATCAGCGCAGCCGCCAGCAGCAGCGCGCTCCCAAAGATCGCCCCACAACGCCAGGAATTCGTGACCATCGGAATCACTTCAGCAATTGGTCGCTGGATGTGCTCAGCAACAGTTCAAAGCGCTTCAGATCGTACGTCCCGCTGACTGCAAGCCGCCGGATGCGGAAATTGTTGAAGAAGAACGGATTCGTCCCACGGCGCAGGGTAAAGCCGCTTTCGATGCCATACTTCTGCAGCATGGCCACCACCAGATGGCTGGCATTGCCGGTGGGGTAGGCAAAGTGCCGGCAGGTGACCCCGGCGCCCTTGCGCATCTGCTCCAGGTGCTGGGTGATTTCCGCGCGGATGGCCTTGAGGTAGTCGTCGAAAGGCGATCCCGCCGCGTCATCCAGGCCGGTTTGCGTGTGCGAATTGCATTCGATGTCGATGCCCCCGGCCGAGATGTCGCGCACTTGTTTCCAGTCCATGGCCAGGGGATTGGTGCCGATCTCCCCGCTGCGCACAAAGAGCGTTGCCGGGTAGTGGTGGCGTTGCAGCACGGGATAGGCCAGGGCGTAGAAGGACTTCCAGCCGATATCCACGGTGATCACCACGGCGCGTTCGGGCACTGCCTCCTTCATGTTCATGAAGTTCATGAACGCGTTCAGCGAAATGACCCGATAGCCCTTGTCGTGCAGGAACTGCATCTGCTGCTCGAAATCCGCCAGCATCACGGTGCCGGCGTTCTTCTGGTCGCGGGAGAAGTCGTTGTAAGCCAGCACCGGGATGGTCTGGTAAGCGCTCGGGGTGAGTCCACCCAGCACGGCCGTGCGCCGCGGGATAATCAGGGGCTGGTTGACCTTGAGCTCGTCGATCTGGTTGAAATCGGCGATCACCGCGCCTTTTTCCGGATCGTCCAGGTAGTGGTCGGCCAGCGAGTTCAGCGTGTCGCCGGGCTTGACCACCACGGCGTAGAACGTGGGGAACACCTTGGCCGCATGATAGGCCATGCCGCGGGTCACCCCGGAGGCAATCTCCTCCTTGCCACCGATGACCGCCGTGAGCTGGTAATAGCGCGTATCGCCCAGGGCGAGGCCGCTTTGGGTGTAGGGACTGGTGACGCCGGCCAGCTTGGTGCCGCCCAGCACATTGGCGGGGCTCGCGGACACATACAGATTGTAGCCGCTGGCTCCGGGCACGGCCGGCCAGGCGACGACG
>JACQHH010000143.1 GCA_016199125.1 Candidatus Lambdaproteobacteria bacterium
GCGCCAGCCGCCGGAGAGCTGCAGATTGGATCGTTCCAGGATCTCGTTCATTGGGAGCCTCCCTGGCCGAACTGCGGGCTCTTCATGTAATTCACCATGTCCCAACGATCCTGTTGCGTTGTTTGAAATCCGTAGGGCGGCATCAGCGGCCCGCCGTAGAGGGCCTTGTTGTAGAGGTGCGGCTCGCTGAGCAACGGGATGAGACCGGTGATCGGCGGCGCGGGCATGCCCCGCTGCGCGACGGGCGTGTTGGCTTCGCCGGCCAGGCCGTGGCACACAGAGCAATACGTCTCGTAGATGAACCTGCCGCGCCGGATGGATGCCGGCGTGGCCTTGGTGGGGTTGAGCGGCTCCAGATCGCGCTGCAACTGCCCGCCGACCAGGGCCGTGGCCTCGATGAACGCCTCGCTGCCGGTGCGCGGCACGGAATCCTGCGGAAACTCCTGGAGCGTGCCCTCTTCCTGCGGCTTGAGTGACGGCTGGTTGAACATGTCCAGGTAGAAGGGGTAACTGCGCCCGTCAAACCACGGGCGGGCAAGGTCATAACCCTGGTAGTCGGGGCGCATGGCCCCGGCGGCCCAGGCGATCGCCGCGGCGGCGCCCATCAGGACCAGGGCGACCACGCCGCCGAGCAGGATGGCTTTGGAGGGTTTGCGTTTAAAATTCACGAACCAGCTCCTCCACATGATGGTCACGCATGATCTTCTCCACCGACTCCGCATCGCCGCGGTCGCAGCGCACGACCACGCCGAAGCGATCGTTGGAGAAGCGCCCGTAGTTCTTGAAGGCCTTCGAGGCGGGCATGCGCTTGCGGGCCAGGTCGAAAAATCCCATCACGAACACGCCGATGGCCGTGGAGATTCCGCCCAGCAGCACCATCAGCTCGAAGGCGAAGATGGTATAGGGCGGAATGCTCACGATGGGCTTGGAGCTCACCGGCAGCACCCAATCCAGGGACATCCACGAGGTCATGGCATAGCCGAAGAACACGCCCAGGCCGCCAAAGAGCAGGGTCACGAAGGGAATGCGGCTCTGCGGCTCGCCCATGGCATGGTAGATCTCATGGTGCGGAAAGGGCGAAAGCACGCTCAGGTCCTTGCCGGCTTCCCGCAGCGCGCTGATGGCACCCGTGGCGTCGTCCATGTACTGGAAACTGCCCCAGATGCCGGAAAATGATTTACCCATGGCCGTCTGCACCTCTTGCCGTTAATGATGGGCCGCAGGGTTTCGGCGAGGCGGCTCCAACCCTTCCTTGACCTCCGCGATGGCCATGCTGGGCATGGCGCGGATGAAGGCCGTGAACAGGGTGAAGAACATTCCGAAACTGCCAAGTGTGATGCCGAATTCAACGATGGTCGGGTGGTAGCTGCCCCAGTTCGCCGGGTTGAAGTCGCGTTGCAGCGAGCTCACCACGATGTTGAAGCGCTCGAACCACATGCCGACGTTGATCAGCACCGAGATGATGAACAGGGCGATCACATTGTTGCGAATCTTGAACCGCCACAAGGGCAAGGGGCTGATCACATTACAGAACACCATGATCCAGAACGCGAAGTTGGGCACCCCGAAGTCGCCCTTGTGGAAGAACGGCGACCCGTCGCCGATCTCCCCGAAAGGTCGGAAGTAGAACAGCCCCCGCTCGTAGGGCACGCCGCTGTAGTAGGCGATGAAGAACTCCGTGGTGTAGGCGTAACCCACGATGATCGAGGTGAACAGGATCACCTTGGCCAGACTCTGCATCACGTGATGGGTGATGTACTTCTCCAGCCCGAACACCGTGCGCAGCGGAATGCAGATGGTGAGCACCATGGCCAGGCCAGAAAAAATGGCCCCGGCCACGAAGTATGGCGCGAAGATGGTCGTGTGCCAGCCGGGAATCAGCGACATGGCGAAGTCCCAGGACACGATCGAGTGCACCGAGAACACGAGGGGCGTGGCCAGCGCCGCCAGCAACAGGTAGCCGCGGGCGTAGTGCAGCCACTGCTGGTAGGAGTTGTTCCAGCCCAGCGCCAGTTGCCAGTAGATCAGCTTGCGGATGCCCTTGGCATTGTCGCGCATGGCCGCCAGATCGGGCACCAGACCGACCACGAAGAACGTCACGGAAATGGTGAGGTAGGTGGAGACCGCGAACACGTCCCACAGCAGCGGCGATTTGAAGTTGACCCACAGCATGCGCTGGTTGGGATAGGGAATCAGCCAGTAGGCCAGCCACACGCGCCCCACGTGAATCAGCGGGAACAGGCCGGCGGTCATCACGGCGAACACGGTCATGGCTTCGGCGGCGCGGTACACCGGCGCCCGCCAGGGCGCGCGGGTGAGAAAAAACACCGCCGAGATCAGCGTGCCGGCATGGCCGATCCCGATCCAGAACACGAAGTTGGTGATGTAGACGCCCCAGCCCACCGGGTGCGAAATGCCGCTCAGGCCCAGGCCCACGTCGATCTGGATGGCCCAGCTCAGGGCCCCGATGCCGAACGCAATCACGAACCCCACCAGCAGCAGGTAGTAGGCCGGTTTGGGCCGCACCAGGGTGCGGAGCATGTCCGCATTGACATCCGCGTAAGTGACGCTACTCAACTCAAGCCTCCTTGTGGCCGTCTTCCAGGGTTACTTTGCGCAGGTAGGTGACTGCGGGCCGGTTTTGCAGGTCCGCCAGCACCTCGTATTGCCGCACGCGATGGGCGCCCTCTTCGCGCTGGGCCTTCCGGGAGACCTCGCTGCCCGGATCGCGCAGGTTGCCGAAGGTCAGGGCGCTGGTGGGGCAGGTCTGCACGCAGGCCGGCGTGATCTCGCCATCGTGGACAATGCGGCCTTCGCTGCGGGCCTTGTCCTTGGCGCGGGTGATGCGCTGCACGCACATGGTGCATTTTTCCATCACGCCCTTGGAGCGCACCGTCACGTCCGGGTTGAGCTGCAGGTGCAACGGCGCATCGTGCAGGTATTCGAACCAGTTGAAGCGGCGTACCTTGTAGGCGCAGTTGTTGGAGCAGTACCGTGTCCCCACGCAGCGGTTGTAGATCTGCGCGTTGAGGCCCTCGGGGTTGTGATACGTGGCGTACACCGGACAGACCGGTTCGCAGCCGGCGTTTTCGCAGTGCTGGCAGAACATGGGCTGCACCAGCGTGCGATAGCTGTCTCCCGCGCCTTCCAGGAAGCGCTCCACGCGGATCCAGGACATCTCGCGGCCCAGGGCCACGCGCTCGCGCCCCACCACCGGGACGTTGTTTTCCGCGTAGCAGGCGGCTACGCAGGCCGAGCAGCCGGTGCAGCGGTCGCTGTCCACGGTCATGCCCCAGCGATAGGGGTCGTAGTAGCCCGGGGTTTGCTCGCGCTGCGGGTAAAAGAAGTTGCGCCGGGCGGCCCCTTCGCCGTGCTCGCCACCATGGGCCGCCGCGGGCGGTTCGCCCTTGGCCACCTGGGCCAGGGTCATGCTCTGGATGATGCCGCGGTCCATCTGACGCGGACTGCCGTCGGTCTGCACCAGTTGGGCCTGCTGGCCGGTGCCTTTCACGGCGACGCGCGTGGCGAGCAAGGCCAGGTCGCCCCCGGCCGCATCGGTGTGGGCCGGCAGCAGCGTCATCACGTTCACGCCCACGTCGTCGGCATGGCGCCCGGAGCGGCTGTGACCCTGGCCCATGGGAATGGCGATCACGTCCGGATGTACGCCGTAGTGCAGGTAGGCGGCGGTCTCCACTTCGCCATAGGGCGAGCTGACCTTGATGCGCTCCCCGTGCCGGATGCCCAGCCGCTTGGCGGTCTCGGGATTGATGTCGGCCCACGAACCCCACACCACCTGCGAAATCGGATCGGGAATTTCCTGCAGCCAGGGCTTGTTGGCCCCGCGCCCGTCGCGGTGCCGCAGGGACGCGGTGGGCAGCAGCACCAGCCCTTCGCCTTCGAATGCCGGGGGCGCCGCGGGCACCTCCAGCCCGCGCAGGTTCAGCCGCACGGAGCCCGAGAAGGTGACCTGTTGAAACACGCCGCCGTTCTGCAACGCGGTGCGCCAGAACGCGGCGAAATCGCCCCGCTGTCCTGTCTGGCTCTGCACCTTGGCCCAGGCGGCCTTCAGGTAGTCCTGGTAGGTCGGGGTCTCCTTGAGCCCGGCCATGCCCAGCGTCGCAGCCACGGAGAGCAGCGTGTCCTCGGCCGCCTTCACGGGAAAGACCGGCGCCATCACCGGCTGCATCAGCCCGTAGACGCCCGTTTGCGGGAAAGCATCGCCCCAGCGCTCCAGGAACGTCAGACCCGGCAGCACCAGGTGCGCCGCGTGCGTGGTCTCGTCCCAGGCCGAGGAGAGGCTGACCACGGTTTTCACCTTGCCCAGGGCCTCGGCCATGCCCGCCGCGGGTGGCAGCGCATAGAGCGGATTGGCGCCGTCCACGATCAGCAGGTCGATCTCGCCGTTGCGCATGCGGTTGATCAGCGCCAGCACGTCGGCATGGGGCGACGAGGGATCGATGCGCTGATTGGCGCCGAAGACCACCGTCTTGCCCAGGTTGCCGGCGACATAATTGAGCAGATTGACCGCCACCTGCAGGCCCGCCGCGTTGCCGGTGGCCGCGGGCGTGCCGCCGGCCAGCACCAGCGACGGCTCGGCGGAGGCGATGGCTTTGGCCAGCGCCTTCAGGCGCTCGGCGTCGATGCCGCTGTGACCTGCCGCGCGCTCGATGCCGAAGGGCTGCAGCACACGCTCCAGCTCGCCGGCCTCGACGCCCGGAATTTTGCGGCGGTTGGCCTCGAACACCTCGCGCGCCAGCCCCAGCGCCACCTCGGCTTCGCTGCCCGGGGCAATGTTCAGCCACTCGTCGGCATTGGCGCCGGTGAGGGAGACATGCGGCCCGATGTGCACGAATTTGCCCTTGCGGGCCGCCTTGTCGTCCACGGCGTGCATGGCGGCGAACTCGCGGTTCTGCCGCACGGGGCTGAGCCAGGTTTCCAGGAAATCGCTGCCGAAGTTGACCAGCAACTGGGCCTGATCGATGCGGTACTGCGGAATTTCCGCCCGTGAAAAGACCATCTGGCCGGCGGCCTTGATGGCATTCTGCCCCAACGTGTCCAGCACCACCTTGGGCGAGGCGCCCAGCCCGGCCAGCCACTTGTCCAGGAATTCGCCGCGGCTGCCCATGGCCGAGTCGGTGATCAGCGCAATGCGCTTGCGCTCCATGACGCCCTGCAAGGCGGCCAGAAACGCGGCTTCCGCATCGGCCCAGGTCACGGCCTGCCACGCTTCGGCCTGCCGGCGCATGGCCGACGCGATGCGTGCCGGGTTGTAAAGCGTTTGCAGCGACGACTGCCCGCGGATGCACAGCGTGCCCCGATTCACCGGATGGTCCGGATTCCCCTCGGCCTTGATGGCTCGCGCTTCCCGCGTCTTGATCACCATGCCGCACGCCGCCGGACATTCGGCGCACGTGGTGGCGTATTCCACCGGAACACCGGGCGTGAACTCGATGTTCGAGGGCGGCACGAGATAGGGGATCAACTTCTCCGGCGGGTCCGCGCACGCCGCCACGGCCGTGGCCGCACCGCCGGCCGCCAGCACTTTGAAGAAGTCGCGTCTGCGAAATCCGTTGTCCGTCAAGGGATCGCTCCGAATAGAGAAGCCAAATGATCGCTACTTATGACAGGTCAGGCAGTCGGTCAGATGCGGCCGATAGTGGCCCTTGGGGGTTTTGGCGTTCTTGAGAAACGCGCTGCCCTCGCTGGCCGGTTCCGCGCGCTTGCGCTCCATCATCCCGGGAATCGTGAGGTGGCATTGCAGGCACCAGCCCATCGTACCGAAATTCGCATCCTGCTTCACGGTCGTGGGCATGGTCTCGATGGGCCCGTGGCAGGTCTGGCACTGCACGCCGTTGGGATAGACCTCGTTGTTGGCCGTCACGTGCTTGAAATGCGCAAAGCGCACGAAATCCGGCACGTCGAAGATCTTCACCCAGGGAATGGGCGTCTGGTCCGTCCAGTACTTGACCACCTTCTGCACTTCCATGAGCTGCTGCCCGACCAACTGGTGGCAGCCCATGCAGATGCGCACCGGCGGCACGCCCGCCACATCGGAGCGGCGTGCATAAATGTGGCAGTATTCGCAGGAAATCAGGTCCTGTCCGGCATGAATCTGGTGGCTGAAGCGGATCGGCTGGGGTCCCGCGGGGATTTGCGCCACTTTCGCGTCCGTCAGCAGCTCCACCTGCGCCAACGCCAGGGCGGGCATCCACAAGAGGGCCACCAGCACGCCGAACGCCAATGCACAGGAAACCCTCTCAAACGCAATGCGGTGATATTTCATGTAAATCCCTGGATGATTCGACCTGATCGTCATCACGCACGGAAACGCGCCGCCCCGAATGGCCACCATCCCCCTCAGATGGCTCACTCAGCGCATCCGTTGCATTGCTTGGCTCGTGGGCACGGTTGCCGGATTGTCGATCTCCGATTTCTCGGCGGGAGTCGAGCAGTCGGTGTCGGACATACCAGTCTGCTCTCGTCGGTAGATCAGTTGCGTCCGTCAGCGTCAGTGGCTGTACGGTCCTGCGTGTCACGGAAGATCACTAAAAAACATATTCTTCCGAGAATTGCAATGGCCGCCCGGGCGTCCGGGGGAAAAAAGATTGCCCCGATTCGCGCGCGCCGTGCCAGCGCCAACCCGCCCCCGGCGGGCATCAGCGGCGGACGAGCACGGTTGCGGAACACATGCAGTGAAGCGGTTCGGCTGTCGCCGCGGGGCGTGCGCAACCCCCGGCCAGGCAGCCATGCGGACAGACGCAACTTGTACCGGGAAATGCCTCGTGTGGCCCGTTGTGCCGCGCGCGGCGCAGCCGGAACCGGGCCCATCGCGGCCGGGCCGCGATGTGGGGAAGCGTTCAGGCCTGCGGCCGCTCCGCTTCCTCGGCGATGAATTCGAGCAGTTCGGGGGAAGCGTGCAGGAAGCGCGCGCGCACGGCGAACAGGCCCGGCTCGGCGGGCACCGGTGCGCAATGCACCACCTCTGCGTCGACCATGATCGAGCCGCGGCAGAGAATCACTTCCAGCACCTTGCCGCCGGGAATGGGCGCCGGTGCGCGGAAGGCAATGCCGTTGGCGTGCAGCGCGATGCCTTCCATTTCGTCGCCGTACTTGGGCCGCACGACGACGGATTGGGGATAGGGTTTGGGAAATGCGGTTTGCGCGGCGCCGCGGCGGCTTGGCGTCGCCTGCGCCGCGGGCTGCTGTGTTGAAGGGGTCATGACCACCTGGATATCGGGGACGTTGCGCGCTGCAACCCCCCACCGGGGCACGGATTGCCCCGGCCGGCGACGCGCCTGTTCCCATCGCCCATGCAAGCCTGAGCCCAATGGAGCGTGACCAGGGCTCGGAGCGGAGACGGGCCGCCTGCCGATCATGCTCATCAAGGCGGCGGGGTGCCGGTCGGCGTGGGAGATCGGCGCATCCGGAGGCGATGCCGGGCTCTTCGCTAGCCGCCGAGCGCGGCCAGCATGTCGCCCACGGTGCTGAACTTGTCGCGGG
Source organism: Candidatus Lambdaproteobacteria bacterium (assembly GCA_016199125.1). Classification (GTDB taxonomy): domain Bacteria; phylum SAR324; class SAR324; order SAR324; family JACQKK01; genus JACQHH01. The sequence continues at coordinate 7,501 of JACQHH010000143.1, forward strand.
GCTTGCCCTGTTTCTTGCCGGCGGCCATCTCCAGGGCATCCAGGCGTTTCCAGTCGTTGAAGGACACGTAGCGCACGCCCCGCTTGGCCAGCAACTTGGGCAGCGTATCCGGCGATCCCTCGATATCCCGGCCGGACGCCAGGGCCGTCACGTCGTCGAGCATGCGCCTGACCGTGGCGATGGAATCGGGCTTGTTGGTGCCGATCACGCCCGACGGCCCGCGCTTGATCCAGCCGGCCACATACAGCCGCGGGATGGGCTGCCCCGCACCCGGCTCCAGCACGCGCCCGTCGGCGTTGGCGATGATGCCGGCCTTCTCGTCGAACGGCATGCCGGGCAGAGCCGAACCGCGATAGCCGATGGAGCGGAAGACCATCTGCACGGGCAGCACCTCGGTCTCGCCCGTCCCGCGGGCGCGCACGGTGCCCTTGTCATCCTTGACGAGCTCGTTCTTCTCGATGCGAATGCCTTCCACCCGCTGCGTGCCCAGGATTTCCGTGGGGGAGACGAAGAAGCGCGCGCGGATTTTCTTCTCCTTGTCGCCCTCACCGGCGGCAATCTGGCCGGTGAGAATCTCCACGTTGCGCTTGTGTACCGGGTCCTTGGCGCCGTCGAGGAACTCCTGGCTGATGGGGTCCAGCGACAGGTCGGGCGGGTGCACCACCAGATCGGCGACCTCCATGCTGCACAGCTCGCGAATCTCCGGGTTGGTGAAGGCGGCCTGCGCCGGGCCACGCCGCCCCAGCAGGTAGATGGTCTTGACCGTGCTGCGCTTGAGCGCGTCCAGCGCATAGCCCGCGATGTCCGTCACTTCCAGCTCGGCGATGGAGCGTGCCAGGATGCGCGTGACGTCCATGGCCACGTTGCCGTTGCCGATCACCGCCACGCTCTGCACCTGGTCCAGCGCGAAGCTCAGGTCGCGGTAGTCCGGGTGCGCGTTGTACCAGCCCACGAAGATCGTGGCCGGATAGCTGCCGGGCAATTCCTCGCCGGGAATGCCCATCCTGTTGTCCGTCTCGCAGCCCGTGCAGAACAGCACCTGATGATAGTGGGCCAGCAGGTCCTCGCGCGTGACGTCGCTGCCGAACGTGACGTTGCCGAAGAAGCGGAAGCGCGGCCGCGCGGCGGTGCGCTCGTAGAGCTTGATCACCGATTTGATCTTCTGGTGATCCGGCGCGACGCCCCCGCGCACCAGGCCGTAGGGCGTGGGCAGACGGTCGAACATGTCCACGCAGACCTGCGGCTGCTCCTGCCTGAGCAGCTCTTCCGCCGCGTAGAAGCCCGCCGGCCCCGACCCGACCACCGCCACGCGCAGCGGATTGCCCGCGCTACCGATCTGTTCTGCCAATGCCGATCCTCCTGATCCGTTGCCGCCCCGGCGCCATGCCCTGGCCCGGCGCAAGTTGCTCAGTCTGCAAGTTGATTTCCACTGTGGCTACAACCCACTAACCAAATCCCGCGGGTTTGGCAATCCGCGACCCGGCCCCGTGTCCGCGACGCCGACCGTGCCGGGGAACGCCCTGCTGCGCGCAGGGCAGGGCCCGCGCATCCGCGGACACCCCGGCCGGCCATGGTCTGCAAGGATGGTGTGGCGGGGCCTCACACGCCCGGAGGGTGCTTGTGTTTCACCGCGGTGACCACGTTGCCGCCGTCACTGAAGCGCAGCTCGTCCATGAACATCTGCGCCAGCAGAATGCCCCGGCCGCTGGGCTTGAACAGGTTGGCCGGGTCGGTGGGATCGGGAATGCGGGACACGTCGAACCCGGGCCCTTCGTCCTCGATGCGCACCACGGCCTTGGAGTCGCTGACGGTGGCCACGATCTTCACCACGCGGTCCTGGAACGGCAGGGCGTGCTTGCGCCGGGCGATCTCATCCAGATAGTCCGCTTCGCTGCTGGACTTGAGCTGGATCTTCGTGTCGCCGGCCATCTCCAGGTTGCCGTGCTCGATGGCGTTGATGATCAGCTCCATCAGGCCCAGCGCCGTGTTCTGCCGCGTGTCCTCGTTGCACACGCCCATGGACTCGAACACGCGCACGAGCCGGAAGGCGATGGTGCTCGCCAGCTCCAGGTCGTTGGGAATCAGGTAGGTCAGGTTGTCGACGCCCACCAGGTAGGTGTCGGTCTCCCGTTCGCGCAGTTGCTTGCGGCGATCCTCCTGCAGCAGGATGTAGCGCTCCGCCTCGGTGCGGATGGCGTGCTCCAACTCGGCGAAATCGTAGGGCTTGCGGAAGAAGTTGCGCGCCCCCAGGCGCATGGCCCGCACCACGTCGTCGTAATCCCCGTGCCCGCTGACCACGATGAATCCCAATTCGGGGTTCTTGGCGCGGGCATGGCGGATCAGCTCGAAGCCATCCACGTTGGGCATGCGGATATCCGTGACGACGATCTGCACCTGGTCGTTGGAATCCAGCAGGTGGGCGGCAACCAGGCCATCGGGAGCCAGAAAGATATTGAATTTGTTTGCAAATCTTCGCTGGAAGGTGGCGCGGATGCCTTCTTCGTCGTCAACGAATAGCACGCTGATGGACTCCATATCCCAAGCCTGGACGAGAATGTCTGGTGTGCTGGAAGCATGCGCAAAGCGCCGCGCCAACTTGGCGGCGCGTCGGGGCCACCGGGCGCCACACGCAACGGATCGACAGCGGGAGCGGGTGCCTGCGCCCACGGCGCCGCACGCGTCCCCTGGCCTGCGCTCCACAATCATTAACCTACTAACGCACGGCGCGCCACTTTCGTTGCCGGTGGGAACCATCGGGCGTGGGCAACGCCCTGGGAGCATGCGCTCCGCGCGTCTCACGGGCGCCCGTTGCGGGCGGTGCCTGTTTTCCGTGCGCGGTGAATGTGCTACGGTGGCGCAACTTTCCAGGGCAGAACGTCACGGCGACCGCGCGGCCAGGCCGCGTGCGTCCAAGGCGACTTTCGGGGCAGACCCCATGTGCGGATTGTGCGGCGTGTTGCCTGAGCTCTTCCTAAAAACTCCGCCCGCGACACGTACCGGGCGCCCGGTCGCCACAGCGGCCGCGGCGCACGACCCGGCGCCACACGGCTCCCGCCGCACCGCCCACCCGGGGAGCGCCCCGTGCTGACCCGTCTGGCCATTGCCAATCTGGCCACGATTGCATCGATCGCCATAGAGTTCGAGGCGGGATTCACCGTGCTCACCGGAGAAACCGGCGCGGGCAAGTCCATCATGATCGACGCCATCCGTCTGGTGCTGGGGGGCAAGGCCGTGCCGGACATGATCCGCACGGGCGCCGAGCAACTGACCGTGGAAGCCGCCTTCGACGTCTCGGCCCAGCCCGCCGTGATCGCCGCCGTGCAGGCCCAGGAGATTCCCCTGGCCGGCGAGCTGATCCTGCGGCGCGTGGTCAACGCTTCCGGGCGCAGCCGCGTGCTGCTCAACGGCAGCCAGATCACCATGGCCCAGCTCGAGCAGATCGCCCCCTATCTGGTGAACATCCACGGACAGCACGACAACCAGATGCTGCTCAATCCGGCCACGCACCTGGACTTCCTCGACGGCTTCGCCGATCTGGCCGGTCCGCGCGACCGCTTTGCGCAAACATTCCGCCAATATTCCGCCGCCCGCCGCGAGCGCGAGGAGCTGCAGAGCGCCGCGGAACGGCAGCAGCGGCGCGCCCAGGAGCTGAGCAACCAGATCGAGGACATCCAGGCCGCCAGCCCCAGCCGGGAAGAGGAGGCGGCGCTGCAACTGGAGCTGAATCAGCTCACCCACGCCGAGCAGTTGCTCACCCTCGCGGGCACCTTCGGCCAGGGACTCTACGAGGCCGAGGACGCGCTGGTGGGGCGGCTGGGCGACCTCACGCACACGCTGGCGCAGGCCGCGGCCATCGACCCCACCCTGCAACCCCAGGTGGCCCAACTCGAACCCATCCGCATCCAACTGGAGGAACTGCACCAGGCGGTGCGGCGCTATGCGGCCGGCCTGGAGACCGATCCGCTGCGCCTGGACGCCGTGCATGCGCGTCTGGCCGTGCTGGAGCGGCTCAAGCGGCGCTTCGGAGGCAGCATCGCAGCCGTGCTGGAGACCCTGCAGCGCAGCAGCCAGGAGCTGGAGGCGCTGGAGCAATCGGACGCGCGGCTGGCGGCCCTGGAGCGCACACTGGGCGAACTGGCCAAGGCCTTGCATCAACATGCACAAACCTTGACGGCACGACGCACCAGACACGCGGCCAGGCTGAGCGAGCGCATCATGGCGGAGCTGAAGCAACTGGGCATGCAGAACGTGACCTTCGACCTGCGCCTGCAACCGGTGGGCAGCGGCGGCGGCGCGCCGCAATACGGCGTGCGTGGAGCGGAAAGCGCCGAGTTCCTGCTCAGCACCAACCCCGGTCAGACGCCGCGACCGCTTTCGCGCATCGCCTCGGGCGGAGAACTCAGCCGCACCATGCTCGCCCTGAAGACCATCCTGGCCCAGGCCGACCCGACCAGCGCGCTGATCTTCGACGAGGTGGACGCCGGCATCAGCGGCGCCACGGCGGAAATCGTCGGGCGCAAGCTGCGCGCCCTGGGCCGCACGCACCAGGTGCTCTGCGTGACCCACCTGCCGCAGATTGCCGCCCAGAGCGACCACCACTTCCGCGTCAGCAAGGCCGTGCGCCAGCGCGAAACCTTCACCACGGTGGCGGTGCTGGACGGCGACGAGCGCGTGCGGGAGGTGGCGCGCCTGCTCAGCGGCCTGGAAGTGAGCGACAAATCCCTGGCCTCGGCCGCCGAGCTGGTGGGCCGCGCCCAGGAATCGCCCGCGTAGCCCGCCTCCGGCGCAAGGTCACCGCGCGGCGCGCCGTCATGCGGCACCCAACGGCGCGCGGCAAACCCCCAACCCCCAGCCTCAGGCACCCCGTGTTCCGATTCAGCCTGCAGACCGTGCTCGAGGTGCGGGAACGCCAGGAAAAGATCAAGTACAAGGAATTCAGCCAGGAGCTGATCCGCCGCCAGACGCTGCAGGCCCGCATCGAAGCGCTGCACCAGGATCTGGCGCGGGCCGGGCGGCACACCGACGAGGTCCGCCGCCGGGGGACATCGGCCCAACCCCTGCAACTGCACGAGCACTTCCGCAACCGGGTCAATGCCGAGATCGCCGTGCTGCTCGATCAGTTGCGTCAGCAGGAGCAGGCCGTGGAGGCCAAGCGGCGCGAGCTGGTCAAGGCACGCCAGGAGCATCGCACGCTGGAAATCCTGAAGGAGAAGGAGTTTGGGCGGTATGAGATGGAGCTCAACCGCAGGGAGCGCGCCATCATGGACGAGGTCGCTTCCAACAACCACTTCAACCCGCGCGGTTGATGAACCCGGGACGATTCATAAGATGCTGAAATCAAAAGGGTACAAACGCCTCGTGGCCTTGGCCGCGATTTTTTTCCTGCTCGCCGCCGCGCCGGGGCCCGGATATAGCATGTCCAGGATCAAGACCTGGGTGAACCGAGTTCGCCCGGGCACCTTTCCGGAATTGGAAGCCGAAAAGAGCAAAGAGCCGAGTCCTGCTCAACCATCCGAAAAAGCCAGGGAGGCACTCACGGAGACGGAGCGGCAGATTCTGCTGAGTCTGATGGAGCGCAAGCGCCAGTTGGACGAGCGGGATCTCCTTCTCAATCAACGGGAAGAACAGCTCCGAGTGCTTCGCGACAACATTCAGCATCAGGTCGCGGAATTGAAACGGCTTCAAGGCGAGATCGAAGCCAGCATTGAAGCGAGAAAAGCGCTGGATGCGGAAAATCTGAACAAGGTCGTCAACCTGTACAACGGAATGGATCCCAAGCGGGCCGCGGAACAATTTCAGACCCTTGATCCCAAGGTTGCCGTGCGGATCCTGTTGACCATGAATCAGCGCAAGGCTGCGGCGCTCCTGGAAGAGCTTCCTCCAGCGCAGGCGAAACGCATCACGGAAGAAATCGTGAGCCGAGCCCCCGGCACCAACTGATCGTCACCGTTGCAGACAGGATTTGAGCGATCTGTTCCCAAGGAAAGGGAATTGAGTGATCGCGGGAATCATCAACTCCGCCGGCATCAAGGAAGACCCGCCGGCGACGATGAACGCCCCATCCGGAAGCAGCCGCGGTTTTGACCGTGCGCTGCGGCAAGCCTCGAACCGGCCACCGGCCCAACGGGCGGCCACGGAGCAGCAACGCAGCTCCGGTTCCGATCCTCAGGTGCGCCAGAAGTATGGCGCCGCGGCCAAGGCCGCCCAGGGCTCTCCTTCGAGCCAGGGCGCGAACGGCGCGGAACCACCTGGGGACGCGGAAAATATTGCCTCGCCCGAGTCCAGGGGCGAGGAAAATATTGCCCAGTCCCAAGGCAAGGACGAACAATCCCTCAAGCCAGGCGTGCAGGTGGGCACCGATGCGACGGCCAGTCTGGCTGCCGTGGCACCGGCGCTGACCCTTGTGCCGCAGAGCGCCGATGGCGGCAGTACGGACGTGCAAGCGGGCGCCGCAAGCCCGGCAACGCCGTCCGTTCAGGCCGACGCGTTGCAGTTCAACGCCGACACGGAGGGCTCGCAGATCGTATCGCGCCCTGGCATCAGCGCGCAGATCGGCGGCGCGGCCTATCGCCTCACGCAACACGGCGGCAGCGAGGCCCAGTTCGCGGCCCAGGCCGGGCAGACGCCCCAGTCGGGCGCCGTGGTCCTGCCCCGGGGCATGGCGCTGCAGGAGGCGGTGCCCGAAACCGCGCCCAAGCTGACCCCACCCAAGGACGACACCACCACGCAACTGCTGAACCTGGCTCGTCAGCCGGTGGCGCGCGCGCCCATCGCGGGCGCGCTGACGCCACAGCAACTGGTGCAGCAGACCCTGGTGCAGGGCGATGCGCAGACGCGCAACCAGCTCATGATGACCTACGGGCTCAACCAGAGCCCGCAGTTGGCGGCGGGCAGCACGCCGTTGCCGCAAATGGGCATCCTGGGCCAGCCGCGCTTCTTCGGCGATGCGCCGCTGACCACCAGCCTGCGTCAGAGCGCCGAAACGCGCGAGGGCTCCACGGCGACTCTGCCGGGACCCGTGCAGTTGCCCCTAGCCCCCGCGGGCGTGGCCCAGGCGCAGGGCGCAGGGGCCGCGGTACCCAGCGAGCACATGCTGGAGCGCATGGTGCACGAGGCACGGTTGATGCTCGGTGGAAACCGCAACGAGGCCAGCTTCAAGCTGCATCCGGAACATTTGGGCGAAGTCACCATGAAGGTCACCCAGCACGACGGCGTGATCAAGCTGGATCTGACCGTCCACAATCACGCAGTGAAGACCCTGATCGAATCCCAGATGGATGAGCTCCGGCAGCGCCTGAGCGCAGAGCACCTGGGCGGGGGGGAATTCACCTTCAATGTCAACGTCAACCAAAACGATCACCAGCCCCGCGAGGGGGTGCTGACGCAGGCCGCCGACAGCATGGCGCCGCTGGGCCGCAGGCCCGCGGAGCCCGGCCCGGCCGCCAACCTGCCGCCCAGGCTGCGTCCCGTCTGGGGCCTGGCCGGCACGGGAATCTACGCCTGACCATCGAATAGGAGTCGCGCCACATGGATGTACGAGCCAATACCGAGACCGCGTTGCGCCAGGCCGGCACGTCGCTGGCCAATGCCACCAGCGCACCTGCCCCCGGCGGCAAGGACAAGCTGGGCAAGGACGATTTCCTCAAGCTGCTCATGGCGCAGGTGACCCATCAGGACCCGCTGAATCCGATGGATTCCCAGGGCATGATGAATCAGCTCACCCAGATGGGCGCGTTGGAGCAGATGGTCAATCTCAATGCGGGCGTCGGCAAGCTCAACGAAGTGCAGGCCGATATCGCGCGCTCCAGCGCCTACACGTTCCTGGACAAGGACGTGGCGGTGCGGGGCGGCGGCGCCAGCGTGGAGGCGGGGACGCCCACCACCCCGGTCATCTTCGAGCTGCCCTCGGAGGCTGAGCAGGTGCAGGTGAACGTGCTCGACACCCAGGGACAGCCGGTACGGCGGTTGGAACTGGGACGCTACGCGGCCGGCAACCACGAGGTGCGCTGGGACGGCAAGGACGATGCCGGCATGCCCGTGGCCGACGGCAACTACCGCTACGAGGTCTCCGCCACGGCCGGCGACGCCGCTCCGCTGACGGTGGACATGTTCAGCCGCGGCAAGGTGGCGGGCGTGCGCTTCAGCAACGGGCGCAGCCTGATCAAAGTCAATGGCCGCGAAGTAGACATTCGCGACGTGGTCGAGCTGTCCAACCAGTCGCAGCGGCTCTTCGGCGAGCGCAAGCCCCTGCCGCTGCAACAGAATTTCAGGCTCATGCCGCCCATCAAGGAGCCGCAGCGCTAGCCGCTGCCGCCATGGGCGGAGCGCCGGTCACATGGATGTGCACGCCGGAATCAATGAACTGAACGACCCGACCGCATGGAACGGTGGGTCCATCCAAACGGATTTGGTATCGCCGCTGCAGGAGCCGCCCAGGCGGCCTGGCCGCGCGATTCCTCAGGAAAGAGAAGAGGGTTTCTATGTTCGCATTGAATTCCGGCGCGAGCGCCTTGAATGCATACGGCGAGGGCATGACCGTGGTGGGCTCCAACATCGCCAACGTGAACACGGTCGGCTACAAGTCCAGCCGCGTGAATTTTCAGGACATGCTCGCCACGCAGGTGCGCGGGGCCAAGCAGACGATCGGCAAAGGCGTGTCGATCGCCAGCGTGCAGGGTGAATTCACGCCCGGCAGCCTCGAATCTTCGACCCGCATCACCGACCTGGCCATCGAGGGCGATGGCTTCTTTACGCTGCGGGACGAATTCGGCCGCACGTTCTATTCCCGTGCCGGCAACTTTGACTTCGACAAGGAGGGCGTGCTGGTGGCGCCATCCGGCGAGAAGGTGATGGTGCAGGACATCAACCGCGTCACGGGCGAAATCCAGGGCTTCGCCAAGCAGGCCAAGATGGTGGGCCTCACCAGCCCGCCCACGGCCACCGGCGACGGCACCAACAACACCGGCGTGCGGATCGCGGCCAACCTCAACGCCGAAGTCACCGTGCCCGCGGTGCCTTTCGATCCCACCAACGTCCAATCGGAAATGTTCAACTTCTCCACCAGCGCCATCGTGTACGACGAGCGCGGCGGGGAGCACGTGATGAACATCGTGTTCCGCAAGATGGCCGACACGCCGCAGCAGATCGATGCGGCTACTGGCCAGCCCATCCCCGGCAGCGGATCGCGCAACCAGTGGCAATGGTACGCCGTGTTCAACGCGGGCGAGTTCCAGGGCAACCCGGAGCAACTCGTGGCGCTGGGCGGCGGCTTCTTGCGCTTCGCGGACAACGGGCGCCTGCTGGAAAGCACCAACGGCCAGTTCGTGGCCGCCGGCCCCGGCCAGGTGGGACCCACCGGTCAGCTCATTCCGCCCGGCCCGCCGCAACTGGTGCGCCGGCCGCTCAACGAGGGCGTGCCCGTCCCGCAGATCGTGGTGCCCTTCTTCGAGACGCCGCAGACCATCGGGCTCAATTTCGGCCTGGGCTCGAATCCGTTCGACCCCACCGATGGGCGCACGGGCCTGGACGGCATCACCCAGTTCGCGGCGGAATCCAAGGTGAGCAAGCTGGAGGCCGATGGCGGCAAGGTGGGCAACCTGGAGGGCTTCGACATCACCGCGGCCGGCATTATCAACGGCCACTTCGACAACGGCGCCATCCAGCCGGTCTATCGCCTGGTGCTCACGCGCTTCCAGAACAACCCCGGCCTGCTGCGCCAGGGCGACAACAAGTTCGCCGAATCGCTGACCTCCGGGCGGCCGGTGGTGGGCAACCCCAACGACGGCACTTTCGGCAGCGTGCGCTCGCAGAACCTGGAGAAATCCAACGTGGATCTCTCCACCGAATTCGTGCGCATGATCGAAACCCAGCGCGGATTCCAGGCCAACGCCAAGTCCATCACCGCCAGCGACGAGATGCTGGCCGACTTGGTGGCCATGAAGCGCTAAGCCTGAGCGCTTCCGCAGCGTAGCGACCCTCCAAGGGAGGCCCCCGGGCCTCCCTGCCTTTCCCCTCCCCGACTGTTCCGCATTGCCTCCGGCGTGTACCGGGTGTCCCTGGTTACTGTTGCGCGGCCCAGCGGCGCACCTGCTCGCGGTCGTCGAAGGGCAGCCGTTTGCCGCCGATCTCCTGGTACGGCTCGTGGCCCTTGCCGGCCAGCAGCACCACATCGCCCGGCCGGGCCCGGCCCAGCAGATGGGCGATGGCCGCGGCGCGATCCTCCATCGCCTCCACGCGTCCGGCCCGCGCGGGAGGAACCCCCGCCAGCACGGCGTCGATGATGGCGCGCGGGGACTCGCCGCGGGGATTGTCCGAGGTGACCAGCACCACATCGGCCAGTTCCGCGGCCACGGCGCCCATCAGGGGACGCTTGATGACGTCGCGTTCGCCGCCACAGCCGAACAGCACCAGCACCCGGCCCGTGGCCACCTCCCGCGCGGCGCGCAGCACATTGTCCAGCGCATCCGGCGTGTGGGCATAATCCACCACCGCGGTGAATCCGCCGGGCACGGGCACGCGCTCGAAGCGTCCCGGCGCGCCGGTGCAGCCGGGCAGCGCGGCGGCCAGCGCGACGGGCTCCGCGCCCGTGGCCATCAGCAGGCCCACCGCGGCCAGCATGTTGGACACGTTGAAGTGCCCGGCAAGCGGAAGCGCGAAGTCGCAGCGGGCGCCCTCCACGACCAGCACGCCACGGCTGCCGCCCGCACTCGTCTGCAGCCGTTCCACCGCCAGCGCCGCGCCCGGCCGCCCCTGGCAGGAAAAGCCCAGCCGGCGCATGCGTGGATGCTCGGCCGCCAGCGCCGTGAACAGCTCGATCCCCACCGGATCGTCCAGATTCAGCACTGCACAATCCAGGGGGTATTCCAGGAACAGGCGCGCCTTGTCGCGGCCGTACTGGGCCATGCTGCCGTGAAAATCCAGGTGATCCTGGGTCAGGTTGGTGAAGGCCCCCGCGTGGAAATGCAGCCCGTGCGTGCGGCGCTGGGCCAAGGCGATGGAGCTGACCTCCATGGCCGCCGTGCCCACCCCCCGGGATACGCATTGGGCCAGAAACGCCTCTATTTCAGGGGCTTCCGGGGTGGTGCGCTCGCCGGGGGCGCGCTCGGCGCCGATGCCCATGCCCAGGCTGCCAATCACGCCGCATTCCCGCCCCAGCGCGGCGCAAAGCTGTTGCACCAGGTAGGTCACCGTGGACTTGCCGTTGGTGCCAGTGACTCCCAGCAGGTGCAAGGCGCGCGAGGGGTGTCCGTAGACGGCTGCGGCCAGCTCCGCCAGGCTCTCACGCCCAGGCCGCACCAGCAGCAACGCCGTACCGGCCAGATCATTCCGCGCGGCCAGTGTGGCATAAGTCGCGGGGTCGGAGACCGCCAGCGCGCCCGGGCGCCGCGTCAGGACCTGGGCGATGAAGTCGTGTCCGTCGAAGCGCTCCCCCACCAGGGCGAAGAAGCCCTCCCCCGCCGCCACGCGCCGCGAATCGCAGTGCAGCGCCGCCAGGGGCTTGGCGCCGGCCGGAATGCGGCGCTGCAACACCGCCTGCAGAGTGCCTAGTGACGCCAGCGCAATGGCCATGGGCTGTTGACAAGAATCGGTCGGAATCTCTAACGTGAAAGCCTCCACCAGCGCGACTCTGGGGCGTAGCCAAGCGGTAAGGCAGCGGGTTTTGATCCCGTCATTCCTAGGTTCGAATCCTAGCGCCCCAGCTTTCCTGGTCGCATGTCGGCGGCCCGTGGCGCCCTTGCGCCGGCCCCGCGGCTAGGGAAAGACCCGCCGCTGGCTGGTGCCTTCCAGCATGAAGAACATGGATTCCTTGACGGCCTCGCCGGTCTCCAGAAACGTGGTCAGGCCCGTCACGCCGTCGTAGGGCGGCATCTTCAGCAGCGCCTGCGCCAGAGCCCGCCGCGACCGCGTGTGGGTCTGTTCCACCAGCTTCTCCAGCATGTTCAGGGTGTCGTAGCCGATGGCGGTGTAGTAGGTCGGCGCGCGGTAGTTGAGCCGGTGGCCGTACATCAGGAAGTGCCTGTTGCGGAAGTCCTGGCTCTGCACATCCTTGCCCGAGCGGTCATAGGAATCGACGAATACCGCGTTGCGCAGCTTGCCTTCGGCCGCCACCAGAATGGACTCCGCATTCCAGAAGCGATTGCCCAGGATCATCACGCGCTCCGCGTCCACCGTCACGGGGTAGGAGGCGATGACGCGCAGATCGGCCGCGCTGTTGGGGCCGATGGGGACGAAGATCGCATCGAAGTCGACGATCGGATCCGGCCGCCGGTCGCCCACGGCATCCAGCAGGGCGGTGTCGGCCGCGTCCAAAGGCCGGTTGAGCCCGGTAATTTCCTCGAAGATGCCCTTCAGGTCGGACTGTCCGTCGCGGTCGCCGGAGATGTCATAGCCCGCCACGGCCACGATGTGCCCGCCCCGCGCCGCCACGTTGTCCCAGAACAGCCGCATCATGCGCTCCCCATAGCGCGAAGCGGGGTAGAGCAGCACAAAGCGCCCGGCGTGCAGGTAGTCCATGGCAAAGGCCACCAGGTGAGCGATTTCCTCCTCCTCGCTCTTGCTGTGACGGAACACGTAGCCGCTGCGCGGGGGCAGATCCAGCGACACGGACAGCGAGATCAGCGGCACGTGCTGGTCCGCGGCCTCCTCCACCGCCGCCTGGGATTCGTTGCGTGCGATGGGCCCGATGATGCCGATCACGTGCTGGTCCTGCACCAGCTCGCGCACGCCGCGCCGCACCAGCTCCGGATCGTTGCGCGTATCGCGGATCACCAGCTCGTAGCCCCGCGCCGGGTCTCCGCCGGACGGCGGCACGGCGGCCTGCGGGCGGTCGGCCATGATCAGCCGCTCCAGGCGCCCCTCGCCCTCCTGCGGCGTGGGGGGACGGCGCGACAAGGCCAGGCGCAGGCCGTCGAGCACCTCCCCGGCCAGCACGCGCAGGGCTGCGCTGCTGGAACCCAGGGGCAGCAGCACGCCGATGCGCTGCGGCACGGTGGTCACCGTATCCTCGATCTCCTCGCGCGCCGTGCGCAGCGCCTTCTGTGCCGCGGAGGAGACGGCCTCCCCGGAGCGTTGCAGGCGCTGGATGGCCAGCAGGGCGTCCCCGTGGCGCCCCACGTTGATCAGCACGCGGATGCGCAGGAAGGGCAACTGCGCCGTCAGCCAATCCGGCCTGGTCTGCTGCGCGACGAAGGCCTCCAGCGCCTCCACGCTCTGCAGCCGCTCCAGCAGGTCCAGGATTTCCGTGTCGCTGGCGGCCAGGGCCGGCAGGCGGTCGCGCTCCAGCAGCAGGAATTCGGCGGCGCGGGCATAGTGCTGCTGCCGCGTGGCCGACTCGGCGTGCATGCGAAAATAGCTGGACTGCACGCTGGCCGGCAAGGCGTCCAGGGCTGCATCGTCGAAGAAGAACGACTCTTCCAGGGGCTTGCCCTGCCGGAACAGCGCCTGCGTGAGGTAGAAAAACGCCCAGGGGAAATTCGGATCGTCCGGATGGCGCTCCACGAATCCGCGGGCGAGGCGCTCCTGCTCTTCGGCGGCCATGATGCGCTCGCCGGCGCGCAGCAGGTAGGCCAGATGCCTGCGGTAACGCGCGGCGCCGTCTGTGCCGTCGGCGGCGCCCCGCTGCAATTGCCCCAGCAGCACCCGCAGCAATACATAGGCCTGTTCGCCCTGGCCCCGCTCCACCAGCTCGTACAGCGCATCGGGCAGCGGCGCGGGCAGCGGCTCGGTGGGCAGCAGCGCCAACTCCGGCTCGAAGGGCAGGTAGCGCATGCTCTCCGGATCGCGGGCGGGCGGGCGCTGACTGAGCAGGCTCTGCGCACCCGCGGGCGCGGCGGCGGCCCCCAGGGCCAACAGGCCCAGCAATGCCCCGGCCAGCAGGGCCGCCAGGCGCCGGCGATGTCGTGCATCGAGCATCATGGCGTCAGCACGCGAATGTCGGCCTCGGCGCGCAAGCGCTTGAAATACGCCTGCAGCTCCTTGGCGCGGGCCTCGCCGGCAAGCTGGTCGTGAATCCGGTTGGCGGTCACGGAATCCATCCGCTCGCAATCCACGTTCTGCCGGGCACGCTCCCCGAACACCTTGACGATATGGTAGCCGAATTCGGTGTGCACCGGCTCGCTGACGGTGCCCACGGGCAGGCCGAAGGCCGCATCCTCGAAGGCCTTGACGAATTGCCCCCGTGAAATGAACCCCAGGCGTCCCCGGTTGCGCGCCACGGCGGGATCTTGCGATTCGGCCGCCGCCAGCGCTTCGAAGGGGGCGCCGTCCAGCAGCCGGCGGCGGATCTCGCGCGCCTTGTCCAGAGCCTGGGGGTCCTGGCCACGCACCAGGATGTGCCCCACATCGATTTCCCGGGAATCGTGGTTCTGGCGCCGGCATTCGGCGGCCACCTCCTCGCGGGGGATCGCGATATTGGCGTACACCTCGCGCTGCAACACGCGGCGGGTGAGGATATCCTTGAGCACGTAGTCCTTGAGCTGGTCCTCGGCGTACTGCCGGGCCGCGACGGGATCGCGGCTGATGATGGCGTCCACGCGTCCCTGCAACTCCTCGTCGCTGACCGTGATCTTCAGGTCGCGGGCGCGGCTTTCCAGCAGCAGGCGCTGCACCAGCTCATCGACAACGTCGTTGTCCAGCGTGGACAACAGGCTCTCGCGCTCGGCACCGCTGTACTGGGCAGTGATCTGGGCTAGGCGCAACTCGCGGTACGAGGTCACCTCGCGCGCGGTGAGCATGCGCTCGTCCACCACGATCTGCACCCGATCCACCAGTACGCGCGGTGCGGCGAGCGGCGCGGCGGGCGCCCAGGCCAGCACCACGGCGGCCAGCAACAACGCGCCCGGTACGGCCGGCACGGCCCATCGCCGACGCGCGGGCGGGCGGCGGCCCAGAACGGACGCCCGCGGGGCCGAGCGTGGGGCCCGCGCGGTCTGCGGCACGTGGCAGGGCATCATGGCCGGGACGCCTCCGCGGTCGATTGACTGCGCAGGGCCTGGGCCCGCTGGCGCAGGCGCGTGAGCGGAAATTCGCGCATATTGGGATCGTAATCCATGTCTTTCAGCACGGAGCGCTTGAACAGCCTCCCGTTCAGCAGAAACAGCACGCTGCGTGGAAACACTAGGTTGCGCGACTCATCGGTTTGCTCACCGAAAATCATGTAGGGGCCAAACTCGATGCGCAGCTCGGCGATGTGGTTGCCGCCCAGGGCCACCGATTCCACGCGCAGGGGGAGATAGTCCACCGCATCCACCCACACGGCCTTGCCGTGCGCTTCCTGGAGCCCGTACAGCACGTTGCCCTTGGGCGTGCGATTGATCGTCACCCTCTGGGGTAGAATGCCCCATGTCGTGGCGCCCTTTTCCCAGGCGCTGCGCGATTCACCCAGGAACGGCAGGAAGGGGTGCAGGATGTCCACGGTTTCGAACTGGCGCACCGCATCCAGGTTGACGGAAGTTTCACCAAAGCCTTCGTCATAGTAGTAGTGGAGAGGTTTCCCTTCCATATCAAAGGTTTCAATAGCCAGAAACCCACGCCGCAGCCAGTACACGCGCTGGCGGAAGCCCCAGGCCGGCATGACGGCCGGCTCGCGGTCCGTCTGTTCTTGCGAGGCCTCGGCGATGACCCCAGGCTGAGCATCGTAGACCATGTTTTCCAGGGACAGGATGGCCCCGGCATAGACCGAGGAACGCTCCAGGATGCGCGTATAGATTTCTCCCAGCGTGGGCTCGTAGGCCCACGCGGGACTGGCTGAGAAGCCGCACAGCAGCGCAATGCCCAGCGCCGCGGCGGCAGTGCCCGCCCACAAGCGGCCGCCCCCAGGCGGGGCACGCCGGGGCGGCATGGGCGCATGCGCCCTGCCGGCCGCGGTGCTCCGCGCCGTTGCGGGGCGTCGCAAAAGCATCCTGGGCCGGCGGAGAGGGGCGAAGCGGAATGGGCGGGCAGGGCTGATGGGCTGACGAACATTCATGCTGTGCGCCACGACGGTCGGGTCCGGCAGCCGCATCGACGGCCGCTCGTCCCCCGCGGGACGGCCCGGGAGATTCAAGGGAAACTGATCGGCGACAACGGGCCTTTCCTGTTGCCGGAGACGCCAGGTTCGGTCATCGTAACATATCTGCCGCGGTTTTTTCGGGGCCGGGGAACATGCACGGATATTGACCGCAGTAGCCCATTCACGGGTGCGATGACGGTTCGGCATGGCTCTCCCCGGGCCCTCCGGATTGCGGAACGATGCCCGATCCAGGCGCAAGCGGCGTGTCGCACCCCGTGCCGATTGCCCCGCGCACCCTCAGCCCGTGACGCAGCCGACGACCGTCACGCTGGTGCGGACGTGTGCACGAGCCGCCGGCGCACGAAGAGCGCGGTGCCGGTGCAGTGCTATTGACGCGCCGGAATTGATCCCGGTTCAATTGGCGCCGCCGCGGGCTGCGTCGCGCGACGGCCCCTCGCCGGACCACCCTCGGAACGAGCACGGTGAACCTGCCACGCAAGATCAAGGTCGCCTCGCGCGCCAGCGCGTTGGCCATGCAGCAGACCCGCACCATCATCGCCTGGATCGCGGCGCGGCATCCCGCGCTGGAATTCGAGATCGTGGAGATCACTACTCACGGGGACCGCTTCCAGAGCACGCCCATCACGCAAATGGGCGAAAACGTGGAACGCGGCATCTTCAACACGGCGCTGGAAGAAGCCGTGCTCGACGGCCGCGCCGACCTGGCCACCTGCTCCTTCAAGGACGTGGAATCCGATCTGCCGGCGGGCCTCTGCGCCGTGTCGGTGGGCCGGCGCGAGGATCCGCGCGACGTGCTGGTCACGCGCCACGGCAAGGGGCTCGCCCGACTGCCTCCCGGTGCCGTGCTGGCCACCAGCAGCCCCCGCCGCACCAGCCAGCTCCGCGCCTTCCGCGCCGACCTGCAGTTCCGCCCCCTGCGCGGCAACATCACGACGCGCGTGGAAAAGTCCGTGCGGGAGTTCGACGGCGTGATCCTGGCGGCCGCGGGCCTGTTGCGGTTGGAGTTGCAGGGACACATCCAGGAATACATCGATACGGGCATCCTGCTTCCCGCGGCGGCCCAGGCCGCCCTGGGCTGCGAATACCTGGCCGGGCGGGAGGACATGGCGCAGATCGTGGCGGGCATCCAGGACGCGGACACCGAGCGCTGCGTGCGTGCGGAAAAGGCGCTGATGATCGGGCTCAGCGGCGGCTGTTATGCGCCGATCGGCGTGCTGGCCACCCTGCGCGACGGCCGCTTCGACATGGCCTGCCGCGTCGTGTCCCAGGACGGCACCCAACGCGTGGAGGAGCGCCAGACGGGCACCGCAGCCGAATCGTCACGGGTGGTGCAGGCGCTGGTGGAGCGTCTGATCGCCCGCGGAGCCCGGGAGATCATCGATCGCACCCGCGCCAGCCTGCTGGGGCAGGCCTAGCGCCGCGGACCTACGCGGCGCCCTCGGCCTCCAGGAACCACTGCCGCGCCTCCATGAACACGTCCGGCCGCACGGCGACGTAGCTGGCCTTCTTGAAGGCGGGCTGCTCGGCGAAGAACTTCAGGTTGCCGGGGGCGATGTTGGTCAGCCCCATGGGCTTCCTGGCTTTCTTGGCCGCGCTGACGGCGATGGTCACCAGTTGCACCACCGCCGGATGCCGCTCGGAGTAGAACTCCAGCAGGGTGTTGCTGCGGTCCATGCCCTGGGCCAACTGGGCGGTTTCGCCCACGTCCAGGATGAAGCCGTCGAACTTGTCGGCCAGCTCGCCCACCACCATGGCCTGCGCGGGCGTGCGGCAGAGCAGCAGCACCGCCAGCCCTTGCTGGCCCTGTTGCAGTCCGGCGTCGGCCAGCAGTTCCAGGGCCGTGTCCGCCTCGCGGGCGCTCTGGGCGCCGGGGACCACCACCGCGATGTTGTCGAGGCCCATCTCGTTGCGCGCGCGGGCCAGGGCGCTCACCTCCAGCTTGAAGGCCTCCTCGTAGTCCAGCTCATGGAAGCGCGCCGCGCCGCGCAGGCCCAGCATGGGATTCGCCTCGCCGTAGCTGAACTGCTTGCCGCCGATCAGCGCATCGAGCTGACGCGTGGGGCTGTCCGGCAGCAACACGTGTACCGGCTTGGGATAGACCGCCGCGGCGATCTGGCCGATGCCCTGGGAGAGCCGGTTCACGAAGTAGACGCTCTTGTCCGGGTAACCGCGCGAGACCTCGTCGATCTGCTTGACGATGGCCTCGTTTTCGCCGTTCTTCTTCCAGTTCGCATAGTCGCGGGCAGCCAGCGGATGCAGCTTCACCTCGTCACGGATCAGCTCGTCCATGCGCAGCAGGCCAATGCCCTTGATGGGGTAGCGCGATTCGGGAAAGGCCCGGTCGGAGTCGCTCTGCTGAAACATCATCTTGACCTTGGGCATCTCCAGCTCTTCGATGCGGATGGTCTCTTCCTTGAAGGGCAGCACGCCCTCGTAGACCACGCCCTTGCTGCCCCCGGCGCAGGACACGGTGACCGCCTTTCCGCCCGGAATGCTGCGGGAGCCGGAGCCCGTGCCCACGATGCAGGGAATGCCCAGCTCGCGCGAGATGATGGCCGCGTGGCAGGTGCGCCCGCCCTGGTCGGTGACAATGGCCGACGCGATCTTCATGATCGGCACCCAATCCGGGTCGGTCATCTCGGTGACCAGCACCTCGCCTTGCTTGAAGCTCTCGATGTCCTTGGCGCTCTTGATCACGTGCGCCGGGCCCGTGCCGATGTTGTCCCCCACGGCCATGCCCTGGGCCAGCTCCTTGCTGGTCTTTTCCAGCACGATGCGGCGGATCACGCCCGTCTCACGGCGCGAAATCACGGTCTCCGGGCGGGCCTGCACGATGAACAGGTCGCCAGACTGCCCGTCCTTGGCCCACTCCATGTCCATGGGCTTGTAATAGCCGGCCTCGGCGGAATAGTGCTCCTCGATGATGCAGGCCCACTTGGACAGCACGAGCACCTCGTCCTCGGTGAGGCAGAATTTCTCGCGTTCCGCCTGGGGCACGGGCACGTTGGCGGTGCCTTTGCCCTTGGACGGATCCACGTAGATCATCTTCTGCTGCTTTTCCCCCAGGTGTGCGTAGATGATCGAGCGGTGGCCCTTGTGCAGCGTGGGCTTGTGCACATACCACTCGTCCGGGTTGATGGAGCCCTGCACCACGTTCTCTCCCAGGCCGTAGCCGGCCGTGACATACACCGCGTCCTTGAAGCCGCTCTCCGTGTCGATGGAGAACATCACGCCCGCCGCCGCCAGGTCGCTGCGCACCATCTTCTGCACCGCGATGGAGAGCGCCACGGAAAAATGGTCGAACTGCTTTTCTTCGCGGTAGGCGATGGCCCGGTCGGTGAACAGCGAGGCAAAACAGTTGCGGCAGGACTGCAACAGCGCCGCATACCCCTTCACGTTGAGATAGGTGTCCTGTTGCCCGGCGAATGAGGCATCGGGCAGGTCTTCGGCGGTGGCGCTGGAGCGCACGGCGGTGTCCACCTGCGTGCCGTAGCGCCGGCACAGCTCATCGTAGGCGTCCTTGATGGCCTGCTCCAGGTCCGCGGGCAGCGGCGCGCTGCGGATCAGCTCGCGGATGCGCCCGCCCGTCTCGGCCAATTGCGCCAGGTTGTGCCGGTCAAGCGCCTTGAGCAGCCGCTCGATCTCGCCGCGGATGCCGCTGGAATCCACGTAATACTCGTAGGCGTAGGCGGAGATGGCATAGCCGTCCGGCACGCGCACCCCTTTTTCCGTAAGGTTCGCGAACATCTCGCCCAACGACGCATTTTTGCCGCCGACGATGGGCACGTCTTTGATGCCCAGGTCGGAAAACCAGTAGATCAGCTGCTTCGATTTGGATTTGCTCGCCATCGACACACCCACCTTTGTTGAATTGGCCGCCGCGCACCCGCGGCAGCCGGGGAGGACACCCTCAGGAGATCTTACCATCCTCCACGAGTTTATTGATGGCGGCCTCCATCTCGTCCACGTCCTCGACATAGGGAATGCCGAACTCGTCGCAGATTTTCTTGTGCACCGCCCAGAGCTGGGAGTGCACGGAGTTGGGCTTGGTGGAAACCAGGATGTCCTCGTCCTTGGAATCCATGTAGGTGTTCAGCCCCTTGATGATCTGCGAAAAATGATCCTTGAACTTGTCCTCCGAAATGTCCACCAGCGACTTGGCGGTCTTCAGCGCCATGTTCATGTAGTTCTGGCTGGACTCGAAGTCCTTGTTCTGCAAGTCAGTAATTCCCTGCTTGATGCACTTGTTGAGGCGATTGAACAGCTTGAGGTTGCGAACCGTATAGAGGGTAGCTGCCATGACCGATGCTCCTTGGGCTTCGTGGTTCGTACGCAGACGGCGCACAGCGGGGAAAGCGACTTGTCAGGTTCAGATTGATTTTTGTGTCGTATCCTGGGTAACCATAGGGGCGTGTGAAAAGCAACCGCGCCCAGTGAACATCGCTGCGAGGCGCCTCCGGCAGCCTCACCTCCACGCACCGTCCGCGGCGCTGCCGACGCTCGTGCCCCGCTGCGGCGGTCGAGGGCGTCGCGATCTTGGCACAGCGACGCAACCATCCGGGAGACGACCGGCGGGCGCGTCCAGGTCTCCGGCCGCAGCGTGATGCACGATGCGTTTTTGCTTGTTGAACTCCCGCCAGTTGTTAGAATCATCAATGAAATAGCAACTAGCGCCAGGGGCGTCAAAGCCAAAGTCGAGGCTGGTCCAAGGGGTTGCACACCGTAACGAGGGGCATCGCGGCGGCCAGGCAGCGCACCCCCGCGCAACGATCGATGACGGCGCAACGTGCGCCCGGCTTGTGCAGAAAGAAAAAGAGGGACGTGCATGGACATTGGTAAAAAGATCCACGTCAAGGTGAGTCCTTTTCAGTTGCGGGTGCTCGGGGGAACATTCAACGTCACGGAGCTGGTCATGGAGAAGGGCCAGTCCAAGGACGAGTTTCAACAGCACTTGAAAGGCATTCCCTCGGATCGCTGGTTCGTGATGTTGGCCGAGGACGATGAGCAGGCGCCCGACACCCTGGCGATCATTGACGACGAGTTCGAGTTCCAGATTTATGCGATCGGCAGCTTCCAGAATGAATAGGATCGCCGGTCGATGAGTCATGACTACATAGCGATTCTCGATTTCGGCGGACAGTATGCCCACCTGATTGCCAAACGCATCCGCCACCTTGGCATTTACACCCGCATCTTCTCGCCCATGGCGTCGGCCGCCGAGCTGACCGCAGCCAAGGGCGTGATCCTCTCCGGCGGGCCGCAATCGGTCTTCGGCGAGCAGGCCGTCCCCTTCAACGACGAGATTCTCCAACTGGACAAGCCCATCCTGGGCCTGTGCTACGGGCACCAGTTGCTGGCCCAACGCTTGGGCGGCACCGTGCGCAACATGGGGCGTGGGGAATATGGCAAGACCACGCTGCGCCTGGACGAAGGGCCCGCCTCGCCGCTGCTGGCGGGCGTGGACGGCGAGCAGTCGGTGTGGATGAGCCACGGGGACACCGTCGTGGCGCCGCCGCCGGAATTCCTCACCCTGGCCCACACCGCGCTGTGCCCCGTGGCCGTGATGCAGCATGCGTCGCGGCCGCTCTTCGGCCTGCAATTCCACCCCGAGGTGACCGACACGCCCTGCGGACGGCAGGTGCTGGCCAACTTCGCGCGGCTCACCGGCGCCGCCGGCGGCTGGAGCATGGCCCAGTACATGCGCGAGGCCATCGAGGATTGCCGCGCGCAGGTAGGCGCGCGCTCGGTGCTCATGTTTCTCAGCGGTGGGGTGGATTCCACCGTGGCCTTCGCCCTGCTCGTGCGCGCGCTGGGCCAGGCCCGGGTGCGCGGCCTGCTGATCGACACCGGCTTTCTGCGCAAGCACGAGGCCGCGGAGATCATGGCCCGCTACGCGCAACTGGGCTGGCACAACGTGGACCTGCACGATGCCAGCGAAGTGTTCCTCCAGTCCGTGCAGGGACTGGTGGAGCCCCAGGCCAAGCGGCAGGCCATCGGCGAGACCTTCCTGCGCGTGCGCGACGACTTCCTGGCGCGCATGGCCCTTGACCCGGCACAGTGGCTGCTGGGCCAGGGCACGCTGTATCCGGACATCATCGAATCGGGCGGCACGGCGCACGCCGACGTGATCAAGTTCCACCACAACCGCGTGCAGGGCATTGCCGAAATGATCGCCGCCGGGCTGGTGGTGGAGCCGCTCAAGGAACTCTACAAGGACGAGGTGCGGGCCTTGGGCGCCGAGCTGGGGCTGCCCGAGGACATCGTATGGCGGCACCCGTTTCCCGGGCCCGGGCTGGCCATCAACGTGCTGTGCTCCGCCGGCGAGGCACCGCCCGCCGCGGCGGCCGGGGAGCCGGCGCTGGACGAGGTGCTGGCGGGCACCGGATATGCGGGGCGGCGCCTGGCCGTGCGCTCCGTGGGCGTGCAGGGGGACCAACGCACCTACACCACCCCGGCGGCCATCGTGGGCCCGCGGGACTGGGCGGCCCTGGAGGCCACGTCCATCCGCCTGACCAACGAAATCCGCTCGCTGAACCGTGTCGTCACGCTGCTGGCGCCGCAGGCACTGCCGACCCTGCGTCCCCGACGCGCCTACTGCACCAAGGACCGCCTGGACCTGTTGCGCGAGGCGGACGCGGTGGCCACTCGGACGCTGCGCGCGCATGGGCTGATGCGCATCATCTTTCAACTGCTGGTGATCCTGCTGCCCCTCTCGGCCAATGGCGATGGCGAATGCCTGGTGCTGCGTCCGGTGGTTTCCGAGGACGTCATGACGGCGCAGTTCGCGCGTATCGACTGGTCGATCCTGAATCCCCTGGCCGATGAGCTGCTGCGCCTGCCCGGTATTCACGCGGTATTCTACGACGTCACGCACAAGCCCCCGGCCACTTTTGGCTGGGAATGATCCGGCCCCGGCCCGCGCATCGTCTCCACCGGTGCGGTGCGGCGGGCCCGGGCTCCTGACGGGGACGGAAGCCACCTCAACGAGTCATCACGCGGTCATGGCACAGACAGTGGCACGACTCAGAGCATGGCTCCACGACGACCGCTTCCTGTGGTTCGTGCTCTGCGGCCTGTTCACCAAGTTCTGCATCGTGCTGGTCACCTACAAGCCGTACTCCCTGGCCAAACTCTACCTGCCGCTGCTGCTGCTGCTGCTGGCGCTGAAATTGCTGGCCGAGGGGCGCCTGCGGGAGCTCGTGCAGCCGAAGTATCTTTCCGCGCTGGCCTTGTTCGCCGTGCTGGCCGTGCCGTTGGGCTACCTGTCCAATCCCCACGACTGGCGACTGTACAGGGTCAACCTGCTGTCGCTGGCATCCTACCTGACGCTGTACGCGGGGGCGCTGGTCGCGGCCCGGTCGCAGCGCAACCGCCTGAGGCTGCTGGGCTGGGTGCTGGGCTTTTGCGTGCTGGGGGCGCTGTACATCTGCGTGCAGTGGCTCACCGGATTCACCTATACGCCCGGCCACGTGCGGGGCCCCGACGCCTTGATACGGCCCTACGGGATCCTGGATGATCCGAACTATTCAGCCGGGCTGCTGCTGCTGGGGTTGGCCCTGACCGCCTGGTTTCTGCTGCGGCCCGGCCGGCGCGGCCCGTGGCTGCGCGCCGCGCTGCTGGGCGCGGCCGCGCTGTGCCTGCTGGGGCTCTATGCCTCCCAGTCCGCCGCGGCCTGGGGCTCGCTGGTCATCGGGCTCGCCGTGAGCGCCCTGGCCTGGCTCCTGTTCGCGCGCAAGGCATCGCGGCCCCGGACGCGGTTTCTGTTCTCCCTGGCCATGAGCGCGGCCGTGCTGGCGGTGTTCCTGCTATTCGTGTGGGCCTATGAAGCCGATCTGGCGGGGCTGGCGCGGCGCATCGAGGCGGTGAAGGCGAACAATGTCAGCGACCGCATCGCCTCCTACCGCATGGCGCTGCACATGGCTCTGGACAATCCCTTGTTCGGCGCGGGCCCGTGGAGCGATTTCATTCCCGAGGTGAACCGCCGCTACGGGGCGCAGCGCTTTGTGATCATCCACAACACGCCGCTCTCGATGCTGGCCACCGCGGGCGCGGTGGGGCTGGGCGCGCTGCTGTGGCCCCTGCTGCTGGGCCTGTGGCGCACGGTGGCGCCGGCGGGGTCGGACGCGGCGCAGCGCTTTGCGCCGGGGCGCATGGTGGTGCTGGGACTGCTGCTGGCGATCCAGGCGCAGTCTTACAGCCTGCACATGGTCACGAGCATCCCGTTTTGGTTCGCGCTGACGTTGCCCCACCTGTTGCCCGCCGACGCGGCTGACAGCGGGGACGCACCATCCGGGGCCCGGGCCGGCTGACCTCGCCGTCGCCGCTCCGCTGCACAAGACTTGCGAGACCTGATATGAAGATCCTGGTCACCGGCACCGCCGGCTTCATCGGCAACAATCTCGCCCTGCGCCTGCTCAACGCGGGACACGAGGTCGTGGGCCTGGACAATGTCAATCCGTATTACGACGTATCGCTCAAGGAGGCTCGGCTGAAGCGCATCGCGGGCCATCCGCACTTCCACGAGGCCCGCCTGTCGCTGGAGGATGCCGCCAGCGTGGCCGAACTGTTCGCCCGGCACAAGCCCGAGCGGGTGGTGCACCTGGCCGCCCAGGCCGGCGTGCGGTATTCGATCGAGCACCCCCAGACCTATATCGACAGCAACGTCACCGGCTTCCTCAACATCCTTGAAGGCTGCAGGCGGCACCCGGTGGAGCACCTGGTGTTTGCCTCCACCAGCTCGGTCTACGGGCTGAGCACGGCCATTCCGTTCTCCACGCGCGATGCGACCAGCCACCCCGTGAGCCTCTACGCGGCCACCAAGAAGGCCAACGAGCTGATGGCGCACAATTACAGCCACCTCTTCGGCGTACCGGCCACGGGCCTGCGTTTCTTCACCGTTTACGGCCCCTGGGGCCGCCCGGACATGGCGCTGTTCCTGTTCACGCGGGCCATCCTGGCCGGAGAGCCGATCCAGGTGTTCAACCATGGGGACATGCAGCGCGACTTCACGTACGTTGACGACATCGTGGAGGGGGTCACACGCATCCTGAACGTGGCGCCGCAGCCGGACCCCGCTTGGGACAGCGGCGCCGCTCATCCGGCGCGCAGCTCGGCCCCGTTTCGCTTGTACAATATCGGCGCGGCCCGCTCGATCAGGCTCACGGATTTCATCGATACGCTGGAACAGTGCCTGGGGCGGAAGGCGCAGCGCGTATACCTGCCCATGCAGCCCGGCGACGTCCCCGCAACCCAGGCCGACGTGAAGGACCTTCAACAGGTCATCGGCTACTCGCCCCAGACCACCATCGACGTCGGCGTGCGCAATTTTGTGACCTGGTACCGTGGCTATTTCGGAGTCGAGTAAGGTGACGCACAATCGCAAGCTTTCGGTGATCGGCCTGGGCTACGTGGGTCTGCCGGTGGCCGTGGCCTTCGGGCGGCAGGGTCACGTCGTGGGCCTGGACATCAACTCCCGCCGCGTCGCGGCGCTGCGCGCGGGCAGCGATTCGACCCATGAGGTGGCTCCGGAGGATCTGCGCGCGGCGGACATTCACTTCACCTCCGACCCGGCCGACCTGGCTGGGGCGGATTTTCACATCGTGGCCGTGCCCACGCCCGTGGACCAGGCCAAGCAGCCCGATTTCGGCGCCCTGATCGGGGCCTCCACGCTGCTCGGCAGGCAACTCAAGCGGGGCGACATTGCGGTCTACGAATCCACGGTCTATCCGGGCGCCACGGAAGAGATCTGCGTTCCCGTGCTGGAGCGCGAGTCGGGCCTGCGCTGCGGCGTCGACTTCAGCGTGGGCTATTCGCCCGAGCGCATCAATCCCGGCGACAAGCTGCACACGTTCACCAGCATCACCAAGGTGGTCTCAGGGTTGGACGCGGCGACCCTGGACATCGTGGCCGCGGTCTACGGCAGCGTGGTGCAGGCCGGCGTGCACCGCGCCCCCACCATCCGCACGGCCGAGGCGGCCAAGGTCATCGAGAACATCCAGCGCGACCTGAACATCGCGCTGATGAACGAGCTGGCGGTTATCTTCGACAAGTTGGGCATCGACACCCTGGACGTGCTGGCCGCCGCGGGCACCAAGTGGAATTTTCTCAATTTCCGCCCGGGACTGGTGGGCGGCCATTGCATCGGCGTGGATCCGTACTACCTCACGCACAAGGCGGAGAAGATCGGGCTGCACCCGCAGGTGATCCTCTCCGGGCGGCGCATCAACGACAGCATGAGCCTGTTTGTGGCGAATCGCGTGATCAAGGGCCTCATCGCACAGGACGTGCAATTGCGCGGAGCCTCCGTGGCCGTGCTGGGGCTGACCTTCAAGGAAAACGTGCCCGACCTGCGCAACACCAAGGTGATCGACGTGGTACAGGCTCTGGAGGAATTCGGTCTGCGGGTGCAGGTGGCCGACCCGGTCGCCGATCCCGCTGAGGCCCGCCATGAATATGGCATCGACCTGGTGCCGCTGGACAGGCTGCGCCCGGCCCAGGCCGTCGTGCTGGCCGTGGCCCACGAGCCTTTCCGCGGCGGCGGCTGGCCGCCGATCACGCGCCTGCTGCACGACGGCAAGGGCTTCGTGGCCGACGTCAAGGGCATCCTGGACCCGGCCCAGACCCCGCCGGGTGTGGTACACTGGCGGCTGTAGCCCCGCGCCGCGCTCGTGACCGAACCGGCATTGGCCGGTCCCCCCGGAGCCCGTTCCGGCCGCCGCCGGTTCGCGTGTGCCGGCACCCGTCCCGCCCGCCGCCTGGTCAGGCCTTTTGCGCGCTGTCCTTGGTACCGCATAGGTGACACTTGAGCCGTCTGCTCTACCTGGTCAACGATCTGGACTTCTTCCGCACCCATCGCCTGGCGCTGGCGCAGGCGGCGCTGGCCGAGAGCTGGGAAGTGGGCGTGGCCGCACCGTTTCACCCGGAAGCGGCGCGGCTGGCGCAATCGGGGTTCACGGTGCACACCATTCCGCTGGGGCGGCGCAGCATGAGCCCCCTGGCCGAGTTGCGCAGCCTGGTGGCCATCTGGCGTCTGCTGCGCCAGGAACGGCCCGATCTGCTGCACACCATCACGATCAAGCCCACCATCTACGGCGGCATTGCGGCCCGCCTGGCCGGCACGCCCCGCACCGTGGCCACGATCACCGGATTGGGCTACGTGTTCTCCCCCGGGTCGCCGCGCGCGTGGCTCTTGCGGAGCCTGGCGCGGGCCGCGTATCGCCTGGCCCTGCGCCGGCCGTCCGTCCGGGTGATCTTCCAGAATCCCGATGACCTGGCCCTGTTCACCGCGGACGGCATGGTCGCACCGAAGCAGACCGCGCTGGTGCTGGGTTCGGGCGTGGACCTGCAGGAATTCCGGCCTCAGCCCGAGCCGCCGCCGCCGGTGTGCGTGATACTGCCCTCCCGCCTGCTGTGGGACAAGGGTGTGGGCGAATTCGTGCAGGCCGCGCGGATGCTGCGCGAGCGGGGCGTCGCCGCGCGGATGGTGCTGGTGGGCCGTCCGGACCCGGGGAATCCGTCGAGCGTGGACGAGGCCCAGTTGTCCCGCTGGGCACAAGAAGGAGCCGTGGAATGGTGGGGTTTCCGCGGCGACATGCCCCAGGTGCTGGCCCAGTCGCACATCGTGTGCCTGCCGAGTTACTACCGCGAAGGCATCCCGCGCGTGCTCATCGAAGCCGCCGCCTGTGGGCGGCCCGTCGTCAGCACGGACGCCCCAGGATGCCGCGAGATCGCCCGCGCAGGGGAAAACGGACTGCTGGTGCCGGTGCGCGATGCACCCGCCCTGGCCGATGCCCTGCAACGGCTCATCGGCGATCCCGCGTTGCGCCGCCGCATGGGTGCCCGGGGCCGGGAAATCGTCGAGCGCGAATTCGCCCTGCCCATCGTCATCGCCCAGACGCTGGCCGTCTACGAAGAGCTGCGCGCGGACGTGGAAACGGGTTCACGCTGATCCGCGTCGCCGCGAGCCTCCCGGACGGGCCGGCGTGCCACCCGCGCCGATTTCGGTTGACGGCGACCCGCCGCCGATTTATCGTTCATTTTGTGAACGCACGCGCCACGGACGGGTCCTGGGCAGGATGGATCGCCAGTGCGTTGCCTGCGCTGCTGTCACTGCGCGCGGGGCCGGGCGATCGCACGCGGGCGCTGCAGGGTTGCCGCAAGGTTCATCCGGGTGATGTCACCCGCACAAATTGACCCCCACAGGGCAAGGCCGCCGCGGCGCATGCGACGGTCGGCTGCAGAGTCGGCATGGCAGAAGAACCGGATACTGTCACGTTGGAGTTGCTGCAGGACATCGAGCAGAACCGCTTCGAGTCCCAGCGGCAGTTTGCGGCCAAGCTGGGTATCGCCGTGGGTCTGGCCAATCTGTACATCAAGCGCTGCGTCAAGAAGGGCTGGATCAAGATCACCAGGGTGCCGCCGCGACGCTATGCGTATTACCTCACGCCCAATGGCTTCAGCGA
>JACQHH010000144.1 GCA_016199125.1 Candidatus Lambdaproteobacteria bacterium
GCGCAGGGACAGGCGATGATCAGCACGGCCACCGCGTTGATCAGGGCGAAAGCCATGGCCGGCGCGGGCCCGAACAGGGCCCAGACGAGGAAGGTGAGGATGGCAACGGCCACCACCGCGGGCACGAAGTAGCCCGCCACCGTGTCGGCAAGCTTCTGGATCGGCGCCCGGCTGCGCTGGGCTTCCGCCACCATCTGTACAATCCGGCTGAGCAGGGTTTCCGCCCCCACGCGTTCGGCACGCATGACCAGGGAACCTGTGCCGTTGACGGTGGCGCCGATTACGCGATCCCCTGACGCTTTCTCGACCGGGATCGGTTCGCCGCTGATCATGGACTCGTCGAGGGAACTGGTGCCCTCCAGCACGACTCCGTCCACCGGCACCTTCTCGCCAGGACGGACGCGCAGACGGTCACCCACCTGCACGTGCTCCAGCGGGACATCCGCCTCGCTGCCGTCATCGGCGATGCGGCGCGCGGTCTTGGGCGCCAAGCCCAGCAGGGCCTTGATGGCCGCGCCGGTCTGGCTGCGCGCCTTGAGCTCCAGCACCTGCCCCAGCAGCACCAGCGTGACGATCACCGCGGCGGCCTCGAAGTACACCGCGACGCCGCCGGATTCGCCGCGGAACGAGGCCGGGAAGATCCACGGCACCGCGGTGGCCACGACGGAATAGAGCCACGCCACCCCCGTACCCAGTCCGATCAGCGTGAACATGTTCAGGCTGCGGTTGACCAGCGAGACCCAGAAGCGCACGAAGAACGGCCAGCCGCCCCACAACACCACCGGCGTGGCCAGCGCCAGTTCCAGCCAGCGCAGGAGCGGCGGAGCGGCGAGTCGTCCCAGGATATCGCCCGGAACGTAGTGGCCCATGGCGATCGCCACGACCGGCACCGTCAGCGCCAGGCTCACCCAGAAGCGCCTGGCCATATCCTTGAGCTCCGGATTTTCCTCGTCCGCGAGCGTCACCGTGCGCGGCTCCAGCGCCATGCCGCAGATGGGACAACTGCCCGGCGCGTCCTGCACGATCTCCGGGTGCATGGGGCACGTGTACTCGGTGCGCGTGGCCGGTCCCACCGGCAACTCGGGCTCCAGCGCCATGCCGCACCTGGGGCAGGCGCCGGGATGATCCTGGTTCACCTCCGGGTCCATGGGGCACACGTAGCGCGTGCCGCGCGGGGCCGGTATGGCGGATGCTGCGGGCGGGTTGGTCTCCAGGTACGCGGCCGGATCGGCCGTGAACTTGGCCAGACAATGTGCGGAGCAGAAATAGACTGTCTGCCCATCGTGCGTCGCCTGGTGCGGACTGTCCTCGCCAACGGACATTCCGCAGACCGGGTCCTTCAGCGCCGGACCGGCGTCAAACTGTCCGCTGTGATGCTGGCCATGCTCATGCGCGCTCGACATCGCCGAATGTTTTGAATTCGGATTCATTATTGCCTCCTTGCCAAAGCTGGCGGGCCAGCACTCGCTACATCAAGCCCATGATCCGAGTCGCGGATGACAACGCTGCGTCCGTCGTCGGGCGGCGGCGATGGCCCCTCAATCCACTCGTCCATGCCGCCGGCGCCCACGCACGTGTTGCGCGAACCATGCGCATCCGGCCTGCTGTTACCGTTTTCATGGCTCGTCTTGCAGAGGCGCCAGCGGCTGCCACCGTCTGTTGCAGATACGATACATTAGTAGGGTATATGTCAAGTCTATATCTATAGCTCTTTGCCGCGCTGTTTCCTTTGCAGGAAACCAGACGGCGGTTGGACCGACCGCGACGCCCAGCCGCGACCGTGCCGCGGCCCACGCGGCAGTGCTTTCGCAGGGGCTGCGACGCAAACGCATCCGCGGCCGCCAAAATGGACGGCTGTGCGGGCCGCGCTCCGGAACCCGCACGGGAATGTGAAACTCAATGGTGGTGCGCGGAATGGCCCGTGCCGCTGCTCCCGTGAAGATGGCCTTCCGGATTCTTCTCGAACTTGGTTTTGCAGCCTTCGCAGCAGAAATAGTAGGTCTGCCCCTTATAATTTATCGACCCGGCAGCGTGGTACTCGTCGACCTGCATGCCGCACACGGGATCCTTCACGTTCATGGCTCTTCCTCTGGTTGGTGGTTATCCATCCCTCCCCCGAAATTGGTCGGCGGAGCAGCGTAAGACGCTGCGCCGGCCGGCTCGGCGCGCCCGGCGACGTGTGCAGACGTGGGCACCTCGGCACGGACGTAGCGCTCGGGCTGGGTGCGGAACCGGTCCAGGCAATGCGCAGTGCAAAAGTGATAGGCCCGCCGGCCCGGCACCTACGATGTGCAGTGTGCGATCCAAAGCTCTCTCCCTACCGTGACGGCGCGCCCGCCTGCGATCCGACGGCGAGCCGATTGTAGAGCCACGCCACGCCTGCCGCCGCGAGCCACATGCCTGCCACCCATGTGACAAGCCCGGCGAAGAAGATTCCCCAGCTCATGGGGTAGGCCAGGCGGGACAAATCGATGTGAAAGAGGAAGCTGAAAAAGACGTAGCCGACACTGGGCACCAGAGCCAGCAGCAGCGCACACAGGGTGAACAGCAAGCCCGCGGCGACAGCGCTGGCAATGGCGAAAGCCCTGATGTTGAGTTTCATCTGAAACCTCCTGAAGTTACTTCGTCCGGTGCAACCGTTACAGCCGCAGGGCCGCCCGCAACCGCCCGAGCAAACCGCCCCCGGATTGCTGCGCGGCATGACCGGCAATGGTGGAGCGCACAGGCATCAACGCCATCCCGCACACGGCGCACTCCCCGGGCGTGTCCTGCCGCCCCTCCGGGTGCAGCGCACAGTTGAACGTCACGCCCGGCACGCTCTCGCCTTTCACGGCCTTGGCGTAATCCGCCCGGCAGGCCTCGCTGCAGAACCGGTGGCTGCGGCCTCCCTGGTCCAACCGATACGGGCTGTTGACCTCCACGGACATTCCGCACAGCGGGTCACGCACCTTGCGCCCCAGGCGTACGGCCTGCCCGCCGCAACACGCTGCGGTTTCTTTTGCGCTGGTCTTTCCAGCCATGGTTGTTCTCCTTTGAAAACGGTCGCCACGCCTCTTGCCGTGTCAGACCCGCCCGCGGCCTGCGGTCTCCTCGTGCCCGCCCGGCGCCTGAGCCTCGATGCGCTTGACGATGTCCAGCGACAGTTCGACCGCCACCACATCCACAAACCCCGCCGCAGAGACGCTGTGCACGGTCTCGCGATTCAGATGCGCGCCCCACAGGTGGTACGGAAGCGGGTCCAAACGCCACATCAGCCGCCGCAACCAAGGGCGCTCGGACAGCACGTGCTCCAACAGCAGCAGCCGCCCGCCCGGCCTGAGCACGCGGCGCAGCTCGCGCAAGCCCAGCACCGGGTCGGGCACCGAGCAAAACACGAACGTGGCCGCGGCCGTATCGAAGCTGGCATCGGGGAAGGGCAGCGCCTGCACGTCGGCCAATTCAATCCGCGCAGCCGAGCCGAGCCGCCGCGCGCGCCGTCTCGCCCGCTCCAGCATGCGCGGGGACAGATCGATCGCCGTCATCTCTGCGTCCGGCGGGTGGTACGGCAGGTTCTTGCCCGTACCCACGCCCACTTCCAGCACGTGGCCCGGCCGCACCAAGGCCCACAGCGCCCGGCGCCAGGGGACGAAACGCCATTCCATGCCCCATTCGACGAGGTCGTATATGGGCGCAATGCGGTCGTAGCGCCGACGGGTGAGCGCCGTGTCCGGCGGCGGCGCGTGGAGGGACATCTGCTGCGCCTTCATGGCCGCCGCTCCGGGAAAGTCGGCGGCGCGCCCGGGCGAGGGCCCGCCGCGACGGGTTGCATGGGTTGGGCCCGCAGAAACGCGGCCCACCTGTCCCGCGGGGGGAAGAACATCGGCGTACGCCCCGCGTAGTGTCGATAGGCCTCGCCGAAACGGGTCAGCAGCGTCCGTTCCTCGCTACGGGCCAGGCGTGCATAGGCCAGCGCCAGCAGGGGCGCCATCAGCACAGTGGGCAATGTCGGCCACTGCACCAGGAAACCCAGGATGAACAACAGCAGCCCGGTATACTGCGGATGGCGGGCATAGGCGTAGACGCCGGCGGTGACGAGGCCCCCTTGCGAGCCGTGTATCAGGCGCCAGCCCTTGGAGAGCAGCACGTAGCCGGCGAATTGCAGCGCCAAGCTCAGCCCCATCACCGCCGCCCAGGCCCAGTTCAATCCGCCCAGCAGCACCACCCACAAGTGGCCGTACTTGTGCGAAAAAGGCTCCAGCACCGGGTAGGCCTTCCCCAGCCAGCCGGACAGCAGGTAGATCGTGAGCGGAAAGCCGTACATTTCCGTGAACAGCGC
>JACQHH010000147.1 GCA_016199125.1 Candidatus Lambdaproteobacteria bacterium
ACGGCGTGTATCACGAGATTCCCGGCGTGGGGCACCTGATGGGCGAGGACAATGCGGAAGCCTACCGGCAGATGCTGCAGTCCGCACTCGACGCCGGCCGGGTCTGAGTCCCGCGCGCCGCAACCCCGAGGGTCCCGGTGCGCTTCACCGGGGCCGCACGGCGACGCGAGGCCGCACCGTGACATTGACGTGCGGCGAGGCCGTGCGGTGACATTGACGTGCGGCGAGGCCGCCCGTTGCATTGTCGGTAAATCGGGATAAAATAAGCCTAATTGAACCGCTGCCCTTCGCAAGGGTGCAACCACTCGTGCCGGCCAGGAGAACGCGCGATGCCATCTTTCAAGAACATTTTCAAGGTCGTCGGAGCGGAGCAGGCGCCCCAGCCCCCCGCGGGCGAGGGCGGTGACGTCATGGAACGCATCCGCCACGACATCGAGTCCAACAAGATCCTGATCTACATGAAGGGCGACCCGAGTTTCCCGCAATGCGGATTTTCTGCGGCAACCATCGACGCCTTCAACGATCTGGACGTACCCTACGCCACCCGCGACGTGCTGCAGGACCCGGAGTTGCGCCAGTCCATCAAGCAGTTCTCCAACTGGCCGACCATTCCCCAGGTCTACATCGACGGGAAATTCGTCGGCGGCTGCGACATCGTGCTGGAGTTGCACGCCAGCGGCGAATTGCGCACCCTGGTCGACCAGGCCATCAAAGGCTGAGCGCCCACCCGCGCGCCGGCTGTCCCGGCCGGCGCACAAGATAGACATTCGGCGGCATGCGCCCGCTCGGGCGCAGCGCCCGATCTCCTCCCATTCCGCTCCGGCTTGTTGCACCGTGCTGCGCCCGTCGCGGCCATGCCCCGCGCGCGGCAGACCCTGCATGCGCCGGCGCCCGCGTGGGATGTGCGTCACGGTGCTCCGGCCGTGCCGGCGTCCAGCCCGCGGCCGCTCTGCGCGGGCATGCGCGGCTTGCCGTGGGTGGGGCGATCTGTTAGCGTGCGGGCGTTTCCGCGCGATCGCGCTCCCTCTGCATGCCCACGAGTCAGGTGACGTCATGAAAATGAAAGCGGCCGTCATGTACGAACCTCGCAAGCCCATGGTGGTCGAGGTCGTCGAGCTCGATCCGCCCAAGGCGGGCGAGGTGCTGGTCAAGATGTCGGCCACGGGCATCTGCCACAGCGACCTGCACTTCTTTGCCGGCGACGTGCCGACGCCGGTGCCGGTGATCCTGGGCCACGAGGGCGCGGGGGTGGTACAGGACGTGGGCGCGGGCGTGAGCAGCGTGAAGAAGGGCGACAAGGTGGTGCTGTCCTTCTTCCCCTCCTGCGGGGTGTGCCGCTTCTGCCTGGGCGGTCAGCCCATGCTCTGCGACGTGGGCAGCGCCTCGCCCCTGGGCACCATGCCCGACGGCACCCGGCGCGTGCACCGCGTGCAGGACGGCAGCGACATCAACAACTTTTCCATGATCAGCACCTTTGCCGAGTACACCGTGGCGCCGGAATTCTCGGTGATCAAGGTCGACGCCCAGGCCCCCCTGGAGAAGCTGTGCCTGCTGGGCTGCGGATTCACCACGGGCTTCGGCTCGGTGACCAATGCCATCCACATCCGCCCGGGCGACACGGTGACCTGCATCGGCTGCGGGGGCGTGGGGCTTTCGGCCATCCAGGGGGCGGCGCTCAGCGGCGCCAGCAAGATCATCGCCGTGGACGTGCACGAGAGCAAGCTGGCGCTGGCCAAGAAATTCGGCGCCACGCACGCCGTGCTCAGCCGGGGCGACGTGCGCGCGGACGTGAAGGAAATCAGGGCCATCACCGACGGCCTGGGCAGCGACTATGCGCTGGAGCTGGTGGGCGGGGCGCACATGGATACCACCGCCGCCATCGGCTACCGGGCCATCCGCAAGGGCGGCACGCTGTGCCTGGTGGGAATCGGGGCCACCAGCATCAAGGCCCTGCCCATCGACCCGCTGTCCATGGTCATGCTCAACAAGACGGTCAAGGGCGTGTTCTACGGGCAGGCCCAGGTGAAGGGAGACATTCCGCGCTACTACGAGCTCTACAAGGCGGGCAAGATCAACCTGGACGACATGGTCTCCAAGGAAATGCGCCTGGAGGACATCAACGCGGGCTTCGAGGCGGTCATCCGCGGCGACGAGGTGGTGCGCCAGGTGATCCGCTTTTCGTAGCGCCGGCCGCCGGCCGGGCCGTGGGCGGGGAAGCCGGCGCGGCGGCTTGCAGCAGGCGGTAGCGCTCCTCACAGCGCGCGCTGCAGAATACCGTGGTGCGCTGCTCCACGGGCAGCGGCTTGTTGCACAGGAAACAGTGTCGGTTCATGAGCCCATCCTAGCCGCAACACCGCGCGCGGGCCGACCGGCGGCCCGCCATCAGCGCACCAGGCCCCCTGCCCAGAGGGCCAGCACCAGCCCCCCCAGCGCCAGCCGATAGACGATGAACGCCGCCGTGCTGTGCGTGCGCAGGAAGCGCAGCAGAAAGCCGATGGCCGCGTAGCCGCTGAGGGCCGAGACCGCCAGCCCCAGCAGCAGCGCCGGCCCGCCGTTGCCGGCGCCATGGGACAGCAGGGCGTGCAGCTCCAGCAGGCCGCTGCCCAGGATGGCCGGCACCCCCAGCAGAAACGAGAAGCGCGCCGCATCCTCCCGCCGCAGACCCGCCAGCAGCCCGCCCAGGATCGTCGCCCCGGAGCGCGAGGTGCCCGGAATCAGCGCCAGGGCCTGCCACAGCCCGATGGCCAGCACCTGCCGCAGGCGCAGGGCTTCCACGCCCAGGCGGCGGGCGGCCCTGCGCTCGGCCAGGGCCAGCAGCAGCGCCACGGCAATGAGCATGGCCGCGATCAGCGGCAGGGAGCGCGCCTGGGTTTCGATCGCCCCGCGGAAGGTCAGCCCCAGCGCCACGATGGGCACATTGCCCGCCACGATGGCCCAGGCCAGGCGGGCGTCCCGGGTCGCGCGGGCCGGCGCGCTCCACAAGCTGCGCAGACCCGCGACCAGCAGCCGCCGCAGGTCGGCCTGGAAATACACCAGCACCGCGGCCAGCGTGCCGAGCTGGATCACCGCGGAAAACGCCGCGCCCGGATCGGGCCAGCCCAGCACGGCCGGCACGATGCGCAGGTGCGCCGTGCTGCTGATGGGAATGAACTCGGTCAGGCCCTGCACCAGGCCCAGCACCAGGGCCTGCCCAAGCAACATGCCGTCCATAGGCGCTATTCCGCCTCCGCCCGGGCTTCGCGGCGCGGGCCCCGCCCCCGTGCCGGGCCGGCGCGGCGTGGGCCTCGCGGGACGTGGCTGCGCAGGCCGTCGCCCGGTCCTCTGGGGGCCGGGCGGCAGGCCGTGATGCGCCGCATGCCGGGATCGGGGTTAGTCACGATGCGCTGCGGGATCTTGTGCGAGGGCCTTGGCCAGCTCGGCAAAATGCAGCTCCCAGAAGCGCGCATAGGAGCCGATCCACTGGGCGGCGTCGTACAGCGGCACGGCAACCAGCCGGCAGCGCTGGGTGCGCCCCTGGCGCTCCCGCTCGATGAGGCCCGCCCGTTCCAGCACGCGCAGGTGCTTGGACACCGCGGGCAGCGAGATGGAAAACGGTTCCGCCAGGCGCGTGACGGTTTCGCTGCCTTGCGTCAGGCGCGTCAGGATGGCGCGCCGGGTGGGATCTGCCAATGCGGCGAACGTCAGGTCCAGGGAAGTCATCGCTGTGTCCACTACTGCAGTCCCTCTCCGGTCGATAAGAGTGGTTACCCCTGTTGATGCGGCTGCTCCCCGGAATGCCGACCCCCGCGGCACGCGCCTATTCTCCCACGCGCCTATTCTCCCACGTGTATAAGCATGCCCCGCACGCGCGCGGCCCTGAACGCGATCAGGAAGGCAATCGTGCCCAGTACCATATAGACCACGTTGAGCGCCACCGCGTTGCGCAACAGGTCGTAACGCACGACATGCTGGATCAGCACCGCGCGCATGCCCTCGAACACGTAGCTCGACGGCAGCAGATGCGCGAAGACCTGCAGGGGCGCCGGCAGGCTGCCGATGGGATAGTAGATTCCCGTGAAAGGCGCCAGGGCGAAAATGGCCACCCAGGCCATGCTTTCCGCCCCCATGCCATAGCGCAGCACCAGCCCGCACACGGCCAGCCCGATGGCCCACCCCATCACCATCAGGTTGAAGAAAAAGAAGATCAGCGGGAACCCCAGGGAAAAGATCGAGAAATGGTAGAAGAGGATGGCCAGCAGCGAGGCGCCCACGAAACTGATCAGGGTGCGCAGCAGGCTCACCGTGACCAGCGAGATCACCCATTCCAGCGGTCGCAGGGGGCTGACGAAGAGCTGCCCCAGGTTGCGCGCGTACATCTCCTCCAGGAACATCATGGCCACGCCCAACTGGCTGCGATAGAGGATGTCCCACAGCAGCACGCCGGAGATGAGCACCCCGGCCGCCTGGGCCACCCAGGTGCTGTTGGTGACCAGGAAATTGGTCATGAAGCCCCAGAGCATCATCTGCACCGTGGGCCAATACACCAGCTCCAGCAGCCGGGGCCAGGAGCCGCGCAGCAGATAGCCGTAGCGCAGCAGCATGGCGGCCACGCGCTCGGCCGAACCCAGCACGGCGGCGTTCATGAGCCGGCCTCCGCGCCGGACTGCCCGAAGGGGTGGGCATGGCGCTCGCGCGCGATGTCCAGGAACACCTCCTCCATCGTCTTGCGGCCATAGCGCGCCAGCAGCTCGCGGGGCGAGCCCTGGTCCACGATGCGCCCGCGGCGCATCATCAGCACGTCGTCGCAGATGCGCTCCA
Source organism: Candidatus Lambdaproteobacteria bacterium (assembly GCA_016199125.1). Taxonomy (GTDB): domain Bacteria; phylum SAR324; class SAR324; order SAR324; family JACQKK01; genus JACQHH01. The sequence continues at coordinate 4,798 of JACQHH010000147.1, forward strand.
CCTCGGTCATGTTGTGCGAGGCCATGAGGATCGTGGCACCCGTGCGGGCCTGGTAGGCCTGCAGCAGGCTGCGCGCGTAGTCGGCCATGTCCGGATCCAGCGAGGCGGTGGGCTCGTCCATGAACAGCACGTCGGGGTCGTTGATCAGCGCCTTGGCCAGCGCCACGCGCGTCTTCTGGCCGGCGGAGAGCTCGCGGTGGGGGCGCTCCAGCAGGTCGTCCAGCTCCAGGTCGTGGGCCAGCCGCACGATCTTCTCGCCCAGGCCCCGCACGCCGTAGAGCATGCCGTACACGCGCAGGTTCTGACGCACCGTAAGCCGCTGGGGCAGATCCACGTAGGGCGAGGAAAAATTGACGCGCGGCAGGATGCGCTGGCGGTAATGCACCAGGCTTTCGCCCAGGATGCGCGCCTCGCCGCTGGTGGGCAGCAGCAGTCCCAGCATGATCGACAGCGTGGTGGTCTTGCCTGCGCCGTTGCCGCCCAGCAGTGCCGTGATGCTGCCCCGGCGCACGGTAAAGCTCACGCCGTCGACCGCCGTGACCTCGCCGAAACGCTTGACCAGCTTGATTGCTTCGATGGCGGGCTGCTGCATGGATGAATCATAGGCCATCGCAGATTCGCCTGCCAAGCGGGAAACAGGGCCCCCCTATCGCGCGCCGGCCCGCATTCCGCGCACAATTGTCACTTTTTGATCACGCCGGACATCCTGTGCCGGAATTTACAAGGATGCAACACTCCGCGCTGCTAAACTGCGCGGCATCGGGCTGGCGCGCGGCCTGTGGCGCGGCGGGTGAGGTGCACGCACTCTCCCGCGCCGGCAGCCCATGCCGGGCGATGCACGAGGCCCGCACCGTGGCACCCGCTCCGCCGCGCTGCCGTTCACCATCCGTCCGGGAGGCGCACCCTATGCCGCACTTGCACACGCCGTCCATGCCACCCGCCCCGCGCCGGCCGGCGGGGATGCAGCGCGCCGCGGGGCCTCTGCTGGCCGCCCTGCTCTGCGCCGTGGCGAGCATGCTGCCGCCCGTCACGGGCGGGGCGGCGGAGCTGCGCGTGCTGCCCCTGCTGCTGCGCCTGGAGGGCGTGGGGCCCATCGTGGGCGGCGCCGTGGGCTACACGCACGTCAGCGGCGAGCGGCTCGACCTGTACGCGGGCAAGAGCTTTGGCGCCGTCGACGCGGCCGGGGTGGTGGCCGCCGACGTGCCGCTGGGCGGCGAGCAGGTGGGGCTGACGGCCTTTGCCGTGGCGGTCAACGAGGCGCGCCTGGACACCAGCTACACCCGCGGCTTCGCGGATGACGAAGCGGTCAACCAGCGCGTGCGGGGCGCGGGAGCCGGGGGCATCGTCAAGTTCGAGCTGGCGCAGCGCTCCTGGATCGTCAACCTGGGCCTCGCGCAGTCCAGTGTGCGGTTCGCCGGCTATTTCCAGGGCGAGCGGCGCATTCCCCTGCCCGGCGCGAAGCTGTTCGACGTCAACACCACGGCGCTGCTGGCGGGCCTGACCTATCAGCAGCTGGACGAGCCGCGGGTCCCGCACCGCGGCTATCGTCTGGGCCTCAATGCCGCCACGGCCGCGGGCCGCGTGGGGCAGAGCGACACGCTGACGCTCACCGGCACCGTCACGGGCTACGTGCCCCTGGGCGATGCGCTGACCTGGGCCCTGCACGGCATGTTCAGCGCGGCGGCCGTGACCCGGCGGGAGAGCAAATACGACACCGCCGACGAGGTGCGCGCGGCGCTGGCCACCGACTGCACCGCCGGCACCTCGGACGCCGGGCAGGCGGCCTGCGAGCGGCTCAACGAGCAGCTTGCGCAGTTCATCGCCGCCAACAATCGCGTGGGCTCGGCCACGCCCCTGGGGGGCAGCGCCTACCTGCGCGGGTTCCGCGAAATGCGCTTCCGCGCCGCCCAAACCCGCGCGCTGGCCACCGAGCTGCGCTGGCGCGTGCGGGGGCGCCTGGAGCTGACCCCGTTCTACGAGCTGGGCTACGCGGCGGACGACGCGGCGGCGCTGAGCGACGAGTCGCGCTCGTCCGTGGGACTGGAGCTGCGCCTGCACATGGCCGAGCTGCCCGTGCGCCTGGGAGTGGCCCAGGGCGAGGAGCGGAGCGCGTGGTACCTGATGCTGGGCTACCCCTGGTAGCGGCGTGCCGGGCTGCCCCTGGTCGCGGCGCCGCCACGCGCACGCCGGGCGCGGCCGCCTGCAACGCGCCGGCATGGCAAGGGCCGCCTACAACGCCGCTGAAGGAGCGCGGCCTACGACGCCTGGGCCAGTTCCTGCACCTGCTCGGCCTGCATGGCGTGGATGGCCCGCGCATCGCGGATGATCCGCGCCAGCACGTCCGGCGTGACCGCCTGCTTGGGGTCGTCGCCGATGCCGGCCTTGGGATTGACGTGGGTTTCCACGATCAGCCCGTGGGCCCCGTACGCGGCCGCGGCCATGCAGGCGAAGGGCACGTACGCGGCCTTGCCCACCGAGTGCGACGGATCCACGATCACCGGCGCCCAGGTCTTCTCCTTGAGCAGCACGGTGATCGACTCGTCCGGGTGGTTGCGGTAGCCGTCCATGGTGGGCGTGGTGCCCCGCGGGCAGAGCACGATGTTGGGATTGCCCTGCGCCGCGATGTACTCGGCGGCCAGGATGAATTCCTCCAGCTTGCCCATGTGCATGCCGCGCTTGAGCAGCACGGCCGTGGGGCGGTTCTTGATGCTGCGCCCGATGTCGCGCAGCAGCCCGTAGTTCAGCGCGTTGCGCGCCCCCACCTGCAACATGTCCACGCCGGCGTCCAGGGCCAGTTGGAGCTGCTCGGTGTCCATCACCTCGGTGTCCACGGCCAGCCCCGTGCGCGCCTTGGCTTCCATCAGGATGTCCAGGGCCCTGGCGTCGCCCTGGTAGGAATGGGGACTGGTGCGCGGCTTCCACACGCCCCCGCGCAGCATGTCCGCGCCGGCCTCCTTCACGGCCTGGGCGCTCTCCAGGAACAGGGACGGATTCTTGGGGTCGATGGTGCAATGCCCCGCGATCACCGTGAACCCGGCGCCGATCACCGTGCCGTTGATGCGGATGCGATGATTGGCCAGCTCGCTGTCCTTGGCCATCAGCTTGTAGGGGGTTTGAATGGTGTCCACGCGTTCCACGTAATCCAGCCCTTCCAGACGAGTGATCAGCAGCTCGTGGCGCTCATCCCCGACCATCGCGTAGATGGTGCGGTGATCGCCGACGATCCTGTGCAGGCTGATGCCAAACTCGCCCGTGATGGCCTCCAGCTCACGTTCTTTTTCCGGGGACAGCCTGTTGTCTTTGGGAATGATCATTGCTCGTCCTTCCTTTGCCTCGATGAGGTGCTGAGAAGCGCCGGCACAAAAAAAGGCTATGAGGAAATTTTCCCCATAGCCTTGTCGATTCTGCGTGCTGCTTGCTTGTTCAATCGCCCGGCCACGGGGCACTCATCGCTCCCTGCGGCGCGGCCGTCAGGGCAGACCCTTTGCAGGACCTGCCCGGACGCGGGTTTATCGACCGGGCAGGCGCACAAAGCGCCAATAATAATAAAAGGTGAAAAAGTAATGCCATCCGGTCGCTTGCATGGCCCGCTGTCCGAAGATTTCTTCAGGCTTTTGCGGCGTGGCCCGGCCTGCGCCCGGCTCGCCAAGATTCAATCTCATACCGTACAATGCCCGCCCGGCGGTCGTCAAGCGCAAAGACGGGCCAAATTCGACCGCTTTCCAGCGCTCCGGTCGGGAGTCGCGCTGTCCGTGACAGCGGGCGGCGCGAGCGGCGGGCTGCATCGGCTCCCCGTGGCTCGCGGATTGTCAGGCGGCGGCCGTGGCGGCGGCCTTGACCGCTTCCAGCTCGATCTCCACGTCCACCTGTTCGCCCACCAGCACGCCGCCGGCTTCCAGGAGCTGGTTCCACTGCAAGCCGAAGTCCTTGCGCTCCAGGCGCACGCGGGCGCTGTAGCCGGCGCGCAGATTGCCCCAGGGGTCCTGGGCGCGGCCGCCGAACTCCACGTCCAGCGACACCGGCCGCGTGACGCCGCGGATGGTCAGGTCGCCGCTGAGCTTGAAGCGATCCTTGGCGGCCGGTTTCACCGCCGTGCTGCGGAAGGCGATCTGCGGATATTGCGCCGCGTCCAGGAAGTCGGCGGAGCGCAGGTGATTGTCGCGGTCGGCGACGCCCGTCTCGATGCTGGCGGCATTGATCGCCACCTCCACCACGGCCTGCGCGGGATGCTCCTCGTCCAGGGTCAGCGTGCCTTTCCAATCGGCGAACTTGCCGCGGACCTTGGAGACCACCATGTGGCGTACGGTGAAGCTGATGCCCGAATGGGCGGTGTCGATGTTCCAGGTGCTCGTGCTCATGTGGTGTTCCTTGGCTGAGGGGAAAAACTGCAAAAGATCGGGCGCCGCGACTCTCCTTGCGGCGCCTTGCGTGCACTCCCCATCAGACTAGAACTGTACAATCCATAAGATTAGTATGTAATTTATGGATTCGTTGTCCTGTAAATAGAACAATCCGTGCAGGACTCCGCCGGGCCGGGAGCGACAGCCGGCCTCACTTCCAACGGGCGCCTTGCGCCTCAATGAGCATGGACCTCAACGAGCTGGTGATCTTCGAACGGGTAGTGCGCATGGGCAGCTTCACGGCCGCCGCCCGCGCCCTGCACCTGCCCAAGTCCACCGTCAGCCGCAAGGTGGCGGAGCTGGAGGAGCGCCTGGGCGCGCGGCTCCTGCAGCGCACCACGCGGCGGCTGCACCTGACCGACGTGGGGCGGGCCTACCAGCAGCACTGCGCGCGCATCGTGGAGGAGATGGAGCAGGCCGCGCTGGCCGTGACGCGCATGCAGGAGGCGCCGCAGGGGCTGCTGCGCGTGACCGCGCCGGTCAACCACGGCTACCTGGGCGCGATCCTGGCCGAATTCCTGCTGCGCTACCCGGACGTGCAGGTGGAGCTGGTGTGCACCGACCGCCTGGTGGATCTGGTGGACGAGGGCTTCGACGTGGCCGTGCGGGCCGGGCGTCTGGCCGATTCGACCCTGCTGGGGCGGCGGCTGAGCGCCGAGTGGCGCGTGGTGGTGGCCAGTCCGGCCTACCTGCAGCGGCGCGGCACCCCCACCTCGCCGGCCGGGCTGGCGGCCCACGACGGCATTCACTTCGGGCTCCTGCCGCGCCCGGCCCTGTGGACGCTGCAATCCCAGGACGGCGCGGCGGCGGACGTGCCGATGCAGGCGCGGCTGGTGGTGAACGACTTTCACGTACTGCGCGAAGCCACGGCCGCCGGACTGGGCATCGCCATGATCCCGCACGACCTCTGCGCCGGGGACATCCGTTCCGGACGGCTGCAACGACTGCTGCCCCGCTGGCAGTCGCCGGATGCGCCCCTGCACGCGGTGTACCCCAGCGGGCGACACCTGGCGCCCAAGGTGCGGGCCTTCCTGGACCTGCTGGCCGAGCGCATGCGTCCGCCCCCGCCCGGCACAGCGCCGCCGGCCTGACCCGTGGCACCGCGGCAGTCCCTGCGCATGGCCGGCGGGGGCGCCGGCCTGCCGCGGCGCATTGCACCCGGCGCATTGCACCCGACGGTGCGGCAGCGGGGGAATTTTCTAGCGCGGCGCCATGAAGCGCTCGGCGTACTTGGCCAGGATGTCCACCTCGATGTTCACGCGGCAGCCCGCCGCGCGCAGGGGCAGGGCGATATGCTGCCGCGTGTAGGCGATGAGCATGAAGGTGAAGCGGTCGGGCAGCACGTCGATCACGGTGAGGCTGGTGCCGTCCAGGGCCACGTAGCCCTTGGGCACGATGTAGCGCAGCAGGGCCGGGTCGGCCTGCACGGCGCAGCGCAGGGAGTCGCCGTCCACCTCCCGGCCCACCAGCACGCCCGTGCCGTCCACGTGACCCTGCACGAAGTGCCCGTCGATGCGGCCGTTGGCGGGCAGCGAGCGCTCCAGGTTCACCGGGTCCCCCGCGCGCAGGTCGCCCAGGTTGGTGCGCAGCAGGGTCTCGGGCGCCAGTCCGAAGCGCAGGCGGGGGCCTTGCACATGCTCCACGGTCAGGCACACGCCGTTGACCGCCACACTGTCGCCCAGGGCCGTGCCTGCGGCCGCCAGCGGCCCCTGCACGCCCAGGTGCCAGCCGCCTTCGATCTGCTCCAGGGCCGTCACACGGCCCAGCTCTTCCACGATTCCCGTAAACATCGCCGCCGTTCGCCTGATGGGTTGCGCCCGTGCCGGGGCACGCGGAATGCGATGTCCGGCCGCGGGCCGCTCGCCGCGTGGGGGTCCATGAAAACCGTTCCGCCGCGGCGTGTCAAACGGGCCGCGACGGGTCGGGCGCTGGTCCCGGGGACCGCATGCGCCAGCCGGCGCCCGCGGCGCGCCCGGCCCGGCGAATGGGGTTGCGCCCCCGCGGCAAATGACGCAAGGATCGTTTTGGGCACGCCGGCTGCGCGGCGGCGTGCGCCGCCGGCACCGGCCATCCCGCACCCCGAAATGAGAGCCCATGTCCTCCCGCCTGTCCCGCGCGCTCGCCCATCGCCTGGAGCCGGCGCTGTACTACGGCTGGGTCATCGTGGGCGTGGTGCTGCTGTCCAACCTGGTGACCTTCAGCGTCAGCGTCACGTTCGGGCTCTACATCACGCCGCTGGAGCGGGAATTCGGCTGGAGCCGCAGCGCCATCGCCGTGGGCTATGCGCTGGGCCCCGTGGCCGGCGCGCTCACGGCGCCCCTGCTGGGCATGCTGGTGGATCGCGTGGGCGTACGCCTGCTGATGCCGGCCGGGGGGCTGTTGGGCGGCATGGCGTTCCTGCTGCTCTCGCGCATCGACGCCCTGTGGCAATTCTACCTGCTCTACGCGGTCATCTTCGTCACCATGTACGCGGGCGTGGGCCAGCTCATCGGCGCCACGTCGGTGACCCGCTGGTTCGTGCGCCGGCGGGGGCGGGCGCTGGGCATCATCATGATGGGCGCCTCGGGCGGGGGCATGATCTTCATCCCCATCCAGAATCTGCTCATCGAGACGCTGGGCTGGCGCCAGGCCTTTGCCCTCTACGGCCTGATCGCCATGGCGCTGATCTGCCTGCCGGGCCTGCTGCTGATGGCCAACGCGCCGGAGCAGCTCGGCCAGGAGGGCAACCCGGAGCTGACCCTGCCCCGTGCCGCGGGCAGCGCCTCCCAGGGGGAAGACTCGTGGACGCTGGCCCAGGCCGTGCGCACGCGCGTGTTCTGGACCGTGCTGGCCGGCGTGATGATGGCCACGGTCTGCGTCTCCGGGTATTTCACCCACGTGGTGCCCTTCCTGGAGAGCGTGGGCTTCACGCGCACCCAGGCCAGCAGCGCCTGGTCGTTCTTCTTCTTCATCGGAATGATCGCCAAGTTCCTGTGGGGTTTCGTCACCGAGCGGATTCCCGTGCGCGTGTGCCTGGGCGTGTGCATGCTGGGGGAAATGGTGGGCCTGTTCCTGCTCATGCACGCCAGGAGCACCGCGGACCTGGTGGTTTACGCGATCGTCAACGGGCTGCTGCACGGACCGTTTCTGCAACTGCTGGCGTTGGTCTGGGGCAACTACTTCGGGCGCAAGTCCATCGGCACGATCCTGGGGGTGACCCAGCCGGCCACCGTGCTGGCCGCGGCCCTGGGCCCGCTGCTGGGAGGGCTGCTGTTCGACCGCTTCGGCAACTACCAGGCGTTCCTGTGGGTGCTGTTCGGCATGGCCGCCGGCGCCGGGTGCATGTTCCTCGTTTCGCCGCCGCCGGTGCGCGCGGTGCGGGCCGACGCCAGCGGCGCAGAGCCCGTCCCGGCCGCCGTCGGAAGCGCGGGCCATGGCGCTGCCGCGCGTGGGCAGGCCGCCCCGGCCGGTGCGCAACCCGAATGAACAGGCACAGCCCATGACCCGCCGCCCGATTGCCTCCCCGCGCGCGGCCCGACCCGAGCCGGGCGCACCCGCCGCCGGCCACTCCGCCGCGCACCCGTCCGGGCCGCATGACCGCCTGCTGGCGGACGCGGGGGCCGTGAGGGACATCCGCCGGCGCGTGACGGGCTGGTTCCGCCGGCACCGGCGGCCCCTGCCCTGGCGCGACGGGTACGATCCCTATGCCGTGTGGATCTCGGAGATGATGCTCCAGCAGACCCAGGTGG
>JACQHH010000148.1 GCA_016199125.1 Candidatus Lambdaproteobacteria bacterium
CAGCCGGCCTCCTCCAGGCTGGTCAGCCAGTCCCACTCCAGGAAGGGGCTCTGCGCGCCGACCAGGGCATCCCATTGCGCGCGCGGCACCTCTGCCAGGCGGTTGACGATGCGCACGCTGAGTTGGGCCATGGCGGGTGATCTCGTGGCAGCGATGGGGTGCGCCGCGGGCGCGGCCATGAAAATTTTACAGCGTCCCGAAGTTCTGGCAACCTTGTTCCTCACCCGCAGCGCAGGCCGGCGGTACCGCGAAGCGGTCCTGCGAACAGTTGCGCAATGCCGTCGAGCAGCGTTGAAGGAAGCCCGATGACCTCATCATCCGCATCCGTTTCCCCGCAGCAGCGCAGTGTCTTGGTGGACGGCGTGGAGTTGCGTCTGGCGCTGCCGGACACCATGCCCATCCTGGCCGTCGGCTCCGAGGCCACCAAGGCCCAGTTGCGCGCCTGCTGGCTCAAGCCGCCGCAGCATCGTCCCGAGGAGCTGCCGCTCTCGCCGCGCATCCTGGGTCATCCGGGCGTGGGCAAGACCACGGTGGCCTTCACCATCGCCAAGACCTTCACGGAGCAGGTGTACATCTTCCAGTGCACCTCCGACACGCGGCCCGAAGACCTGCTGGTGATGCCGGTGATCAGCTCCGGGCAGCAGATCCGCTACCATGCCTCGGCGCTGACCACGGCCATGCTCACCGGGGGTATCTGCATCCTGGACGAAGGCAACCGCATGAGTGAGAAGAGCTGGGCCTCGCTTGCGCCGCTGCTGGACACCCGGCGCTACGTGGAATCCATCGTGGCCGGGATCAAGATTCACGCCCACCCGGACTTCCGCCTGTGCGTGACCATGAACGACGACTCGTCCACGTACGAGATTCCCGAGTACATCCTCTCGCGCCTGCAGCCGCAGATTCGCGTGGGCTTTCCCAGCGCCGAGGGGGAGCACGAGATTCTCAAGGTGAACCTGCCCTATGCCGACGAGGAGTTGCTCAAGCTGGTCAGCGAGTTCCTGGGCCGCTGCCACCAGTTCGAGCTGCCGGTCTCTTCGCGCGACGGGGTGCACATCATCCGCTTCGCCGAGCGGCTGATGGACGGGCTGAGCATCTCGGCGCCCGAGGCCATCCAGCAAGCCACCGAACAGATCGTGGGCGAGGAGCATGCGCTGTTCCTGGACCCCACCCACGCGCCGCGGCAGCGTCCCACGCTGAGCTATGCCGATGCGGAGTTCCTGCTGACGCGTTTCAAGCCGCGCGGCAGCGGCAACTGATTGTGGCGCCGCCCGCGGCCCGCGGCAGCGGCGGCCCGTGACCCGCGCCGCGGACGCAGCGTGACGGCGGGCGGGGAAAGCGAATCCATCCATGAGCGCCAGCACCGCATCCACGCGCCACACGCCCTACATCCGCCTGGGCGACGTGTATTGCGTGCCCTCGCTGCACGGCCACGCGCAATTCGCCGGGCTGGTGCGACGGGCGTTCATGGAGTTGCGCCCCGACGCCGTGGCCGTGGAGCTGCCCGAATCCCTGGCCGACGCCATCCGCAAGGGCGTGCAACGCCTGCCCTACTTGTCCGTGGTGGCCTATGAGGACTTTTCCGAGGAGATCGAATCGCTGCGGCGCATCGTGCCGGTGACCCCGGAGGATTCGCTGATCGAAGCCGTGCGGCTGGGCCTGGGCGCCGGCGTGCCCGTGCATTTCGTGGATCGCGACGTGCTGGACTACGACCCGGCACCGGTGCACGCGCCCGATCCCTACCTGATCACTCGCATTGGCTTGGCGGCCTATCTGGAGGGCGCGCGCGGCCAGACAGCCCTCGCCGAGCCGGGCTCCGACGACGAGGCGCGCGAAGCGCAGATGGCCCATGCCCTGCGCGGACTGGCGGCCACCCACCGGCGCGTGCTGTTCGTCTGCGGCCTGGCCCATGTGGAAGGCATCGCCGAGCACATGCAGCGCCAGACACCCGTGCCGCCGGGCGCGGTGACCCAGCGCGAGCACACGCTGTACACGCTCAGCCGCGAGTCGGCGCCCTATGCCCTGGGCGACATGCCCTACTTCGTCTATGCGTGGGAGCTGGCGCGCGTGGGTTTGGCGACCGCCGACTATCCCCAGCTCATGCCGCTGCCCAACACGCGCGGGCAGGAATACGAGGCGGCCTACGACGCGTATGTGGAGGCCCACGGGCGGCTCCTGCAGGAGGTGCGCCGGCGGCCGGTGGGCGGCGCGCACCCAGACACCTACGACCTGGTGGCCAATGCCCTCAATGGCGGCGTGCTGCTCTATCACCGGGAATGGGAGGAGCGCCCCTCTCCGTCGCGGCTGCACATCCTGCAGCGCTTTGCGCGCAACCTGGCGCTGGTGGCGCGGCGGCTCACGCCCTCCAAGTACCAGTTTCTGCTGGCGGCCAAGAACTCGGTGAACGACGATTTTGCCTTTCAACTCCTGCGCCTGATCGACCATTACCCCTTTTTCGAGGAGGACTCGGCGCTGCCCGAACTGAAGATGGACGAGGAGTCGGGCGAGGCGGACGGCGAAAAGCTGGTGCTGCGCCTGCGCCTGCCGCGCGCGGTGCAGGAGGAACTGGAAGGCGAGCCGCTGGAGTTCCAGGAGCCCGCCGAGGAGCAGGAAGAGGGCTCGTGGCACGAGCGCTGGGAGGATGGCGAGCGCCATGTTTCGCACCTGCCGCAGGACAGCCGCCTGGAGGCGTTCTTCCAGTACATCCGCGACCGGTGCCGGCGCATCCTGTCCGATCAGCAGGTGCGCCTGCACGAGCTGCAAGCCTCGCTGATGGACGGGCTGGACATGCGCGAGACCCTGCGCAACCTGCCCCTGGGCAAGATCATCGTGCGCGAGCAGCTCCCGGGTATCGGCGACGTGGGGCCGGTGGTGGTGATCTTTCATCGCCCGGGCGAGGAAGGGCAGTATCCCCACGAGCGCATGTGGTTCGCGGAGCACGCCGGCGAATCGGACCTGGCGCTGTATTCCACCGAGCCCGGCGTCAAGCTCGACGGCCCGGGCATCAGCCGCTGCCAGTATGGGGGCGTGCTCTCGCTATATCCGCCCACGGGCCATGCGCGGGTCTGGGGCAACCCGCGCTATGCAGGCCAGGGCAACCGGGCCGAGTTGCTGCTCAAGGCGGCCATCGACCTGTCGCGCAAGCCCATCGTGGCGTTCGTGGCCACCCAGGGTCCATCGGCGGAAATGCTTTCCCTGGCGGCCTCGCGCGGCATCCACATTCTCTACGTCCCCCTGGACACGCTCTCCGCGGAAACGCTGAAACGCGTGCGCACTTTCCACGTGCTGGCCGACCGCGAGGTGCGGCCCCTGGCGCACATGTACATCAACTGACTTGCCTTCGTCCGCAAGGGGCCGCCGACGACGCCCCAGCACGCGGTGCCGCGCGCAGTCGCGCCGCTTGCCACCCATCGCAGTGGGTGGGGCGAGTTGTGAAGGTGCGGTCAGGGGTGTTCGCAACCGGCGCCGGCGGGGAGGGGGCTTGGCGGCGCTTACGGAAAGGAATGCAGCGAGGTGCCGCCGTGCTGCTGTTCTTCCGAGAATCGATCCTTGATCAACAGCACTTCGTCGATGGCCCCGAAGAAAGCCGACAGCAGCCCCGGATCGAAATGACCGGTCATGACATTGTGCATGATCTCGGAGGCCTGGTCCGTGCTCAGGGCGGGCTTATAGACCCGCACGCTGGTCAGCGCGTCGAACACGTCCGCGATGGCCACGATGCGCCCCGTCAGCGGAATGCGCTCGCCGGTGACCCCGCGCGGATAGCCGCTGCCATCGAATTTCTCGTGGTGGCTGATGGCAATGGTCGAGGCCATCTGCATCAGCGGCGACTTGGAGCCTGAGAGAATGCGGAAGCCGATCTCGGGGTGGCGCCGCATGATGTCGCGCTCCGCCGCGCTGAGCTTGCCGGGCTTGAGCAGCACCTCGTCAGGAATGCCCACCTTGCCGATGTCGTGCATGGGGCTGGCCGAACGCAGCAGGTCGCATTCGTCCTTGCTCATGCCGGTGCGGGCTCCCAGCAGCGTGCAGTAGCGGCTCATGCGTTGCAGGTGCTGTCCGGTCTGGTCGTCGCGGTATTCGGCGGCGCGGGTGAGGCGCTCGATGGCCTCGTAGTGCGACCCGCGCAATTGGCGCTCGGCGAATTCAAGCTGCTCGATGGTGTCCAGCAGCTCCTTGGTGCGATCCACCACCGCCTGCTGCAGGTTGTGCTGGTAGGCGCGGTTCTCCAGGCGCAACCGGCGCCGGTGCAGCGCGTTGCTGACATTGATCACGATCTCGTTCTGCGAGACGGGCTTGACCAGGTAGCCGAAGGCCCCCAGCTCCAGCGCCTCCTGGCCCACGGCCAGGTCATCGTCGCCGGAGATCATGATGGTGGCCATGTCCGCAAAGCGGCCGTGGGCGGCACGCACCAGCTCCAGACCGCCCCGTCCGGGGGGCATGTTCACGTCGCACAGCAGCAGGTCGTAGGAATGCTTGGCCAGCCTGGCCAGCGCCTCGCCTGGGTTGCCGGCCGTGGTGATGTTCCAGTGGTGGCCGGTCAGCATCTTGCGCAACACTTCGAGCACGGCCGCATCGTCGTCGACGATGAGCAGTTCCGCCGCAGGCTCTTCCTTGCTGTCCGTACGATGGTCGGTCGTGCTGCGTCGTGCCGTCTGCCGCAACGTCTCCCTCATCCCCGGGCCCCTTGGTATCGCGCAGTATCGAATGTCCTTTTCCTTATGATACGCCACCGGAAAGAAAATGGTTTCTCGGTGGGTGCCCATGCGGACCCAGGGGCTTGCCGGACCCGTAGCCCAGCCCGGTCGGGGGCACAGCCGGAACCGGAACGCCGGTGAACGGTCCGCGGGCGGGGAACCCGCGCGGGATGGACGCGACGTGCCGACGAAAACGGGTGTGCCGGCTTGCAGCGCTCAGGTGGGCTTGAGTTGCTGCACCGCCAGCTCGCGCAACTTGACCTTCTGCACCTTGCCCGAGGCGGTCATGGGGAATTCCTCGACGAAGATCACGTGGCGGGGCACCTTGAAGCTGGCAATCCTGCCTTTGCAGTAGGCGATGAGGTCGGCCGGTTTCACGCCGCTGCCCGGCTTGGGTTGCACGAAGGCCACGGGCACCTCCGTCAGCCGTGGATCGGGAAAGCTGACGACGGACACCTGGTGTACGCCCGGATGCTCCAGCAGGAAGCCTTCCACCTCCATGGGGTCCACGTTCTCCCCGCCGATCTTGAGCATGTCCTTGTAGCGCCCCAGGAAACGGATGTAGCCATCGGCGCGCATCACGCCCATGTCCCCCGTGTGGAACCAGCCCTCCGCGTCGTAACAGGCGGCGGTCTCCTTTTCCTTGCGGAAGTAGCCCTGCATCAGCCCATAGCCGCGGAAGACCATCTCGCCCGGCTCGCCGAGGGGCATGTCGCGTCCGGTCCGGGGGTCCACAATGCGGCACTCGTAGCCGTTCATGGGATAGCCCGAGGTTTCGCAGCGCTGCTCCTCGCTGGAGTCCAGGGAGGACAGCAGGCTGCCCACGCCCATCTCGCTCATGCCGTAGCCGGTCAGGGTCTTGATGGGCGCCAGCACGCTGGCGGCCCTGCGCTTGATGTTGGTGGCGCTGTGCATGCCCGCGGCAAAGAGCCCCGTGCGCAGGCTGGAGAGGTCGTGGGGCGAGCGCTGCTGGGCCTCGCAGAGGTCCTTGAGGTGCGTCTCGAAGCCATGCATCAGCGTGGCGCGCTCGGACTCGATGAGGGCGATGCACTCGTCGGCGTTGAACGTCTCGGTAATCACCTGACGGGCGCCGGTGCACATGGACATCAGCGCCCCTTCGGCATAGCCGAACAGGTGAAACAGGGGCAGATAATTCAGCACCACGTCGTTCTTGGTGATGGCCATGCGCACGGCGCGTTCCTCGATGTTGCGGATCACCTTGTGCGAATGCATCACGCCCTTGGGAAAGCCCGTGGTGCCCGAGGTGTACATGATGAACACCGTGTCGTCCGGGTGCACCGCGGCGGCCCGCTCGGCCAGGGCCTCGTCGCTCACCTGCCGCGCGGCCTTGCGCAGGGCGGCCCACGAGATGGTGCCCGGGTATGCGCGTTCGCTGAAAATCACCACCCGCCGCATGTCCGGAAACTCGGCACTGTGCAGGGTGCCGCCGTTGCTCCCCTGCCCCAGGGGCAGCAATTCGCGCACCATGCCCAGGTAATCCACCGGTCCGCAGGTGTCGTGGGTGATCAGCGTAGTGCTGGTGGACTGCTGCATGACGTAGGACAGGTCGGCCGTGCGGAAGCGCGTGTTGACCGGCACCTGCACGGCGCCGATCTTGGCCAGGCCATACATGAAGAACATCCACTCGGCGCAGTTGTTAAGCCACAGACACACCTTGTCCCCCGGCTGCACGCCGATCGCCATCAGCCCCTTGGCCACCTCGTCCACGCGTGTCGCCACCTCGCGAAAGCTGTAGCGCCGTTCCCGGAAGGTGAGCGCCTCGGCGTCCCCAAAGCGTGCCGCCGCCCGCTCGGGCAGCGATCCGAAGGTCTTCTTCTCATACCAGTCCGCCATTGCGTCCTCACGCCTGCACGCCGCGCGCCGGCCTCGGCGTGCGCTTCCCGCCAAGCCCTGCCCACGGTCTTCCCGGTTGGGTTCTGCAAGGTTGCTGCTCCACCCGCACCAGATTTCTAGTCGATGGCGCGGCGAAGCGCAACCGCCGCCGAAGAAGCCGGCAGCCCGTGCGGCCTGCTGCGCAACTGCTGCGGGAAAGCCACGTGAACATGCACGTGCCGCGGCCTGCTGTGCCGCCGTGCCATCGGCGCCTGAAGCGTCGGGCGGGCGGGCACTCCCCGCCGCGCCAACGTCTCCACAGCTCCACGCCCCGTCCGCTCCGTGTCCACGGCCATCCAGCGCTCCTGGACCTTGCTTCATTATATGATTGACAACCTTCAATTAGCTTATTATATGATAGTAATAATTCTAAACATCTGCCGCTCGGGCGGATGAACCTGATGCGCCAAGGAGCTGGCGGTTATTGCATGATATGCAGTCGTGCATCTTGGCGCCGCAATTGTACGGAGGGTGAGATGAACGGAAACGGGAGCAGCAACGGCGGGACGCGGGAGGCATTGCAGGGCAGCAGCGTGTCGCCCGCTTTTGCGGCGCGCGTGCGGAAACTGGAGCCGGGCGCTGGGGATGGGGTCTTCGCGGCGCGCGCGGCGGCTCCGGGCGTGGCGTGGCCGGAGCCGGTGCTGCTGCTGCACGGGGGCGGCAACCATGCCGGCCACTGGCGTCAGGTGATGGAGGGCTACCTGCCGGCGCGGCAACTGTCGGCCATCGATCTGCACGGCTCCGGCCGTACGGGCCTGCTGGAGCGGGCGCGGGAGTTTTCCCTCGACGATGAGGCCGAGCTGGTGGAAGCCGAAGTGCGGCGTCTCGGGGGCCGGGCTCACGTGGTGGGTCATTCCTATGGCGGGGCCGTGGCGCTGCGCGTGGCGGAGCGGGCTCGCGTGGACGTGCTGAGCCTGGCGGTGATCGAGCCCATCCTGCCCCGGCTGATGTTGCACCTGGGCGAGACCGAGCTGTTCGAGCAGGCGCGCCGCGGCGTGGAAAGCTTCTGGGAGTTGGTGCGCCTCAACCGGCACGACACGGCCATGGCCTGGTTCGTCGATGCCTTCAACGGCGAGGGCACTTGGCGGGCCCTGCCCGAGGACAAGCGTGCGCGGCTGACGGCCATGGCGCCGGGCGTGGCGCTGGGCACCCAGGCGCTGGCGGACAACCCGGCGCGGCCCGAGGCGTTGGCCAGGATCGCCGTGCCCACCACCGTGCTCCATGGCGCATGCACCGGCGCGCGGGAGCGGCGCATGGCCGAACTGGCGGCCCAGGTCATTCCGGGCAGCCGCCTGGCAATCCTGCCGGGAGCGGCGCACATGTCGCCCCTGACCCATCCCGGACTGGTGCGCGAGGCCATTGTGCAGCATCTGCGCTGGGCGGCCCGGCCGGCCGGCGGCCACGAGGTTGCGCGGAACATCCCCCCCGAGGGAGGCAGACGCATCGCCGAGTCGGAATGTGCCTGAGCAGTCGCTTCAACCGCCAGGTCGACCGCCCGCCCAATTGGGATCGGCGGCCCGTCGGCGGGAAGTCCAGTCGCACGACCAACATTGCAGAATCCCCCCGATCAGGAGCACGACATGACAACCCTGGAACTTTACATCGGCGGCGAGAGCCGCCTGGCCGCGCTGGCCCGCCGGGTGGCCCGCACCCTGCGCACGTGGCGCGACAACGCCCGCGCCCGCCGCGAGCTGGCGCGGATTTCTCCGCGCGACCTGGCGGACGCGGGGGTGAGCGTGTGCAATGCGCAGCACGAACTGGCCCGGCCTTTCTGGCGGCCCCTTTCCGACCTGCGGGGCTAGCGTGACGTGCCGCAGGAGGCAACAACATCCCGGGGCAACGGTGGTTTCCCCGTGCTCTTGTTGTGGCGGCTGAGGCCGGCCGCCAACCACCGCCGCGTCGATGGATTCCGGGAGCCGTCGGCCGCTGGTGGAACTGTCGAAGGGGAGAGGCCCGATACCGACCTTGACAGCGCCTTGCGTCTCCGCAACGCGCCTCTTGCCAGGGGTGGGGCGGCTATTGCATGATGGATATCATGCCGACGTGCCAATGAGGTTGAAGCCATGCGCTATCGCCCGGAACACAAGGAGGCCACCCGCGCCCGCATCCTGCGCTCGGCCGGCCGGCTGATGCGCCGCAAGGGCATCGGCAGCACCAGCGTGGAGGCGCTGATGCGCGCCTCGGGGTTGAGCCACGGGGGCTTTTATGCTTACTTTGCCTCCAAGGGTGCGCTGGTGGCCGAGACGGTGCGCGCCGCCATGCGCGAAAGCGGCCGCTTCTGGCTGGAAGGCCTGGGCGAGGCGGGGCGCGACTGGCTGCCGCTGTTCCTGGGACGGTACTTGAATCGCAAGCACCTGGAGCGCCAGGACATCGGCTGCCCCATGCCGGCCCTGGCGGCCGAGGTGGCCCGCTCCCCGGAAGAGGTCAAGCGCGCCTTCGAGCAGGAGCTGCGCGGCCTGATCGGGCTGCTGGCGCGCCAGCCGGCCGATGCGGCCGACCCGCGCGAGCTGGCCCTGGCCACCATCTCGCTCAGCGTGGGCGGCATCCTGCTGGCCCGCGCCGTAGCCGACCCGGTGTTGGCCGACGACATCCTGCGCGCCTGCCGCCGCGTGGGGCGCACCATGGACAAGCCGCCCGCGGACGGCAGCGCCGGGTCGGCCGCCGGCGGGGGCCTGCCCCAGGAGGACGCGCCCGGCGTCGACCCGGCCTGACCCCGCTCCCCCGCGCCGCGCCGGCCTGGCCCGCGCCGCACCCACCACCCACGAGAGACGCCGATGAGCCAAGCCGCCATTTCCGCCGACGATCCGCATCCGCGCAAGCGGCAGAAAGTGCTGGACTCGGCGCTGAGTTACGTCGATACGGGCAGCGGGCCGCCGGTGGTGTTCCTGCACGGCAACCCCACCTCCAGCTACCTGTGGCGCAACATCATTCCGCACGTGTCGGGCCAGGCGCGCTGCCTGGCGCCGGACCTCATCGGCATGGGGGACTCGGGCAAGAACCCGGCGGGCCGCTATACCTTTGCCGATCATGCCCGCTACCTGGACGCCTGGTTCGAGGGCGTGGGCCTGGGCGGGCCGGCGGTGCTGGTGGTGCACGACTGGGGCTCGGGCCTGGGCTTCCACTGGGCCGACCGCCATCGCGACCGCGTGCGGGGCCTGGTGTACATGGAGTCCATCGTGCAGCCGCTGAGCTGGAGCGACTGGCCGCCCGATGCGGCCAGGGCCTTCCAGAGCTTCCGCTCGCCGGCCGGCGAGGAGATGATCCTGCAGAAGAACATGTTCGTAGAGCGCGTGCTGCCCGCCAGCGTGCTGCGCGGCCTGAGCGACGCGGAGATGGCCGTCTACCGCAAGCCCTACCTGGAGCCGGGCGAATCGCGCCGGCCCACGCTCACTTGGCCGCGGCAGATTCCCATCGACGGCGAGCCGGAGGACGTGACGCACATCGTGAACAACTACGGGGCCTGGCTGTGCACCGCGCCCGTGCCCAAGCTGTTCGTCAATGCCGACCCGGGCAGCATCCTGGTGGGCAAGCAGCGCGAGTTCTGCCGCACCTGGCCGCATCAGCAAGAGATCACGGTGCCGGGCCGGCACTTCATTCAGGAAGATTCCCCACACGAGATCGGCGCGGCCATCGCCGCCTTCCTCCAACGCCTTTGAACCCGGCGACGGCCACGGGTGGCGCCCGGACGACCGGCGGTCGCGGCCCGGCGGCGGCGCGGGCAGCGCCTCCCCCTGGCCCGATGGTGTGGCGGGCGCGGCGGCGGTGCAGTCTGGACGCGGAATTGCATGACAGTGCGGTGAACCCGAGAACGCGCGGATTTTCGCGCCCCGGACACCGGACGCTGCATGACCATGCCCCTGCTACGACGCGCAATTCCTGCCGCCCTGCTGCCGGCGGCTGCCCTGGCGCTGCTGCTGGCGGCCGTCCTGCCGGCCCAGGCCCAGCCGGCCAAGCACCTGGCGCGCTTCTATTATTCGGAGATGGCCTCCGGCGAGGTGCAGCGCACGCCGCTGGATCCCGACGCCGCTTACGCCGGCGAGCCGCTCGACGCCGGCGCCAAGGGCGAGCTGGAGGTGATTCTCTGGCGGCGCGTGGGCATCGGCGCCAGCCGCCAGACCGTGGCGCGCAAGTTCGAGGATGCCGCCGGGCGCGACCTGCGCGAGAACTGGGTGCAGTACTCGGCCAACGTCACCCTGTACCTGCTGGAGAGCCGGCACGACGCCTTCAACCTGTTCATCGGCGGCGGCGTGGGCTCCGTGGAACGTTACAAATCCAGCATCGACCGCGTGCCCCAGACCATCCAGGGCCTGCACACCGACTTGCAGCTCACGCGCTGGCTCGGCGGGCTGGAATACACCTGGGAGCGCATCGGCATCCGCCTGGAGGTCTCGGGCGTGGAGGCCAGCAAGTCCGACGGCGGGCAGCAGGCCGAGCTGGCCGGCCAGACCTACCAGCACGTCACGTTCTACATCCCCTTCAACTGATCCACTGCGGCGAGCAGCCGCCCACCGCCCCGCCCCCAGTTACCTGCCCATCTGCGGTGTGCCCGACCTGAAGCGCGTCATGCCTGCGGACTACTGGTCCGCTGCGGATGGAGCGCTTTCTGGAGCCCCCTGGGCCGCCGCCGGCGTCGTCGCCTCGTCCGGCGCGAGGCGTTCCACGTCCAGCGTGAACCCGGGGGGCATTTCCATGCGGGCCCGCACGTCGTAGTGGCCCAGCAT
Organism: Candidatus Lambdaproteobacteria bacterium; assembly: GCA_016199125.1. Lineage (GTDB taxonomy): Bacteria > SAR324 > SAR324 > SAR324 > JACQKK01 > JACQHH01. The sequence continues at coordinate 11,306 of JACQHH010000148.1, forward strand.
GCCGCGCTCGCGCAGGGCGTAGCGCAGGGTCAGGCCGTCGCCGGGCGCGGCGCTGTCCGCGTGGCGCTCGTCCCACACGGCGGCCCAGGGCAGGCCCCGCCCGTCGATGCGCACGCGCAGGTGCAGCGCGTCCAGCCCCGGCCGCTCGGCGATGCGCAGGCGGCCTTGCTCCGCGCCGATGGCGATGCGCCCCCGGCTCACGCCCGGCGGCACGGGCACGCGCCATTCCAGCGTGGTGAAGTACGGCAGGCGCCCCGCGTACACGCCCAGCACCAGCAGCCCCAGCAGCAACGCCCCGCCCCGCACCAGGCTCCGGCGTCGCGCGGGCACGGGCGGCGGATCGCGCGTGAAGCGGCGCGCCACGACGCCGTCGCGCCGGCCCTGCCAACGCGCCACCGCATAGGCCGAGAAATACACCACGCCCCCGGACCACAGCACATCGGAAAAGAAGTGCCCGCCCTGGATCATGCGCATGTAGCTCACCACGCCGCCGAAGGCCAGCGACGCGCCCAGCGCCGCCCAGGCCACGCGCCCATGGCGCCGCCGCAGCACGAAATACAGCACCAGGGGCGCGTAGGCCGCCGCCGCATGGCCCGAGGGAAAGCCGTCCTCGTTGCCGCGGAAGGTGGGCAGCAGCACCGGCCGGAAGGGCTGGGTGCCGCCCAGCTCGATCACCTGCCGCGGCCGCGGGCGTCCATAGCCCGCCTTGAACACCCCGTTGACCAGCAACATGGGCCCCAGCAGCAGCGCCAGCATCAGCAGCACGCCGGCCCGCCGGGCGCCCTGGCCCCGCGGATCGCCGTAGGCCCAGGCGGCCAGCAGCAGTCCGCCCACGAACAGCAGCACCGAGGGAAAGATGGCCCAGCGGTAGAGCCAGACCCACAGGGGCCGGCTGCCCAGGGGAAAGGGATTGGGCGCGAGGGGATCGTAGTAGCGCAGGGCCAGCGCCAGGTCCACGTCGGCGACCCAAGTCCAGGCCGTGCCCGCCGCCAGCACCAGGGCCGGCAACACCCAATGCGCCGGCTTCAGCCGCAGCGACGGCGCCGGGGGTCTGAACGCATTGGGCGGAGGAGCATGCACCGGCATCCGGGATGGGTCGTGTCGATGAAATGCGAGACGCGTGAGCGCGTGGCTTGGAGGCACGGCCTCCGGCCGGAGACCGTCTCCCATGGGTAACCGCTTTTCCCCCATGGGTCAACCGAGCCAGAGGCTCGGGCATTCGCCGCGATTCGCCCCGGCCGGCGATTTCGCCTTCGCTTGCGCGACGAGGCGGGAGTGCCTACACTGAAGCGGCGTGACGACCACGCCGTGGCGGGCGCGCAGCCGGCGCGCCGTGCGCGGGCGAGGCGGCGCCGCCCGCCCCCTAGTTCCACACCCGCAAGCCCCGCACGATGGAGCCCACCAGGGACAGCGCCATGAAGGCTCTTGCCGCAGATGCCGCCGGCGGCGCCGCTGCGCCGGAGGAGGATGGGCCGTCGCCGGCGGGCCAAGGCGCCGCCATGGGCGAATCGTTCCGGCACCAGCCGGTGCTGCTGGAGGCCGTGCGCGGCCTGGTGCCGGCCGGGGCGCGGCTCCTGGCCGATGTCACGCTGGGCGGCGCGGGCCACGCCCTGGCGCTGCTGGAGGATCATCCCCAGGCCGAGCTGTTCGGCAGCGACCGCGACCCCGCGGCGGTGGCGGCCGCGGCGGAACGCCTGGCGCCCTTCCGCGCGCGCATCCTGCTCAAGCATCTGCGCTTCTCCCAGGTGGGCGGCCACCTGCCCGCGGGCGGCGTGGACTTCCTGCTGGCCGACCTGGGCCTCTCCTCGCCGCAGGTGGACGAGGCCGGGCGCGGATTTTCCTTCACCCGCGACGGGCCGCTGGACATGCGCATGGATCCCACGGGCGGCGCGCCCTCGGCCCTGGAGCTGGTCAACCGGGCCAAGCCCGAGCGGCTGCGGGAGATTCTCCAGACGTACGGCGAGGAGCGCTTCGCGGCGCGCATCGCCCGGGCGATTGCGGAGCAGCGGCAACGCGCGCCCATCGCCACCACCGGCGCCCTGGCGGCCATTGTCTCGGCGGCGGTGCCGCGCAAGTTTCACCGCCACCTGCACCCGGCCACGCGCACCTTCCAGGCGCTGCGCATGGAGGTCAACGACGAGTTGGGGGAACTGGAGGCGTTGCTGGCCATGGCCCCCGATCTGCTGGCGCCCGGCGGGCGCCTGGCGATCATTTCGTTTCATTCGTTGGAGGATCGGCTGGTCAAGACGCGCTTCCGCACCTGGGCCGATCCGTGCGTGTGCCCGCCCAGGATGCCGGCCTGCGTGTGCGGCCGCACCCCGCTGGGGCGCATCCTCACGCGCAAGCCGCTCACCGCCTCGGCCGCGGAGCAGGCGCGGAATCCCCGCAGCCGCAGCGCCAAGCTGCGGGCCTTCGAGCGCACCGCGGCGCCGTGAGCATCTCGTAGCGATCCGTCCGCCGCGGGCAACCGGGCGGCCCCATGGCAGGCCAGGCGATGCAGGATCACAAGTCCCGAACACAGGTTCAGCCCCGCTCCCGGCGCGCCGCGCGGCTGGCCCTGATGCTGTTCTGTGCCGGGCTGATCACCGTAGGCGCCGTGTTCTACCTCTGGCAGCGCTACCAGTACATCCGCCTGGGCTTCGAGGTGGCCGCCCTGCGGGCGCAACTGGAGCAACTGGAACGGCGCCTGGAGCCGTTGCAGGTGGAGGCGGATTTTCTCTCCCGGCCCGAGCGCATCGATGCGCTGGCGCGGGACACGCTGGGCCTGGTGCCGCCCGTGCCCAGCCAGGTGATCGTGGTGGAGCAGGATGTCCCGGCTGCCGATCTATCTCGCTAACCCCGTTCCGCAGCGCTTCCGGGGCTTCCGGCCGCGCGTGCTGTTCCTCGCCACGGGCCTGGGGCTGCTGGCGCTGTTCCTGGTCTGGCGGGCCTTCGACCTGCAGGTGCTGCAGCACGAGCGGCTCTCGGCGCTGCAGGACCGGCAGTCCCAGCGCATCCTGCGCATTGGGGGCAAACGCGGGCCGATCCTGGACCGCACTGGCCGGCGGCTGGCGGTTTCCATCGCCGCCGACTCGCTCTATGCGCACCCCGCGCGCGTCGACAATCCGGGCGTGACGGCCTACCGGCTTTCGCGCGTGCTGGACATGCCCGCCGCGGAGCTGGAGGCTCTGCTGCGCTCCAGGCGGCCCTTCGTGTGGATCAAGCGTCAGTTGCTGCCCCAGGAGGCGACCCGGGTGCGCGCGCTGGAGCTGCCCGGGCTGGCCTTTACCCAGGAGTTCCGCCGCACCTACCCCGGCCGGGAGCTGGCGGCCGCGCTGCTGGGGTTCACGGGCGTGGACACCCAGGGCCTGGAGGGTTTGGAATACGCCTACGATTCCTATCTGGCCGGCGAGGAGGAGCTGCGCCTGCTGGACACCGACGCGCTGGGCCGCGTGATGCTGCGCTCCCGGGGCGGGCCGCCGGCGGCGGGGGGCAGCGTGATGCTGACCATCCATCCGGCCATCCAGTACTTCGCCGAAACCGAGCTGGCGCGGGGCGTCGCGGTCAGCGAAGCCAAGCGCGGCGTGGCCGTGGTGCTGGATGCGCGCAGCGCCGAGGTGCTGGCCATGGCCCACGTGCCCGGCTTCAATCCCAACAACTACGGCGCCTACGACAAGGAGGCCTATTTCGACCGGGCCGTGACCAGCGGCTACGAGCCGGGCTCCACGTTCAAGGTGCTCACGCTCGCCATCGCGCTGGAGGAGGGGGTGATCAAGCCGGACACGCTGATCTTCTGCGAAAACGGCGCCATGGAGCTCTACGACAGCGTGATCCACGACACCAAGCCTCACGGCTGGTTGAATCCGGCGGGTATCATCCGCGTCTCGTCCAACATCTGCGCGGCCAAGATCGGCACGCTGATTCCCGTGCCCGTGTTTCACGACTACATCCGGCGCTTCGGCTTCGGCGGGCGACTGGGGATTTTCGAGACCCAGGATGGCCGGCGCCTGGCCGGCGAGGCCGAGGGCATGGTCCTGCCCGCGCAGCGTTGGACGCCGGTGGATCAGGCCGCGATCAGCTTCGGACACGGCATCCTGGTCTCCCCGCTGCAGCTCGTCACCGCCATCAACGCGGTGGCCAACGGTGGCGAGCTGCTGATGCCCGTGCTGGTGCGCGAAGTGCGCGCCGGCGACGGGTCGCTGGTGGAGCGCCACGCGCGGCGCTCCCTGGGGCGCGTGCTGTCGCGGCGCACCGCCGAGCAGATGGTGGGCTACATGGAGCACGTCGTGGCGGACGAGACGGGGACGGGCACGCGGGCGGCCGTGCCGGGTTATGCTGTGGCCGGCAAGACGGGCACCACGGAAAAGTACGAGTTCCAGGCGCGGGGCTATTCCAAGACGCGGCTCATCGCCAGCTTTGTGGGCTTCGTGCCGGCCCGCGATCCGGTGCTGACCATCCTGGTACTGGTGGAAGAGCCGGAGCGCGGCCGCTCCGGGGGTTCCGTGGCCGCGCCGGTGTTCCGGCGCATTGCCGAGCGCACGCTGCCCCTGCTGGGGGTGTGGCCGGCCGATGCCGTGCGGCACCTCCCCGCGCGGGATGCCCCCCCGCCGCGCGGCCAACCGTAATGACGCCTGCCGCGGTGCCCGTTGCGGCGCGTGCCTCACGAAGGCGGGCGCCAGCGCCTTGAAGCGGGCTACTTGAGCCCTGCGGTCTCGTCGACGCCGAACATGAGGTTCATGTTCTGCACCGCCTGGCCCGCGGCACCCTTGACCAGGTTGTCGATGGCCGTGAGCACCACCCACTTCTGCGCCGTGGCGTCGTGGAACAGGCTGATCACGCAGTCGTTGCGGCCCTGCACCATCTTCAGCTCCGCGCCGCGGCCGGCCGGCAGCAAGGTCACGAAAGGCTCCCGCGCCGCAAAGTCGGCAAAGCGCCGCCGGATGGCGTCCGGGTCCATGGCCTCGTTGAAGTGCAGGTAGATCGTGGAGAGGATGCCCCGCCCCAGCGGCAGCAGATGAGGCGTGAACACCACCGCCCCGTGGCGGCCGCGGTCGTAGGCCGTGCAGTCTTCGAGAACCTGCTCGATCTCCGGGGTGTGCTGGTGTTCGAACACCTTGTAGGCCTTGAAGTTCTCGTTGACCTCCATGAAGTTCGTGGCGTCGTCCTCCACGCGCCCGCCGGCGCCGGAGACGCCCGACTTGGCGTCGATCACCGGGGCCACGGCCAGCTCGGCCATCAGGTCGCCCAGGGGCAGCAGGCCCAGCAGCGCCCCGGTGGGGTAGCAGCCGGGATTGCCGATCAGCTTCGCACCGGGGATGATCTCGCGATTGATCTCCGGGAAGCCGAACACGGCCTGCTTCAGCGTTTCCGGCTCGGTGTGCGCAAAGCCGTAGTGCGTGCGGAACACCTCGGTATCGCGCAGGCGGAACACGCCGGAGAGATCGATCACGCGCTGGCCCTGCGCCAGCAGCTTGGGCGCCAGCTCCATGCTGGCCTTGTTGGGGATGGCCAGGAAGGCCACGTCGCAGCCGTTGAGGGCCGCGTCGTGCTGCTGGAACACCAGTTCCACATCGCCCAACTCCGGAAAGGCGTCGCAGGCCGAGCGCCCGGCGTACTTGCCCGACGTGAGCACCTGCAACGAGGCGTGGGGGTGCCTGGTGAGAATGCGGATCAGCTCCAGGCCGGAGAGTCCGGCCGCGCCGATGATGGCCACGTTGATCATGTTGCTCCGTTCCCGGTTACCGGTACAGCCGCCCGCTGCCTTGCCGCCGCGTTGCGGCGGAGCGCCGCGGGCCCGCTGGATGAGAGGGGACTGTCCCGCCCCTGCCGTGCCCGTCAGCTTTCGCGGGCAAAGGGTCCGCCCGTGGGAAAGCCCTTGGCCGCCGCCATGTCGAACAGGTCGCGCAGGAAGCGGAAGCTGTAGATGCCCGTGTCGTGCCCGTCGCTCCAGTCGATGCGGATGGCGTAGTTGCCCACGTAGTCGGCCTTCTTGATGTAAATGTCCGTGGGAATGCTGCTTTTGTCCAACACCTTGCGCCCGGTCAGCTCGTCCACGCAACTGGCGCAGGGGCAGGAGTCGCGCAGCGCCACGAAGGGGAAATGGCTCACAATGCCGTCGCGCCATTCGACCTTGAGGTCCTGCTCGTAGACGATGTCGCGCGGTTTGCGTTTCTTCAGATCGCCGGCCATGGGCTCCTTGGGGTGCCGCTCAGACGTTCATGGGTTTGGCGCTTTCCGAGGTGCTCACGCGATAGATGGCCTGACCGATGGCGATCAGCTCGCCCTGGTCGTTGACCATGTCCATGCGCGTGGAGACCAGAATGCGCCCGGGGCGGATCACCTCGCTGGTGCCGATGAAATACTGGCCCTTGCCGGGGCGCAGGAAATCGACCCGCATGTCCACCGTGCCCACGCCGCGCCGCTGCTGCTCCAGTTCCAGCGTGGACAGCACCGAGATGCCGCCCACCGTGTCCAGCAGCGTGGCGATGACACCGCCGTGCAGGATGCGCGCGACGAAATTGCCGATCAGCTTCTCATCGAAATCCACGCGCATGGAAGCCTTGCCGCGCTCCACGCTCTCCAGCTTGAGGCCCAGCAGCTTGTTGAACGGCACGCGCTGCTCGACGATTTCTCTGACGACGGGGTTGATTTCCATGCCACCTTGGGGGGAATCAAAAACACAATCGCTGCGTTTGACCGTAATCGACCTGCACCCTGGGAGCGGCACGGCTCGCCGATCAGGCGCCACATCCTACCCGGACACCGTGGCAGTGATGTGCGCCCGCACCGCATCGATATGCGCCGGCAGCACGGTGCGGCGCGTGGGCAGCTCCGCCAACGCCGCCAGCGCCGGCGGAAGCTCCGGCGGACGGCCGATGGCCGCATTGATGGCAGCGGCGAACTTGGCCGGGTGCGCGGTGGCCATGGCCACCATGGGCAGCGCGGGCTCCTCGTGCGCCTGCGCGGCCCGGTAGCCGATGGCGCTGTGCGGATCCAGCAGGTAGCCGTGCTCGCGGTACACCTGGGCGATGGTCTCGCGGGTCTGCGCATCGTCCACGGCCACGGAGACGAAGTCGCCTCGCAGGCGCTCGGCGTTGGCCGCGTCCACGCGCAGCGAGCCATGGGCGCCGAACTCCTCCAGCCACGCGCCCAGCAGCGCGGCGTCGCGGTCGGCCAGCTCGAACAGGTAGCGCTCGAAATTGCTGGCCACCTGGATGTCCATGGAAGGACTGAGGGTCTGCACCACGGGGCCCTTGGCATAGACGCCGCTCTGCACGAAGCGGTGCAGGATGTCGTTGGCGTTGGTGGCCAGGATCAGCCGCTCGATGGGCAACCCCATGCGCCGGGCCACGTACCCGGCGAAGATGTGGCCGAAATTGCCCGTGGGCACCGCGAAGCGCACCGGGTCGCCCAGCGCGATGACCGGACGGCCGGTGGGGCCGTCGTCGGAGGCGAGGCGCAGGTAGGCGTAGAAAAAGTACACGATCTGCGCCAGCACGCGCGCCCAGTTGATGGAATTCACCGCCCCCAGGCCGTAGCGGGCGTTGAAGGCGCGGTCGGCGAACAGGGCCTTCACGATGGCCTGCGCATCGTCGAAACTGCCCTCGATGGCAATGGCGTGGATGTTGGCATCCGGGACGGTGGTCATCTGCCGCTCCTGCATGGGGCTTACGCGCCCCTGCGGATAGAGGATGAACACCTCGACGCCCGTCTTGCCGCGCAGGGCCTGGATGGCCGCGCTGCCCGTGTCGCCGGAGGTGGCGCCCACGACGGTCATGCGCCTGCCCCGCTGCGCCAGCTCGTGCTCGAACAGGTTCCCCAGGAATTGCAGCGCCACGTCCTTGAAGGCCAGCGTGGGGCCGTGGAACAGCTCCACCAGCGCCACGCGGCCCACCTGCCGCAGGGGCGTCACGCGGGGATCGTCGAAGGTCGCATAGGCCCGCGCGATCAACTGCTCCAGGGTGCGCGCGGAGAGCTCGTCGCCAATGAACGGCGCCATGACCTGCGCGCAGAGGGCAGGGTAGTCCAGCAGCCGCCACTCGGCGAGACGTTCGGCCACTTGGGGAATGCGCTCGGGCAGATACAGCCCGCCGTCGGGCGCCATGCCGGCCATCACAGTTTCGCGAAAGGGCAGAGCGTCGCTGTGGCCGCGCGTGCTGATATAATTCATGAGCGATTTCAATGCGATTTTTCAGCGCCCCGCATCCATCCTGTCGATTCGCCGATTTACAACCGCGGCCCCCTATGCGATAAAGGTAGTCAGAAAAGAATTATTCAAGCACAACCTCCGCGCGAACAAAAGAGCCCTCCTCCGGATCATCGCATGGCACACGTCGCTTCGGCAGAAGAGAAAATCCGCAGCTTTCCTGAGCGTTGCCACCAGGCGGGACTGAAAGTGACGCAACAGCGGCGGGAAATCTATGCGCTGCTGGCCGGATCGCAGGCCCATCCGTGCCCCGAGGAAATCTACGAGCAGATCCGCGACGCGCTGCCCTCATTGTCGCTGGCCACGGTGTACAAGATCGTGGACCAGTTCCACCGCCACGGGCTGCTGCGCAAGGTGCCCACACGCAGCCAGGTGGCCCGCTACGACGCGCGCACGGAGGAGCACCATCATCTGGTGTGCACCACCTGCGACGGCATCGAGGACGTGATGCTGCCGCCCCTGCCGCCCCGCCTGACGCGCCTGCCGGACGACATCGATTTCCACGCCCAGTCCTACGAGCTGGTGTTCCACGGGGTGTGCAGCGCCTGCCGCGCGACCCAGCGGGCCCAGGGCTAGTCCGCTCCCGCCGTCCCAGGCGGCGGCCCTTCCTGATTCAACAGGCGTTGATGAGCTGCACGCCGCTGCGGCGCACGGGGGCGTCTGCGTTCGTCGCGGGGCGCGGGCGCGAATAGGTGCGCCTCCGCGCGGCGCCGGCAGCCGGGCATGGGTCGTGCGCCCGTGAGCTAGCGCGGAGCAGGATCGTGTGCTGCCCGGGACAACGGCGCGGCGACCTCGGGTGTAAGGCGCACCGGCACACCGCGCTCATGCAGGGCCTGCTTGACCTGGCTCACGGTGTAGGTGCCGTAGTGAAACACGGTCGCCGCCAGCACCGCATCGGCCTGGCCCACGGTCAGCGCATCGTAGAAGTGGTCGATCGTGCCGCCGCCGCCGGAGGCAATCACGGGAATGTGCAGCGCGGCGCTGATGCGGCGCGTGATCTCCAGATCGTAGCCCGTGAGCTGCCCGTCGGCGTCCATGCTGGTGAGCAGGATTTCGCCAGCCCCGCGGCGCTGCACCTCCTGCGCCCACTGCTCGGCGTCGAGTCCGGTGGGCCGGCGCCCGCCATGGGTATAGACCTCCCAATGGTCGCCGCTGCGCTTGACGTCCATGGCCACCACGATGCACTGCGAGCCGAAGCGCTGGGCCCCGCGGGAAATGAGCTGGGGTTCCTGCACGGCGGCGGTATTGATGGACACCTTGTCGGCGCCGGCCGTGACGATGCGGTGAATGTCCTCCAGGCTGGAAATGCCGCCGCCGATGGTGAAGGGGATGAACAGCTCGCGCGCCAGCCGCGCAGCCAGATCGAGTGTCAGCCCCCGGTTCTCGTGGCTGGCCGTGATATCGAGGAACACCAGTTCGTCGGCGGACTGCTCGTTGTAGCGGCGGGACAGCTCCAGCGGGTCCCCCGCGTCGCGCAGGCCCAGGAAGCTCACGCCCTTGACCACGCGGCCTTCCTTGATGTCCAGGCACGGGATGATGCGCTTGGCCAGCATCTACAGCACCTCCGCCAGGGTCAGGGTGCCCTCGTAGAGGGCCTTGCCCACGATCACGCGATCCACGCCCAGCGGCTCCAGCTCTTCCAGGGCCCGGATGTCGTCGGCCCGCGACACGCCGCCCGAAGCCGTCACGCGCACGCCGGCCTCCCGCGCGAAGTTGCGCACGGCCTCGATGTTGGGGCCTTGCAGCATCCCGTCGCGGGAAATGTCGGTGAAGATCACGCGCTCGATGCCCCGGCTGCGCCAGTGCCGGGCAAAGGCCACGGCCTCCAGCGCCGTGTCTTCCTGCCAGCCGCGGATGGACACCATGCCGTCGCGGGCATCGATGCCGAGCTGAATCTGCCCGGGCCCGGCGTCCTTGAGCGCATGCTCCAGCCCCAGGGCATCCTGCACGGCCATGGTGCCCACGATCACCGAATCGATACCCAGGGCCAGCATGCCGCGGATGGCCTGGGCCGAGCGCATGCCGCCGCCCAGCTCGATGGGCATGGACACCGCCGCCCGTACGGCCTGGATGGCCTGCAGATTGGCCGTCTCCCCCTCGAATGCGCCGTCCAGGTCCACCAGGTGCAGCATGCGCGCTCCGGCATCCTGGAACGCCCGCGCCACCCGCGCCGGGTGGTTGTCGTACACGGTCTCGTGATCGGCGCGGCCCTGCACAAGGCGCACGCAGCGGCCCCCCTTGAGATCGATGGCCGGTAGCACCAGCATGGGTCGCCTGTTTCTGCAGAAAAAAACCTGGGGCCTTGTGGGAAGAGTCGCCAGGGGGTTACGGCGCGCCAACCCGTACAGCATAGCATATTGCGCCGCACGTGGCAGACCGGGCAGGGCTGGCGGCGCGCCGTGCCGAGGCATTCAGGGCGGTGCCCGCCGGGTCGCCCTCCGACCCGGCGGGATTGCATTTTTCGCTCGCGACGGCAACCATGGCGCTGTGCAGCCGCCCGGAGGCGTGGCCCCAGGGCTCGCGCCGCTGCGCCACTCCGCGCACTTTTCAATCCCCCTCGCCAAGGTCCCGCATCCGCCATGAACAGCGAACGCTACCGCGCCCGCGGCGTCTCGCCCCAGAAAGAGGATGTGCACGCCGCGCTGCGCGACGCCGACCGCGGGCTGTTTCCCCAGGCGTTCTGCAAGCTGATGCCGGACGTGCTGGGCCGGGACGCAGGGCAGGTGCTGGCCATGCACGCCGATGGCGCCGGCACCAAGGCCGCGCTGGCCTACGTGGCCTGGCGCGAATGGGGCGATGCAGCCGTGTTCCGGGGCATCGCCCAGGACGCCCTGGTGATGAACATCGACGATCTGCTCTGCGTGGGCGCCACCGGTCCCTTCCTGCTCTCCAACACCATCGGGCGCAATGCCCGTCTGGTGCCGGGCGAGGTGCTGGGCGCGTTGCTGGCGGGCTATGACGACGCCTGCGCGGCCTATGCCGGCTGGGGACTGGCGGTGCACGCCACCGGCGGCGAAACGGCCGACGTGGGCGACCTGGTGCGCACCCTGATCGTGGACGCCACCGTCACGACCCGCCTGCCGCGCGACGCCGTGGTGAGCAACGCCGACGTCAAGCCCGGCGACGTGATTATAGGTCTGGCCTCCGATGGCCAAGCCGCCTGGGAGCGCGAGCCCAACAGCGGCATCGGCAGCAACGGGCTCACCTCGGCCCGGCACGACCTGTTGCATGCGGACTATGCCCGGCGCTACCCGGAAAGCTGCGAGCCGGAGCTGCCGGCGCACCTGCGCTATTGCGGCCCCTATCATCTGCACGACCCCCTCCCCGGCTCGACCTTGAGCGTGGGGCGGGCACTGCTCTCGCCCACGCGCAGCTACGCACCACTGCTCAAGCCGCTGCTGGATGGGCGGCGGGGCCTGATCTCGGCCCTGGTGCACTGCACCGGCGGCGGGCAGACCAAATGCCGCCACGCCGGGCGGGGCGTGCACTACGTCAAGGACTCGCCATTTCCCCCGCCGGCGCTCTTCCACGCCATCCGCGAGGTCACCGGCACGCCCTGGGCCGAGCTGTACCAGGTGTTCAACATGGGGCACCGCATGGAGGTCATCGGCGACGCGGCGCTGTTACCGGCGTTGGAGGAACTTGGGCGCGAGCACCATATCGCCGTGCGGCAGGTAGGGCATTGCGAGGCCAACACCGATCCGGCGCGCAACCGCGTGACCATCACCGCCCCGGACGGCGAACTCGTAACGTACGAGTAGGCCATGGCCCCGCGCCTGACTCCCCACGTGTGGGCGGCGGGAAATAGCCATCCCGGACGGCAGGTTGCCACTCTCCGCCTCCGGGCCGGGGATGTACCGCCTGATGTCGATTTGGATTCAGAGCGCCGCTAGATGGATTCGGCGTACTGGTAGGCCCACTCCGTGACTTCCTTGTACTTGTCGTGGGTGCGCTTGAAGGCTTGGTAGGCTGTGTAAATCTTGCGCGCGGCGTCGTCCTGGTTGGCCAACTCGTCCACCAGCGCCGCGGCGGCGCTTTTCACGGCGCGCAGCACATCGTCGGGGAAGCGGCGCAGCATCACGCCCTTGCGCTCCACCAGGTCGGTGAGGAAGTTGGCGTTCTGGGCCTCGGCCTCGCAGAGCATCCACTGGTTGGCGTCGGCGGCGGCCATTTGCAGCATGGTCTTGAGTTCGTCCGAGAGCGGGTCCCAGCGGCGCTTGTCCACGAGCAGCTCCAGCGCCGTGCCCGGCTCCTGCCAGCCTGGGTAGTAGTAGAACTTGGCCACCTCCGGCAAGCCAAAGGTGGCGTCATTGTAGGGCCCCACCCACTCGGTGGCGTCCAGGGCCCCGCGGCTCAAGGCCTCCACGACCTCGGTGGCGGGGAGCAGAATCTGGGAAACGCCCAGCTTGGCCAAGGCCCGCCCTGCCAGACCCGCGACGCGCATCTTCAGCCCGCGCAACGTGCGCCGGTCGGCGATGGGATTGCGGAACCAGCCGCCCATGCGCACGCCCGCGTTGCCGGCCGGCCAGGGGACCACGTTGAAGGGTTCGTACAGCTCCTGCCACAGGGCCAGCCCGCCGCCGCCATGGAGCCAGGCGTTGATCTGCTGGGCGTTCATGCCGAACGGAATGGCGGCGAAGAACTGCGCCGCGGGCAGGTTCTTGCTCCAGTAGTAGGCCGCGCTGTGGCCCATGGCCGCCTGGCCGCTGCTCACCGCGTCGAACACGCCCAGGGGCGGCACCTTTTCGCCGCCCGGCGAGACCTTGATGGTCAGCCGCCCGCCGCTCATGCGCGTGACGTGCTCGGCGATGCGTTGCGCCGCCTGGCCGAACAGCGGAAAATCCGCGGGCCAGGAGGTGACCAGGTCCCAGGTGAGCTGATCCTTGGAGGTGACCGTGCCCGGACCCTGCGCGGGCTTGCGGTCGCAGGCCGCCAACAGCGCGGCCAGGCCCCCCGCGCCCGCCACGGTGGCCGCCGCGGCCAGCACCCGCCGCCGGTTGACCGCCGGGCCTGCCGGACGGGCGGCGCGTGAAGGGTTGCTCGGGGTGGTGCTCATGGCAGACTCTACGGCAGATCCGGTTGGGCGCGCACGCGCCTGGGGCATGTCCGGAATGGGCCGGATTCCGCGATGTGCCGTTTCGAGGATGTGTACGCGGCCCCCTCCCGTCCTCCCTGTGTATTGAGCGGGACGGGGCATGTCAACGGATTTCTGCGCGGCACGGCGCGCACCCCCGATGCCCCTGAAATGCCCGCCGCGCGCAGATTTGACCGGGTGTCGCATTCCGCTCGCGTCGCGGCGGTGGTTTACCGCCACGCTGCAATTGTGGGATGCTTTTCTTAACGTCGAGCCCGCGCCCGGCACCGGCCGGGGAAGGCGCGCCACGCATTGCGGAGCAGGGTGATCGTGCAGAATTCCGTCGAATCCAACGAGGGCGCGCTGCCCGAGGTCTTCCCCGTGTTTCCGCTCACCGGCGCCCTGCTGTTGCCAGGAAGCACGATTCCTTTTCACATCTTCGAGCAGCGCTACCGCAACATGATGGAGGATGCGCTGGCGGAGCGGCTGCCGATCGGACTGGTGCAGCCCTTCGTACCGCAACAGGACAACCGGCCGCTGCCCGGCGCGGAGCTGCAGCAGCCTGAGCTGTACCGGGTGGGCTGCGCGGGCCGCCTCGAGCGTTGCGAGAAAACCGAGGATGGCCGCTACCTGATCGTCTTGTTGGGGATTTCGCGCTTCCGCATCCTGGAGGAGCTGCCATTGCAGCGGGGCTATCGTCGCGTGCGGGCGGCCTTCGGGGAATTTGCGGCCGACCGGCGCATGCCGCTGGTGCCGCCCAATGCCGAGCGGCTGCTGGAGGCCCTGGCGGCCTTCGGGCGGCACCACCGTATCCAGTTCGACGTGGCGTCGCTGCGGTCGGCGCAGCCGCTGCCGCTGCTCAACGGGCTGTCCATGTCGTTGCCCTTCACGCCGGTGGAGAAGCAGGCCCTGCTGGAAGCGCCGGACGTGGCCGAGCGCGAGAAGCTGCTGCTGGCGTTGTTGGGCATGAACGTGGATTCCTCCTTGCCGGGCCACTACGAGCCGCCGCCATCCATCAACTGAGCCGCCCGCAGCCGCGTGGCGGTCAGGCACGGCCCTGAACCGCCGCGCCGGCCCCGAGGGCGATTCAGGCGCCCTGCCCGGGCCTGCTGCGCAAGCCCTCGAAGAAAGCGTCCACGGCCACGCGCGCCTCGGTGTGGCTGCGCATGTCCCGCAGCACCACCTCGCCCCGCGCCCATTCCTCGGGCATGAGCAACAGCGCATGCCGCGCGCCGATCTCGTCGGCGTGTTGCAGCGCGCGCTTGAGCTTGCGCCCGCTGAAGTCCGCGTTGGCGCTGAAGCCGAGCTGCCGCAGGCGCTGGCCCAGCTCCATGGCCGGCTCGGCCTGCTGCCCGGAAAAGGGGATCACCGCGTAATCCACGTCGCTGCGCAGGGTGGGCAGCAGCCCCAGATCGGAGAGCAACTCCAGAATCACCACGTCGCCGAAGCCGAACCCGATGGCCGGAATGGACTCGCCCCCGTAGGCTGAGAGCAGCGAATCGTAGCGCCCGCCGCCACAGATGGCGCGCAGGGCGGCGCCGCGGTCGCGCACCTCGAACACGGTGCCGGTGTAGTAGCTCAAGCCGCGCACGATGGCGATGTCGAAGGCCACGTATGCGCCGAAGCCTACGCGCTCCAGCAGTTCCAACAGGCGCCGCAGGTCGTCCAGCACGGGCAGTGCGCCCAGCTCCCCTTGCAGCGCGTCCAGCGTGGCCATGCCCAGGATGCGGTTCAGGCCGGCCACCTGCACGGGCGCCAAGCCCTGCTCGGCCAGCAGCTCACCCAGTTGCGCGGGGCTCACCTTGTCGCGTTTGTCCATCACCACCATCACGGGCAGATGCGCCGGCTGCGGCACCCCCAGGTGATCCAGCACCGCGTTGAGCAAACGGCGGTCGTTGAGGTGCAGCACGACGTGCTCGGAGCCCAGCCCCATGGCCTGCAACGCGGAGAGCAGGGCGGAGATGATCTCCACCTCGGCGCTCTGCGCCGCCTGGCCCACGATGTCCATGTTCCACTGGTAGTGCTCGCGCTTGCGCCCACGCGTCATGCGCTCGTAGCGGAAGCACTGGGGGATGGAGAACCACTTGAGGGGGAAGTTGAGCGCCTTCTGCCGCTGCAGGATCATGCGCGCCAGCGAGGGGGTCATCTCCGGACGCAGGGCGATGCGCCGGCCTCCCTTGTCCTCGAAGTTGTAGAGCTGTCCGGTGATTTCGTCCCCGGCCTTGCGCACGTACAGTTCTTCGCTTTCCAGCACGCAGGCGTCATATTCCTCGAAGCCGAAGCGGTGGGCCGTGCGGCGCCAGATGTCGAACAGCCAGTTGCGCAGGCGCATGTCCTGCGGGTAGAAATCGCGGGTGCCTTTGACGGGTTGCAGATCGGCCATGGGCGGAAACGGGCGTTAAGCGAAGTCGAACGGTGAAAAAGCGCGCCGCGCCGGCGTGGCCGGCCACGCGGGTGGGGACCATCGCCCGGCACCGCGGGGCGCACGCCGGAGGCCGGGGTCGTGGAGTGCGCCGGGCGGAACCGTCGGGACGCGTCAGGGTCGGTGCGTTGCGCGAGCGCGAGGCGCCTGTAACCGGTGGCGTGGCGCCAGCGCGTGATGCGGAACCCTATTTCTCGAAGACCTTGGCGTCTTCCACAAAGGCCTTCATGCCCTCGAAGGTCAGCGGATGGTCGGCCACGCCCATCAGGATCGGCGCGGGTACCGTGAGAATGTCCGCTCCCGCCAGCAGGCACTCGGCCATCTGCGAGGCGTTGCGGAACGAAGCGGCCAGCACCTCGGTGGTGATGCGGTAGTTGTTGAACACCACCACAATCTCGTTGATCAGCCGCACGCCGGAGTCCTTGCGCAAGCCGTCATTGGCTACGTAGGGGGTGTTGGCCGTGATGTCACGCCCGCCCTCCGGGGCCTTGTGATCTTCCAGGAAGTGCAGGGAATTGCCCGGCTCGCGCTCGGGCTGGTCGTGCTTGTAGAGGTAGTCGGCCAGACGCCCCAGGAACGGCGACACATACGTGGCGCCCGCATTGGCGGCCCAGAACGCTTGCGTGGAATTGAAGATCAGCGTCGCATTGACCTTGATGTCGTGCTTCCACAGCTCCCGCATCACCTTGAGGCCGGTGAAGGGATCGAGTGCCTTGTCGATGGCCTGGTAGCCGCCCGTGGGCACCTTGACCACCACGTTTGTGCCCATGCCCGCCAGGCGCTTGGCCTGCTCCACCATCTTCTCCGGTTGCAGCTCGGTGAGCTCCAGGGACACCGGGGCCGGCGCCATGTAGTCCACGATCTCCTGCATGATCTTCAGGGCCCCGTTCCACGACTTGGCCCCGGCGCGCTTCATCAGCGAGGGATTGGTGGTCACGCCGTTGATGATGCCGCCCTCCTTGAGGGGGCGGATGTCGCTCAGCGTGGCCGTGTCCGCGAAGATGCGTGGAGCGAATGGCGCGGGATGGGCCAACTTCTTGCTGTCAGGCGTGGGGTTTACCGCCTCCATCGTCACACGCCGAAATCCCGCGCCCTGATGGATGTCGTCCGGTCGCAGCATGGCTGTCTCCTGCCGAAAGTCGGTTGGTGGCTCGTGCCCGCGCGGGCCGCCCGTGGTCGGGCGGCATGCCCCGGACGCATGCGGTGTGCCAGGGGACCGCCGAGCGGTCCCCGTGTCGGCTGGCGTTGCAGGGGGCGCGTCCCGGGATACCCCCCCGCCTGATGGGTCCAAACGGCTCAGTGTAGCCCTGCCCCGGGGCCTTGACCAGTCCCAGCCTCCGAGGGAGGCATCCACGCGTTTGCCGGGGACGCTCAGCGGCAGGCGCCCTGGGTGAATTCCTCGTAGGTCAGGGCGTACATGTCGTGATCCTCCCACACGTCGCTGATCTTCAGGTAGCGCAGTGCCCGGCCCTCGTGGCGGAAGTCGCATTTCTGCGCCACGCGCAGGGAGGCCTGGTTGCGCGGGATGATGGAGGCCTGCAAGCGGTGCAGCCCCAGGTCCATGAAGCCATAGTGCACCACGCGCCGCAGGGTCTCGGTCATGTAGCCACGCCCGGCGCGCGAGCAGGCGATGGAATACCCCAGGAAGCCGTTCTGCCAGATGCCGCGCATGATGCCGGAGATGCTGATGCGCCCCAGCACCTCGGTGGGGTCGCCGTTGCGCTCGAAGATGCCGAACAGGATGCCCGTGTCCGCGCGCCGCTCGTCCTCGCATTGCAGCAGGATGTTGCGCTGGCCTTCGGCGGTGAAATACGAGGCCGGGTGCGTGGGCTCCCAGGGCGCCAGCCAGTCGCGGTTGCGCACCACGTACTGTTGCAGGTGCCGCGCGTCGGCCGGCACCAGCGGCCGCAGCGACAGACGCTCCGTTTGCAGGACGGCATTCAGCACGACAGTCCGATCCGCGGTGAAAGTGGAGAGGCGGTATCTGCTCGGCGCCACGGGGCCGGGTGCGTCCTGACCCGCCGCGTGACGCGCGCAGCGGCGCCCGGTCCACGCGCAAGGCGGCGCTGGCCATGCTCCAGGCACGTTGTTATCATGTAACCACAATCGGTTTCGCGGGCCAATCCCAACCCCCTTCCAGGGCATCCGCATGCTTGCGCAAGGCACCGTCGAGAAGATCATCGGTCACGCACTGTCCAAGGGCGCGGACTTCGCCGAGGTGTTCGCCGAGGAATCCGAGACCTCGTCCATCGATCTGCTGGACCGCAAGATCGACAGCATCGCCTCGGGCAATTCCTTTGGCGTGGGCGTGCGGCTGCTGTTCGGCGGGCAGATGTTCTACGGTTACAGCAGCGATGCGGCCGAAAGCGAGCTGCTTACCCTGACCGGCAACCTGGCCAAGGCCCATGCGGCCGGGCAGCCGGGAAGCATGGCCCCGCTGCAAGCGCGGCACGTGGACGACCGGCACACCGTGCTGGTTGATCCCTCGGGCGTGCCCAAGCGCGAACGCGTGGCGCTGTTGCGCCAGCTCGACGAGGAGACCCGGCGCCAGGGCGACCCGGTGCGCCAGGTGGGCGCGGGACTGGCCGAAAAGAAACGCGCGGTGCTCATCGCCAACAGCGAGGGCCTGTGGGTGGAGGATGCGCGGCAATACGCGCGGCTGCGCCTTTCGGCCATCGCCGAGGAGCGCGACGGGCCCCAGTCGGCCACGGAATCGCCCGGCGTATTGGGCGGCTACGAGTTCTTTCAGGGCCTGGACGTGGCCGGGTTGGCGCGGCAGGTGGCCCAGGCGGCCATCCGCATGGCCGGGGCGGGCTATATCCGGGGCGGCATGATGCCCGTGGTGCTGGGCAATGGCTTCGGCGGCGTGATCTTCCACGAAGCCTGCGGGCACCCGCTGGAGACCGAGGCCATCCGCAAGGACGCCTCCCCCTTCGCCGGCAAGCTGGGGCAGCCCGTGGCCCAGCCCATCCTGACGGCCATCGACGACGGCACGCTGACCAATCATTGGGGTTCGCTCAACGTGGACGACGAGGGTCAGCCCGCCCAGCGCACGGTGCTCATCGAGCAGGGCATCCTGCGGGCCTATCTGAGCGACCGCATCGGCGCGGCGCAGGTGGGCGTGCCGCGCAGCGGCTCGGCGCGCCGGGAATCGTACAAGTACGCGCCGGTCTCGCGCATGCGCAACACCTACATCGATCGCGGGCCGCACCGGGTCGGGGACATGATCGCCAGCATCGACTTCGGGCTCTATGCCAAGAAGATGGGAGGCGGCTCGGTCAACCCGGCCACGGGCGAGTTCAACTTCTCCGTGCAGGAGGGCTACGCCATCCGCACGGGCCGCATCGCGGAGCCGGTGCGCGGCGCCACGCTGATCGGCAAGGGCTTCGAGGTGCTGCCGCGCATCTC